>JASLPZ010000284.1:0-9314 GCA_030744725.1 Pirellulaceae bacterium
GAAGGAAGTGGTTGTGATACAACTTCTTAGATGCTCTTGGAGGCTCAAGAATTCCCCGGATCATGAATAATCCGGGACAGCGGCCTGGTCCGGGCGAATCCAAGCAACAAGGATTTCGACGACGGCATCGCAGTCCACGGAAAAGCCTACGCCGGGGCATTAGCCAAACAGGCTCAAGGACTCTACGAAACGGCAAATGCGGAGATCATCGAGTTTACCAAATCCGTAAAGGCGAACAGGATTGGCCGCTTGGGCTGGAAGCCGCTCGGTCAAAACGATGTGAGGCTTGCCCAGATGCTGCGACTTGGCAGCCAATTGGAATTGCTGGGCGAAACCGCTGGGCTCGACTATCGTATGCGTGCCGCATCTCTGCTAGACACCAGCAGTGACATCATTAACGTGTTCCGCGCCGCTCCGGAGGCACAGAAGCAACTGGATCAGGTCCGATTGTCGCTTAGAAAGCAGGAACCTGTCCGCATCCGCGAAGTCGAAAAACTCACAAAGATGGCCAACGAGGGCAAGTGGGAGGCCGCCGAGACGGAAATGTATCGTTTTCTTGACCAGCTCGGAGTCGCCACGGCATGTCTCTTCAACCAGGAACAGAATCTGATCTATGGTCCCTTTGGCGAAGTCCGCTCTGCCATCGATTCCGCGATGCATCGAGCTCGCGCCGTCAAAGCCAAGCAGTTGTTGACACAACGTCGGCAGGCCGAAACGCCGGACTTTGCCGGTGTGCTTCGTGAAGCGCAGGCAGCCGCGGCGTCGTTGGCAACTTCCGGGATGGTTTCCGTTGATGGTGCGACCATCACGGGGCCGGAGGCCATTGCGAAGTTTGGCGAGCGATGGGCGGAGGCTCAGGTCCGAACAATCCGCTGCCGGACGCTGGATTGGCTCCTTGCCGCTTCCACTGAGATGTATGGTCCGGGTGGCGGTTATCCGGGCGGTAGTCAGAGCACCAGCCAAATCGTCAGTGAGTTTGCCACATTCAACAACGCAATGATGCAAGCATTGGCACGACTAATCGAAGCCGATGCCAATCGAGTGACTGGCCCCGACGCAGTGCGTTTGTACGTTGAATACTTGCAAGCCTGTGCTCCGCTGATCCACCGTTCGGCCAATCAGAGCTTGGCACCAGTGATCAATCCTGCCCTGCAAGGGCTGGCCAGCCGCGCCCCTCAGTTGCCCCTTGAAATTGCCGCTTATGCAGAAGGCACGGCCGACCTTCTACGTTGGCGCGGACGTGTCGCCCGTGGTCTGGCCGTTGCCCGTGCTGCGGAGTTTCCGTCGATTGACAGTCTGATGTTCGAAACGACGCGCAGTGACAAAGTCTACACCGGTTTGTATCCCAAGCCCGATCAACCTTCCAATCCGAGCGAGGCCACGCTGCTGGCCTCGGCGCCGGAAGTCATGCCACGTCCGATTGAGCGGCTGCAAGGCAAGCCGGCGCAGGCCCTGGACATCGTGCGGTTGGGGAACGAAGGGCCAGCGGCGATCGCGCGTTACCACGTGCGTAGTTACGCCAACATACCCGCGCCCCTGGATCTGGCCGCGGAAACTGACGCGCTCAAGTTTGACCTGATGGTTGGCGACAATCTGCCCGCTATTTCGATGTTGGCTGCCGTCGCGGTTGATTCAGCCGAGCGGGGAGATTTGGCCGCTGTCGGAGGCACGATCACCAACCAATACCTCGAATCGCTGACGACACGATTCGCCGCGCTGCCCACCGCCGCCAGCATCCTGACACCTTTGGGTTTAATTCCTCGGGAACAATCCCAGCATAGTAACAAGGACCAGGTCCTGATGCGGTTCGATTTGACACCGAATTGGGCGCAACATGACTTCTTCTTCGTCGAATTCTCGCCTTCAGAAACTTCGACGGAATAGACACGTTATGCGGCTTATACGTCCCGGGTGGTATGGCGGATCGACGCAGCATAGGAAAGCGTTAGAGTATTTGCTGGTCGATAGTCGATGTAATTGAATGTCAGTGATGGACAACTGGCTTGCCGGCACATTGCTTGTGGCGCACCGACGGTTTGTAACCATGGATCGGGCTGTTATTCATAACATCTGATTCGTGGCGGACACCGTGCGTAATAGCAACCCCAGCTATCTCAAGCTCCATGTTGAAAACAACACTGAGCCGTCGTCCGATTCGGCCGTTGTGCCTGGCCTGGAGAGTTTTTGTCGTGCCTTCGAAGACATAACCGGCTGGTCGCTCCGCAAGGCTGGTGCTACGACGAGCAATCTCTCGCAGACCTCCGACTATCTGCTTCCCGCTACCGGAGATGACTGCGGGTTCGTACTCAAACCAGCCAGTCAGCCGACCGACAACGACGCAAATGCTGAAGCCGCCAACGAGCCGCTCGAACTGGGACAAGCGCGTCAGTTAGCTGAGTCGATGGCGGAGGTGCTGCAAGAACTGCACGACACACGAACGGCGTTGTTAGAACGCGAAGCGGACTTGGCCGCTGGCGTCCCGATTACTGCGCGGCGCGACGAAGAAGCACACTTGGCGGTGCGATTGGAGGCGATCCTGCAAGGTGGCGCTAGCGCGATCGGCTGCCAGGCGGCCGCAGTCTATATGCTGGATGAGGCTACGACCGAACTGAAGATGCGCAGTAGTTGGGGTCTGCCGAACCATTGTTTACTCGAGCCCGCTCGTCCTTTGCGCGGCTCGGTGGCGGACCTGGAAGCGTTGATCGGCCACGCGGTTGTCATTGAAGATGCCCAACTCTTGCCGCATTGGAAAGTTCCTCAATCCTACGCGGCGGCGATCTGCGTACCTGTTTCAAGTCCAACCGAACCGTTGGGTACGCTGTGGATGTTTGCAGATCGGGTCACCGATTTCAGCGATGCGCAGACGAACCTGGTCGAGATCATAGCAGGTCGTGTTTCGTCGGAATTGCAACGAGAGATCTTGTTGACAGAGTGTGTTTCATCGAAGCAAGTCGACCGGCAGTTGGTTCGAGCTGCCGAGTGGCAACGAGACCACCAACCGAACGTCGTGCCGCTGCTCGATGATTGGCGGTTAGTTGGTTGGACTTCGGAAAGCCCAATGCTGAATTCAGGGTTCTTCGACTGGTTCATCCCACAGGACGGATCGCTGACTGTAGCGCTGGGTCACGGCGAAGGGCCGATGATCCAGTCCGCACTGACCGCCGCCACGCTACAAGCATCAATTCGCTCGCACGCTCAACACATCCATGACGCTCGGCAATTGATCGGCCACGTGAACGAGACGCTCTGGAATAGTTCAGCCGGGGGTAACTTCGCCTCAGCTTTCTTTGGCAAGATCGATCCGGACACCGGCATCCTCGAATACTGTGCGGCCGGAGACGCGGGTGCCTTGCTTGTTGGCAAGAAGAGCGTGACTTCCCTGGTCCGTCCATCGCTAGCATTGGCCAGCGAACCGGATAACAGTTACCAGATGCAGACGGCACAGCTCGAACCGGGAGACCATTTGGTACTGTTCAAGCCAACGGTGATTCTGCCGGGTGTGGAGGACACGAGTATCATGGACCCACAGATGCTAGCCGCAAAGTTGCAGGCGACCAGCACTGCCAATGGCAATTTGCTGGACGACGTTTGTGAGGCGATCGAAGACCTGGCACCTGCAGCAGACCATGCAGTGCTGATCGTGCATCGTCTGTAGGCGAGTGAATAAGTTCGACAAAATGGGTCCACGTGCCGATTGAGCAGTCTTCACCGGTCGGGGTCTGGCTCGAATGGCACTGTCGTCCCTACACTCGGTTTTCCCTTGGAAACAACGTCCAGCCTGTGAGCGCTTACGTCGAACAGTCAGCCGGGGGGATGAAGAAAGAAAAAAAGTGCGGGTGAGAGGACTCGAACCTCCACCGGGTTGCCCCGACATGGCCCTCAACCATGCGCGTCTGCCAGTTCCGCCACACCCGCTCTTTTTGGTCAGACTTAGTTTACGGATGCCGCAAATCGGGTCAATGCCCTCGGTTGAGGTCCACCAGCACGATCTTACACGGATTCAGCACACACGCCCGTGCACTATTGGCTTCATCTCTTCCAACGTTCGTTCCGCAGCCTGTTGCCCGCTGTGAATGCAATGTGGCATCCCGACTCCGTTAAAAGCGTTGCCGGCGAGCTGGAGCCCGTCATGCTGGTCCATCAGGCCTTCAATCCGATCAACACGCGCTTCGTGCCCCACGTAATACTGGGGCATTGCCGAAGGGCGGCGGCTGATTTCGACGAGCCGGGGTTCACCACGGATCCCCAGTAGATCGCGCAGATCAGTCGTGGCGATCTGTTGCAACGCGTCGTCCGGCAAGGCGGCGAGCTCTGGCTGAAACGCTCCGCCCACGAAAACTCGCACCAACTCGTGTCCTTCCGGCGCTCGGCGCGGATACTTGACGCTCGAGAAGCTGGCCGAGAGGATCTTGCGTTTCTCGATGCGCGGCACAACAAAACCGAACCCGTCCAGCGGATGCGCGATCTGATCGCGGCGGTAACCTAACGACACGATGGAACAGCTCGCGTGCGTGATTGCACCGAGCTCGTCGGCAAGTTGGGGATCGAGTTCGCTCAACAGTCTGGCGGTCGCGTGTGCGGAAGTTGCTACAATCACGGCGTTAAACGACTCGGCCTCTGCTGCATTGTTCGTCGTCTGCACGTTCCAGTGCGAGCCGCTACGGAAGAGCCGCGTCACCGTCGAACAAAGCCGGACAGAATCGGCCTTCAGCCGCGCAGCGATCGCGTCGATCAAGCTGGACAGTCCGTCGCGCGGTGCCATAAACATGCTATACCGTGCCCCGCCATCACTGGCCGCGGATCGGTCTTTGTTCTGACTCCGGATGGCGCGCGTCAAGCTGCCATGTTCGCGTTCCATATCTTGAAACCGCCGCATCGTTGAGCGCAGGCTGAGCAGTTCAGGATCACCGGTATAAATACCGCCAATCAGGGGCTGAACGAGCCGATCGTAGGTTTCGCGACCAAGCCGTCGGGTAACGAAGGAAGCCAAGCTCTCGTCGTCCTCCTCTGCTCGCTTCGATACGAAGGATTCGCAAGCCAAACGCAGCTTCCCCCACGGGCTCAGGATCTGTGTCATAATGACAGGCCAGATACGACTCGGCGCCATAACAACAAAACCAGGAGGGATTCTCCGCAACTTGCCGCGACGAATCACGAAAGCGCCTCGGTGTGTGGCGTTCGTCTCTGCCAACTGGTTGGCAAATCCAATTCGATTGCATAGGTCCGTCGCCCAGGGGACGTTGGTGATCCAATTGTCCGCACCGGCTTCCACCAGGTATCCATCCCGATGGACAGTTTCTAAAACGCCTCCCAGACGAGGCGCGGCCTCAAACAGTGTGACGGCGACATTGGGTTGCAGCTCGACAAGCCGATGCGCGGCGGCCAGGCCTGTAATGCCGCCACCAATGACGGCAACGCGTTGCGACGGCGTGGCAGATGTCGAGTCAGATGCCGCAGTTTTCATGGATTTCCCGTTCAAAACTCAATGACTGACGAAGTCCGACCGTTGGCAACAAACACGCGATGTGTGAGAATTACCGGCTGCCCGTGCGGTGCACGCTAGCCGACCGATCGAGAATCGTCCACCGCTGTGCTCGACCATTGCAATCTACTGGCAATAATTGGTAGAGCGAAGCCGTTCTTACCGTGATTCCGATCGCCGGATCGCCGATTCCGGCCTTGATACCCAACCATCGTTTCCCCTACGTTAGTTTATCGCAACGACCGAGGTAAGCCTGATGGGTAGAAAGATCACACCACGAAAATCGCCACCCATCGCGCCTCGAAGAATCGCGCCTCCGCGAAGAAGTCGGTGGGTGCTGTTGGGAGCGGTTGTTGTTTGTGTTGTGGGCATCGGAGTCTGGGCCAGCGGTCGGGATGGCCCGCCGCAAGTCTACATTGCCCAAGTGGTCAACGAATATCCGCATGACGCCGACGCCTATTCGCAAGGCCTGATCTTCGTCGACGGCGCACTTTACGAAGGGACTGGCAAATACGGACGGTCGGCGTTGCGCCGAGTCGATTTGAAGACCGGACAGGTTCAGCAACAAGTTCGGCTTGGCGACCGCGTATTCGGCGAGGGCATCACCGCTTGGGGCGATACGATTGTCCAGTTGACCTGGAAGTCCAACGTCGGCATGGTCTATGACCGAAAGACGTTTGAGCTGCGGCAGAAGTTTCGTTATTCGGGCGAAGGTTGGGGCATTACGCAAGACGGTCGCAACTTGATTGTCAGCGATGGCACGTCGACGCTGCGGTTCTTGGACCCCAAGTCGTTTCGTGTCGTCCGCCGACTTTCGGTCCGCAGTGGAGGAAACCGAATTCGCCATTTGAATGAACTCGAGTTCGTCAATGGCGAGATTCTGGCCAACGTCTGGTACAAGGACTATATCGTACGGATTTCGCCGAGATCAGGCGAAGTGACCGGTTATTTCGACCTCAGCAGGCTCTGGCCGCAGAACCAGCGACCGGATAAGGAAGCGGTTCTAAATGGGATCGCCTATGACGAGGCCGGAAAACGTCTGTTTGTCACTGGCAAAAACTGGCCCCGGCTGTACGAGATTCGGCTTCTGCCGCGGCGGTGAGCGGAGTTCTTTTCGCCCCTCAGACAGGTGCTTTTGGGGAAAACACGAGCGACGTTGCTTGTCTCCAGATACGCTGGCGATTTTAATGGAGAAAAGTGCTGCGATCCCGTCGATCTGCTCGGTGGGCTGAGAACTCGTAGTTTGTGACCCCTCGCCCTGCCACGAGCTTTACAACCATGATTTCACGCCTCTTCTTGTCGCTCCTGTTGGTTTCTGCCTGCGTTTCAGTTTGGGCTCAAGATGGCGTGCGGAACGGTAAGTACGGACAGGAGGATAAATTCCGGCAACTCGAAGAGATCTTGCCCACGCCAAACGACTATCGGACAGCCTCGGGGGCACCTGGTCGAGGCTACTGGCAGCAGCGCGCCAACTACCACATCAATGTCGAGCTTGATGACGAGAATCAGCGGATCATCGGTTCTGAGACGATCACCTATCTGAATCGTTCGCCAGACAGTTTGAATTATCTCTGGTTGCAGCTCGACGCGAATATTTTTGCCAGAGGTTCCGATGCGGCCACGACTGCAACGAGGTCGAACATCACACGGTTGTCTTACAACCAACTTAAGACGCTGCTCGTGCGTGAGACGTTTGACGGTGGCGTCAACATCACCAGCGTGCGTGATGCAGCGGACAAACCGCTAGAACATACCATCGTCAAGACCATGATGCGGATTGACTTGGACAAACCGTTGGCCAGCGGCGAGTCGGTGTTGTTTTCAGTCGACTGGAATTTTCGCATCAATGATAACAAAGTCCTGTCAGGTCGAACGGGCTACGAGTTCTTTAAGGAAGATGGCAACTACCTCTACGAAATGGCCCAGTGGTTTCCCCGCATGGTCGCTTATACCGACGCGACCGGATGGCAGCACAAACAGTTTGTCGGTCGCGGTGAATTCACTTTGGAGTTGGGAGACTATCTGGTCCGGTTGACAGTCCCGAATGACCACATCGTTGGAGCGACTGGTGTCTTGCAGAATCCCGAAGAAGTACTGACGGACGTCCAACGTGAACGACTGAAACAGGCAGAAACTGCAGGCAAGCCTGTGTTCATCGTCAATCCCCAAGAAGCCACAGCTGCGGAAAAAGTAAAACCAACCGGCAAAAAGACCTGGATCTATCGGGCCGAAAACGTCCGTGACTTCGCCTTTGCCTCGTCGCGAAAATTCATCTGGGATGCACAGCAGCACGACGTGAATGGTAACCGCGTGATGGCCATGTCGCTGTATCCCAAAGAGGCTGAACCGTTGTGGAGCAAGTACTCGACCCACGCGATCATTCACACACTGAACGTCTATTCACGGTACACGTTCGATTATCCGTACCCCGTCGCATATTCCGTCAATGGCCCGATTGGGGGCATGGAATATCCCATGATCTGTTTCAACGGTCCGCGACCAGAGAAGGATGGCACGTACTCGAAACGCACCAAGTACGGGCTTATCTCCGTGATCATCCACGAAGTCGGCCATAACTACTTTCCAATGATCGTCAACACGGATGAACGCCAGTGGACGTGGATGGATGAGGGTCTCAACACGTTTCTGCAGTACCTGTCCGAACAGGAGTGGGAAGAGAACTATCCATCTCGACGTGGTGAGCCACGCGACATTGTCTCCTACATGCGCAGCACAACACAGGTGCCGATCATGACGAACTCGGAATCGATCCTGCAGTTCGGTCCCAATGGTTATGGCAAACCAGCCACGGCGCTGAACATCCTGCGCGAGACAATTCTGGGGCGAGAACTCTTCGATTTCGCCTTCCGCCAATACGCTCGTCGTTGGATGTTCAAGCGGCCCATGCCAGCCGACTTCTTCAGGACCATGGAAGATGCCTCGGCGATCGATCTCGATTGGTTTTTCCGAGGTTGGTTCTACACGACAGACCACACAGACATCGCCATCGAGAACGTGCGGTTGTTTGAAGTTGACACGCGCGACCCCGACGTCGAAAAGCCACTGAAGAAGGCGCGGGGCGAAAAACCTGACAGCCTTTCCAAGCAGCGCAACGAACCGCTCGAGAAACGCGATGATCTATTCCCCGAACTGAAGGACTTTTATTCGAAATTCGATGCCACTGCCGTTACCGGTGCCGAACGAAAATCCTACCAGGGGCTGCTCAAGGGCCTTTCTGAGGAAGAGAAAAAACTGCTGGCCACTAAGAAGAACTTCTACATTGTCGATTTCAAGAACCATGGCGGGCTGGTCATGCCGATCGTGCTACAGATTGAATTCGAAGACGGCACAGATTCCGAACTGCGAATCCCCGCTGAAATCTGGCGACGCAACAACCAACAAGTCTCCAAGTTGATCATTACGGAAAAGGCGATTAAAGGCTTGATCCTGGATCCACATCTCGAAACGGCGGACGTCGATCTGGACAATAACTACTTTCCGCCGCGAATTGCGAAGTCTCGTTTTCAGCTGTTCAAAGCCGGAAAACAGAAGAACGAAATGCAAAAGGCCCAGGCAGCCGAAAAGGCGGCCGAGAAAGCCAAAGCGAGCGAGAAAGCCCAGGCAGCCGAAAAAGCCAAGGCGGCCGAAAAAGCCAAAGCAGTCGAGAAAGCCAAAACGAGTGAAAAAGCCAAGGCGGAGAAAAAAGAATCATGAGGAACAGCGTGGCAATATCGATTACTGCATGCGACGCGTTGCTGAGCAGTGTTCGATCTTTTATTGTCGTCTTTCGCTCCGCGAAAGCACGTTCCTTTCGCGGAGCGAGAGGCGACTA
>JASLPZ010000285.1:0-9295 GCA_030744725.1 Pirellulaceae bacterium
TCGCATCGAGCTGGGAGAGAATACGAAAGGGCCCACGGGATAAAGCTCGTCAAGTTGCTTGAGCAGTGATTCCTGCAGTTCCCGTTCGAAAACAGCTTGCAGGGATGCCGCCTTCTTCTGGGGTTCGATCGCTTCCGATCCGGGGCTCAACGTAGTAGGAACGGTGAATCGGCTGTCCGTCAGCTGAGCAGCCGTCGCCCGCTCGCTTTCCAGTCGCGCAAGCTCGTCGTGTAGACCCTGCAGGTGCGAAGTTCGCAAGCCTGGCAACGCACCATACTTGTGGAGCCCGGCGGCAGACTCGATGGCGGGTGACTTTGCTTTGTCACACGCAGCGACGATCAAGACGAACAGCGCCAATAGCATGCGGAGGCGATTACAAATCACGGATGGCTCCCAGCGAATTGAATCGCCTGACGATTGATCATCTCGAACCGGCCGGTTGAAGCGCGCACATGCTATTTCCAACTGAGATCCAGCGAAAGGGCAACCTGTTGCTAGCGGGCGGCTGATTTACGTGCAACGGTGCAGATCGCGCCATGCGCCGTCCCTATGGGGCAGCACTTTGTCGGCGCATCATCACGATTGAGATCGGGTCGAGTATTTCAGCCAGTCCTGATTCCGCGATCTCGGTCCCCGTCACATAGTGGCCCGGTTGCATCCAGGCAACGAGTTTGTCCAGGGGTATGTTGAACAGGTCTGCCAGCAGTTGGTCCATCTGTGATTCGAGATGGGCGAAATGGCGCGCCCATTCGGCTGCTTCAGCCAGTTGGACATTTTCTTCACTTTGCCATCGCATGGGATGAAACAGCAACGCGCTATAAGGGGTAACAAATCGTCGCTGGCAGGCGGCCAGTGGCCATAAGGCTGCCGACGAACACTCGCCAGTGACGATCGCTGTCGCTTGCAACTCGCGAAGGATCACAAGGTTCATCAAAGAGACGGCTGCGTATGGGCTGCCACCGGGCGAATCGAAGTACAGCGTGCAGGGGCCACCTTGGGGGACTCCCAGCAGCTTGTCGGCAATGTCCGCCACATTGTCCGTCAAATCGCCCATCACGGCAATTTCGACTGGGCCTTCACAATTGGGTTCGGCATCTGACACGGAATTCGCCTTTTCTGCTGGAATAATGGAAGTTCAGCCTGTGAAGATACAGCGATGCAGGCTCTCCTGGCAAGAATGGTTAGAATCACCAATCTTCACATCGGTAACTCCCAATGTATAATGGACTTTGCTTAACTGCCGCCGCTGCGGACGGCCCCGTTGTTGCACAAGATCGAGCTGGCTTTTTTGCATGGGCATACGGTTCTATTGTCCCGAGTGCAGTCGTCGCATGAACGTGAAGACGTTCTTGGCCGGCAAGCGCGGAATCTGCCCGCATTGCGACGCTCGGTGGGAGATTCCGCTGGAAAGCGAAATTCCTGAAGGGGCTCCCAGGATCCGCCCGAATACTGAGCCCACTGGTACTAAACCCACGGGCCTCACGGCACAGACAGTCGCTGCGTCGCCAGCCAGTATGGCCGCGGCCAAATCGAATGCGCCCGCCAACGGTGATCCGTTACCTTCATTTGAGGCGATCGCGCCGACCGTTGGAGATCCAATTGATGCGTCGCCCAATGCAGTTTGGTACGTTCGTCCTGCCTCCGGCGGCGAATTCGGACCGGCAAAGGGTGACGTGATGCGGCGATGGATGCAAGAAGGTCGCGTCGGCGCAGACTCGATGGTGTGGTGCGAAGGATGGGCGGAGTGGCAGATCGCCGGCCCCATTTTTCCTTCGCTGGCTCCATCCCCAGAACAGCCGACGGATCCCGTCGATACGCCAGCTCAGATGGGCGCGGAACCTAAAACGATTGCTGCCCTCGAGTCGATTCAAAAAAAAACGGATAAGTCGAACGGTCGCGTAGCGCATCAGCGATCGTCCGCCACTGGAAAATCAATCGCCGCCATCGTGATTCTTGGTTTGATGATTGTCGCTCTATTTGTCGTCTTAATATTTGCCATACAGAAATAGGACTATTTCCTCAAACTGGTCGGTTTGAACGCCACGGTATCCTCGGCCAAGGCAGACTTCCGAAAGTCGATCGGCGCACCAGCCGAAACCGCCGATACGAAGGAAGAAACCGCCGCGCCGTAGCGTCTGTGGGCGCGAGAGTTTGAACGTACTATCTGCCCATTGCGTTTTCTGCCCGTCTCACGCTTGCTAGCTGCGCCAGTACTCGCCGCAACTCGCGTCTGTCTCATTCGCCTTGACCCGCGCAGGCGATATTGGCAAACTTCTGTTCCCACGTGCGATGGAAGTTGTTCGCCTGTTTCGAGACATGGAAGTCTGACGATGAAAAGACCAATTAGAGTTCTGGCAGTGTTCTTGGCGAGCTACGGGTTGATCGGGTGTCGTCAGCAGGCGTCTGATTCTGCCGTCGAATCTGCCAACGTCAACAACCCGCCGGACGCAATCGTCGAGACGGACCTGAGTACTTTTGTCAGGCAGGATCTCCCTGATCGGCAATTGCCCACAGGGCTCACACAAGAAACCCCGCCCGATCAGATTGTTGCCGCATTTCTTGGCGCGTTGCGGAGCGGCGATAGTGGCGTCGCCGAAGCGCTGCTAACACGCCGCGCGTACGAAGAGACACGTAAACGTGATCTGGCCGTGCGGTCGTTGGGTTCTCCTGAGGCCACATTCAAGATCGGCATCCCCGAGTATTTGGGTGCCCACAAGAACGGCGCGCACGTCAACACGACGTGGACCGAGGCACAAACCGGCGCCGGCAACAGCTATGACATCATCTGGGCGCTTCGTCGCCAGGATTCTGGTTGGCGCGTGGCTGGAATGGGCGCTCAATTGGGGCCTGGTGAGCAGGTCGTGTACTTAAACTTCGAGGACCCTGACGACATGCTGGCCAAGTGGCGGCAGGCAGACGATGCAGTCATTGCGGGACAAACGCCCGATTCAGGCATCCGCCAGGCTCAGGATCCACAGGCCACTGGCACGCTGCAGCGGTAATGCCTCTTGTCGCATCGCGTCGTTTTACAGCCTCTCCTACGAAGGTCTCGCTCGGTCGATGCGCTTGCAATGGCGTTTCTCGTCAATGAGAATATGGCAGCCAGTGCGTTCCTATTTCTCACCTTCAATCCAATCGATCCGATCATGACCGCCAAGCCAAATCGCCGCAGTTTCTTTCAGAGCGCTGCTGCCTGTTGCGTGGGCGCTGCTTTGCCCGGTGCGCTGAGTAGCGTGGCTTCGGGCAGTAGACCGATATTGCGAAATGGATCGCCGAAGTTCAAATTCAGTCTGGCGGCCTATAGTTATCGGAGCCTCCTGAAAAAGAAAAATGCTAAAGATGAGAAAGAAGCGAAGCTGAAGCTTTCCGATTTCATCGACGACTGCGCGAAAATGCAATTGGAAGGGACCGAACTGACCTCGTATTACTTTCCAGACCCGGTGACTCCCGAATACCTTCGTGCGCTCAAGCAGCAGTGTTTTCGCCTGGGGCTCGATGTCTCCGGTACGGCCGTTGGAAACGACTTTGGACATCCTCCAGGAGAAGAGCGAGACAGACAGATTCACGCACTAAAGAAGTGGATTGACCACGCCGAAATTCTCGGTGCCCCGGTCATTCGTGTGTTTGCGGGGCATGTCAAGAAAGACATTGCACCCGAGATGGCGCACAAGCTGATGGTCTCCGGCTTGGAGGAGTGTTGCGATTACGCGGGCCGGCATGGCGTGCACTTGGCACTGGAAAATCATGGTGGACCAACCAGCACGGCGACCGGCCTGCTGGGCCTCGTCAGTGACGTCCAGAGTCCTTGGTTCGGAGTCAATCTGGATACGGGCAACTTCCACACTGAAGACATTTACGGTGACCTTGCCAAAGTCGCGGCGCACGCAATCAATGTGCAGGTGAAGGTTGTTGTTAGTGGTCCGAACAGAGTTAAGCAACCGGCGGATTTTCCGCGAATTGCCAAGATCCTGCGCAACGTCAATTATCGCGGCTATATCGTGCTCGAATATGAAGAGTCAGAAGACCCGCGAACGACGTGCCCCCCGTATATTGAGCAGTTGCGTAAGGCGTTTGCGTGACGCCTTTGGGTACGCGCCAGCTTGATCTGACCATCAATGCGTCCGTCGTCCCGCCAGCGCAATCTGATTAACAAGGTCGCTCATCATGTACCGTTTCATACTGAGTCTTCTGGTCATCGTCTTGCCGCTCGTGAGCCGAACGGGGGCAGCCGAGACACGTCCCAACATCGTCTTTGTTTACACGGACGACCAGGCACCTACGGCCGTTGGGATGGTGGGCGACTCTCAGTTCAAGACACCGCACATGGACAGCCTGTTTCGTGATGGCGTACGCTTGGCCAACGCGTTTGTGACGACGCCCGTGTGTAGCCCATCTCGAGCCGGTTTGATGACCAGCCGGTACAGCAGTGAACTCGCGATTCTCGATTGGATCAATCCAAGTCGTGAGACCGAACATGGTCTCGATCCTGACACGGTGACTTGGCCCGAGTTGTTGGCTGCCGCGGGCTATAAGACGGGCCTTGTTGGCAAATGGCACCTGGGAACAGCTGATCGTTACCACCCGACACGAACTGGATATGACTACTTCATCGGTTTTCGCGCAGGTGGTGCTTCGCCCGTCGATCCAAAACTGGAGAAGGACGGTGTCAGTCGACCGTTCAAGGGCTTTACACCGGACATTCTGACAGACCATGCGATCGAATTTGTCCGGCAGAATTGCCAGCAGCCGTTCTTGCTGAGCCTGCATTTTCGCGCACCCCATGCACGGTGGTTACCAGTCCGCGACGAGGATTGGTTGCCTTACAAGGAACTGGATCCACAGATTCCAAATCCCAACTTCGTTGACCTCGATGTTCGACGTGTCAAGCGGATGACGCGCGAATACATGGCTAGTGTGGTGAGCGTTGATCGCAACTTGGGGCGGCTTCTTGAGACACTCGATGAACTGGGTTTGCGAGAAAATACTATTGTCATTTTTACCAGCGACCATGGGTACCACTTGGGCCATCACGGTCTCTGGTACAAAGGGAACGCGCAGTGGCAACTTACCAAACTGCCACCGCAGAAATGGCCGGGAATTGCTCCCAAGCAGCGTCCAAACCTGTTGGATCAGGCAATTCGTGTTCCCTGCGCGGTGCGCTGGCCAAAGCAGATTAAGGCGGGCACCATGGTCGGGGAAACCGTCAGCAATCTTGATTGGTTTCCGACGCTGTTGGCGATGGCTGGGATCGACTTGCCCACAACAGTCAGAATTCGTGGACACAATTTCCTTCCCTTGTTGCGTGGTGAGAAAATCGAGTGGGACAATCGCCTGTATTGCGAATACAGTATGCGTCACGGGGCGACCACAGATATGCGTGCCGCGCGAACTCCCGATTGGAAATTGATGATCGATTTTCACAATGTCGGCCGTGAAGAGCTGTACGATCTGCGAAATGATCCCGGCGAAACCCGCGATCTAAGCAGCTCCACCGCTGCCGAGCATCTGGCCATCAAGGCGCAGCTGGCCGCACGGATTCGAAGCATGATGCGTGAACTTGAAGATCCAGCCCAGAACCCGAAGACAGGTACAGAGAAAGCACGCAATCCATGAGTACTCGATTCGCCTTCGTCGGCTTCCGACACCCACATATCTTCGACATGTATCGCCGTTGCCAGGCGCACGCAGATATTCGTGTAGTGGCGTGCTGCGAAGAAGATGCGCCGGCCGCAAAGCAGCTTGCCGAAGCAGGCGAAGTGCAGATTACACATACCGACTACGCGGCCATGCTAGCGAGTGTCGAGTGCGACGTCGTGGCCGTTGGAGATTGCTATGGACGTCGCGCGGACATTCTGACCACGGCACTGGAAGCTGGGAAGCACGTGATCAGTGACAAGCCACTTTGTATTTCGCTGGCTGAACTCGATCGGATCGAAGCGATGGCGGCAGCGCAGTCCCGCGTCATCGGTTGTATGCTTGACATGCGCGACTTGCCCGTCTATTTGGGGCTGCGTAAGTTGCTGCAGGTGGATGAAATCGGCGAAGTGCAGGCGGTAAGCTTCGATGGCCAGCACCCTCTTTTGTACGGCCGGCGTCCGATGTGGTACTTCGAACCTGGGATGCACGGTGGAGTGTTCAACGACATCGCGGTTCACGCAGTTGACTTTATCCCGTGGGCAACGGGCCACCGCATCGACGCTGTGGTGGCGGCGCGGGCCTGGAATGCCACGGTGACTGAATATCCGCAGTTTCAACAATGCGGGCAGGCGATGTTTCGGCTGGAAAATGGTGCTGGTGTCGTTTGTGACGTCTCCTATCTGACACCCGATTCGTTTGCCTACGAGATGCCGTTGTATTGGCGATTCACGTTTTGGGGCAGCCAGGGAGTGCTCGAAGCCACCGCCAACTCCCAGGGTATCACCGTTTACAAGAACGGCGAATCCGAACCGCGTGTCGCGCCTTTGCCAGTGGGTAAACCTGGTGCGTATCTCGATTCATTTCTGCGCGAGATCAGTGGGCAGCATGACGATCTCCACCTGTCTTCGGCGGATGTCTTGACGGCCGCCCGAACGGCGCTAGCTCTGCAGAAAGTTGCCGATGATGGCCAGCTGTGCCAGTTCCTTGACGGAGCCTGATAATCGGTGTCTCCGCTTTCGTTTACCAAATCGTTTGGCAGGTGACTGATACAACAGTTCGCGCGTTAGCACTCTTCAGAAGCGACGGCGACCAGACGCTGACGAAGTTCGTTGCAGACGGTGCTAAAGTCCTTGGTCTCGGTCAGTGCGGCGACACCCGTTGTCGAGAAACCAGAGGCTGGGTCAACGGTCGCTTGGCGGGGAGCAAAGAGAATTGACCGCTTTCCATTGTGCCAGTGCACGTTATTGCGGCCAGTGGATTTCGACATATACAGAGCGATGTCCGCACGCTTGACCAATGCGGATTTGTTCTCGGTGGCTTGCGAGTCGGCAACTCCAATGCTCACCGTGACATGTAGATGTTGATTCTTATAGATGAAATTCGCCTGCTCGATTTCTCGCCGTGCGTATTCGGCGCTTTGTAGCGCGGACTGCAGGCAGTCGCCATCGATGATGACCGCAAACTCCTCGCCACCAATCCGCGATACCAAATCGGCTTCACTCATCGACTCTCGTAACAGCTGTGCAACTTGCGTCAACACCTCGTCACCCGCCTGGTGACCGTAGCTGTCGTTGAATCGCTTGAAGTAGTCGATATCGACCAGCAAGACGAAAACTGGTGTTTGGTCTCGCTGCCAGGCATTCACTCGATGTCGCAGCAGTTCTTCAAACACGCGACGATTTGCCAGTCCAGTCAGCACGTCGGTGCGGGCTTCGGACTTATACGTCGAGATTTCTTCCGCCTGATTCTCAAGCGTTCCTTCCGCATTTTCCAGACGCGTGTGAAGCGTTGCGTTGACGTCCACGATCTGTGACAGTAGATCGACAATTGTCGGGTCTTGCTCGCGACCCGTTGGGTCGGCAGACGGCAAACGATCACTGAGTTGTCCCAACACGTCGCGATGTTCCAATTTGTTACTCGATGGGCGGCCTGCCGAGTTCCAGATTTTGGGTAGAAAAGTCGTCGAAACGTAATTACCTGCTGAAGAGTTCGATCGTCGCAGGAGACTCCGGCCAACCAATGTCGCCAGGCAGCCTCCCAATACGAGAATCACGGAAATCTGTATCACGAAGTCTCCCAATAGCGACGGAATACCGTCAAAAACCAAGTCCATAATTGCTTGCTCGCCCCGTGGATGTACATCAAGTTGAATTACGTTTCGCGCCAACGATCAGGGTGCACGGTCCTTCGCGAAGCGAGAATCCACGGAGTCTCACCTTGCAAGTCAGGTGTGAGCCTCTAATGAGGCGATTCCTCACCGGTGACTGAATGATCCTTGCTCTAGTGCAATCTTAGTTCAGAACGTCGCTGGAGGCCGTGACGATTGTGCCGCCTTTACGCTTGACGATGGGCAAGGTGGGCGGCTGACAGGCCAATTTGGGGATATCGTCTGGCAAGACAATCGAACTTGACGGCGTTTTACTCAAGTTATCCGAGACATGTACGAATTGACGCACTCAGAGCGGCAGGCGCCCGATGACCAACTGACGCCATAGATCTCACTGGATCATTGGCTCGGCATGGGGCGGGGATTCTCGATTGCGTGGTGAAGCCTTATGATTTGACTCCAGTTCTCAACTAACCGCGCATCACCCAAAACGAATTGCCCAATGACACTGGCCGCTCACTACGGACCTAGGAAGTGTGGACTTTCTTTTGAGCTGTTTCCGCCTAAGACGGACGCGGGCGAGAGCGCTCTGTTTCGCCACGTCGAACAGTTGATGCAGTTTCAGCCCAGTTTTATTACGTGCACCTACGGTGCCGGTGGTTCGACTCGCGAAAAGACGATGAATATCGTCGATGGTGTCAAGCGCCGATTTAACATCCCCGTCGCCTCACATCTGACGTGTGTCAATGCCAGCATTGATGAATTGCGTGCGTTTCTCGAGGACGCCGGTCGGCGCCAGATCGACTACATCGTCGCGCTACGCGGTGATCCGCCGCAGGGTGAAACTGAATTCAAGTCGACCGCCGGTGGCCTGCAATATGCGAATCAGCTTGTCGAGTTGATTCACGCAGAATTCTCCCACTTTGGCGTGGCGGTTGCCGGTTATCCGGAAACGCATCAGGAAGCAGTCAGCGCAGACGCTGATCTTGAAAACCTCAAACGCAAAGTCGATGCGGGCGCGGATATTGTGATCACACAGTTGTTCTACAACAACGAAGACTTTTTTCGGTTCCGTGATCGCGTGCAGAAAGTTGGAATAAGCGTTCCGCTGGTTCCCGGGATCTTGCCAGTGACGAATCTAGCGCAGATCCAGCGAATCACGGCGATGTGCGGAGCCCAGTTGCCTGCGGGATTTGTCACCGCACTTGGCCAAAGCGAGGATTCTGATTCTCAATTTCGTGTCGGTGTTGACTTTGCCACGCAACAGATTCAAGATCTGATGGATCGGGGCGTCCCCGGCGTGCATTTCTACGTGCTGAATAAATCGCAGGCAACGTCCGAAATCCTGACGGCTCTTAACCTGGAACGGCAACCATGATCAACCTCAACTACCCGGCCCGCAGTGTTCTGTTTCTTTTGCTCGCATCGTTTCTGCCAGGTTGTCTGCTGGTGGTCAGAACGACGACAGCCGCTGAATTGCGCGGCGAGATCGTTGACGCTGTTTCGGGTGCGCGAATTGCTGCCCGGCTTTATATCAAGTCAGAATCTGAA
>JASLPZ010000286.1:0-9283 GCA_030744725.1 Pirellulaceae bacterium
CAAATACCTCGAGCTACAAAAATAAACGAAAAACTTTCCTCATACCCCCTTGCGGAAACCTCAGATGTCTCACCGCCGCGTAATCAAATCGTAATATCCGCCGGCGACCGTGGGCTATCGGGTGGGTCAAACTGCGGTCGGTGGATTCCACCGCTGCGCTTAGCGACATTTCCTTGCCGCGGGCGGTCGATGCAACCTCGGGCACGAGGAGATAGACCGAACTGCAGGCGGCCTGGTGATGAATCCATTCCCAAGATCCATCTGAGCAAGAGAGGCCTTCTTGCATATGTCAATTCCAGTGAATCATTTACCGAAATCTAAGAGTCATTCGTTGGACAAACTTCACCGGCTAAACAGAATCCACAACTCGCTTTGCTGTCCACCACCTCAGCCGTTCCGCAACCACGGTGAACACGTTTCGCCGGCAGCGAGTCGGTGAGGTCAGTATGTCACAGCTGACTTGCAGATTTCACTGTCAAACAACTTGTCCAAACTAAACCTCTCTGCATGAACGGGCTGCCTGGCCATCGTTGTCTTACTCGGCCGGTTCGTTTCACACTGAGCTAGGAAATCACTAATCGCCCGAGCAACCGGCGCTTGATAAAGAACCTGCAAACCCAGGCGAACCTGCTGCACCAGCATGAAGTTCTCCATGGCGAGCTCTTTTATAGCAACGCTTGGGAGAACGTAATGACGAGAATTCTCATACTTAAGCCTGGCGGCACTAAACATAATTGCCGTCCTTCGAAAATGTGAGTCCGCAATGTCGCCAGGCAGTTCGCTGCCAATGCCTGCTGATTCAGATAAGAGCGCTCGTCGAATCATCGCCTGGTGAAGATCGGACATCCAGAATACTTGGTCGCAGCACTGGGTCACGAAGGAAAGGCCGCTATTCGTCTGGTCGCCGGTAATCGACTGGCGTGCCCACATTAAGACCCAACACGCGAACGCGTCGCCAGCAATCTCCTCAACCAATTCAGCACGTGTATTCTCGTAATGCCGCCGTCGATTCACTAAATCACGTCGAAGTGCCTCCGCTGCTTCCTCGTCGAAGGTATAGATTCCATAGAAGCTCGCGTGTTCCACAAAATCCGGCCTGTCCTCATAGCAGACTTCTTTCAGCGTGTCGTCAAAAGTGGCACTTGCTTCTGACAACAACTTCTGCGCGTTAGGGTACCCCACAATTGTCATGTAATGGAAGATCTCATGTGCCAGTATGTACACATCAATAAACCAAAAGAACTCATCGCTTGCCCAAGTGCTACGAAAAGAACTTAGTGCATCAGAGCATTCTCTATAGTCATCAGGGGAATGCAGAAGATGTTTCTTTTCTCGAAGGATTCGATACTCCTGAATGACTCGGGCGTAGTTTGGGTTCCACATTGCCACCATGAGGGCGCAACACTCTTTGAGGGATTCCGCTACAGTATGGTAGTCTTTCTCCTTTGAAAGAGCTGAAAACAATGACTTTAGGATCAGAGATTGCGTTACATCGAACAGGACCGCGCTCTCTGATGAATTGCTCAGCAGAAACGAGCTTTGCCTGAGCGTAGCCACTAACTCGATGCTAAAAGTGCGATTCGAAGCTCCGGATAACTCGTTATTGAAACTCCCAATCAACTCTTCACAAAGAGGAATGAGACGTGATCTAAACTCCTCTTTCAGCCGGCTGTGATCGACAAGCTGCGATTGAATCCGTGCGCGACGACGGGACCAGTCTGTTGACCAGTTCTGCACCGAAGTACCCTACTTTGGCTCGATGCTATCAGGATCAACCTCGCGTCCGTCCTGAAATACGCGAAATCGGGATTTCCTGGCTTTCAGCACCTCAATCAAAAGGACAGTGGCGGTGATGAGCTCGGGTAGGTTTTCAATTACAACCTTGATCAGCTCTAGACCATCAGCAGACTTGCCACGCTCGATTTCTGACTTCTCTGGATAAAGCCGTGCGAACTTCTCGCAAATCTCGCTGTCGCCGGCGTAGCACTCGACAATCAGTTCAGACATGGGGAAACTCCGTATCAGTGAATCGTACAAGGTGGCTGGGTGATGCACATCGGACTCGGACCTGGATTAGAGCCGATAAATGGCCGGCATTCAACACCCTGCCGCCTACCGGCTGGGCCTCGTTTTGACTCATGGTCCCGGACTGGGTGGGTAAGCTTGGTACGCTCTACCTTCCGCGGTCGGCGCTTGTCGTAAACTGCCGGTTGCCAGATTTGCCATGTCGCGCCGAACGCTTGGTCGGCGCATTTCGACGTGCGATTATTTCAAATCCAGCTCAGTCGAAGCGCGTTGTCAGCGGTCTGCAAATTGACAATTACGCACCTCGCACCAGCGAGGCGACCCGAGTGTGGGCCGACGACGACGCCTCAGCGGCGCGAATCTGCATGTTTGATAAAGTACGGCGGTCTGCAAGTCCGCCGTAGGAAATGAACCATCTCTCCATCCGAAGTTTCAGCCTCCCTCAAATAGCCCCGAGAGCGATCGCACCAGACCTCGAAGATGCTGCGCTGCGCGCGTCGGTGTGCGGTGATTTTCGCCAGCTTGCCAGATCTGTTAACGACTTCGAAAAGACCGTTCCTGTAAGAGTTTGTCAAGTGCTAACGGTTTCCATCTAGGTTACTGCGTACGGGTAGCGTTTTGCGTAGTCGCCTGTTTTGTTGGTCGCTGATGTTTTGTGGGATATGTGACTGTGTACTGATTTGATTCGTGTCGGTCGTCGTTGCAGCGGGAAGTTGCGATCGTTCTTGTCAATGCGCGATTGCTCCCAAAACATTCCTTCGCGAGGTACCGCTCACGCGGTGCATGAGAGGCTCTACCTTGTTCGGGTAGACGCTGATTTATCTAGTGCGAATTCCTCACCGTTTGGGCCACTCCAACCAGAGCTTCGTGCTGACTGTCTGCGCCAAGTTCTTGGCTCCAGCCACGCATCAACGGACTTTTTCGAGTTGACCCAAAACGGGAGGGATCTCGAGTTGCGCTGGGCAACTCGAGATCGAACAACCACTACCGAATCTTGGTTTGCGAGGTCTCCTTTTTCTTCAGGTTGACTTGTGACTTTTCTTCTCTTGAGGTGTATCTTTTGGCCGGCTCCGCCCGGCCTCGGCTCACGTGACCGCCTGGGCTCGACACGCGGCATACGTCTTGCGTTTGATTAACATGTGCCAAATAATCGTCGCGAGTTTCCGCATAACGGCCACACGGGCAATGTTGGCACCGCGCCGGCGCTTGATCCGTTTGAACCATTCCCGCAGCCGAGCGTCTTTTCGCAAGGCATTGCGAGTTACCTGTGCCAACAGCCAGCGTGCCATTGGGCTGCCAGCTTTGGTAATGCTGCCCAGCCGCTGTTTGCGTTCGCCGCTGTTACTGCAGCCGGGTGTTAATCCCCAATAGTTCGCAAGACTGTTGCCACTTCGGAATCGTTCCACACGTCCAACGCGACACGCAAGAGCGATTGCGGTATAGGCACCGGCGCCGGGCAGTGACGATAAGATCACCGCATCTTCACTGTTCCCACAACGTTCAGCAATCACTTGCTCCAGTTCCTGCTTACGCTGCTGGATGAGTGCCAAGTCAGCGAGTAAGTGATTCATCTCCAGACGATCGATCTCCGGCAGCACCAGCTTCTTCAACCAGGCGATGGCGGGTTTGGTCGGGAACGTCTTGGTTGGCATGTCCCATTGCAGGTTGTGACGCCGAAGAATGTGCCGGACTTTATTGATAAGACGCGTCCGTGCTCGGCCGACATCCTTACGAAGCGTCGTCAGGCGTCGGCTCTCCTGTTCGACGGTGCCGGTGATATCGACTTGCCGAAGGCCGCGGACTGGCTTGCCTTGCATAAGCCGGTCTCGGTTGACCCACAGCAGTTCACTGAGCGCCGCCGCGTCCCGTCGATCAGTTTTGCGTTGTTTCTTTTCGTAAGGTTGGATCAGGATCACCTTGTGACAGCGATAGTCGTACAGCATGCGGATCAGCCAATCGTTGAAGCCACAGACTTCAACGATCGCCACGAATTCGTCTCCGTCTTGAAGCCGTTCACGGGTGAGTTTCTGAAAGAAGGTGTTGATCATCTCTGGTTTCGTTGACACTTGCCGAGTCTGGAGCACATCTCCGGTTTCATCGCGAAGCGAGATCGTGATTTGTCGAGCGTGCTGATCGATTCCAAGGTATAACACGGTTGGTTCTCCTGCTGCGAGTTGAAGGTGTTGAATCTCAAAAGCGTAGGAAAACCGTACCTCTCCAAAAGTCAACTCTTTCATAGATACCAGTGCTGTTTTCGCAAATCCCGAAACAGCGTCGGTGTCGCGCTTTCTGGACCACCGAAGTCAGTTGGGACGATCAATTTCGCAGCTTCGGGGCCGCCACCGAAGTCACTGAGCGCTCTTGCTACTAACGTTGGTCTTTCCCCACAGGAAGCAAGCTCAACAGAAGGTTCAATGCTCATCGGTGCGGCCACCGAAGCGCGCATTGAAAGGCGCGAAACGACGCCGGGTGCGCCGACGCTGCGTGGAATCCCGCGATTACCAACCAAGTCGGTTCGCCCTGAGTGCGCAACGACGATGCCCGTTCGGGACGGAGAGCGGCAATGTTGCGCCAGCAATCTGACACACAGGGCTAACGTGCTCTCGCACCATTTCGTGAACTCGGGCCGCGTGGCCGTGGCGATTACCCACGAGGGCTCCCAGGGATCCAGACGTGCCCGCACTAGACGACGAGTGACGACACCATCGCTACACATCACTCGGATGGTGTCGCACGGCAAGTCGCGGCGTGTTGCTAGATTCCGTCGTCTGCCACTCAGTCAACCGGGGCCGAGAAAGCGATCGGCGGAAAAGCCCAAACATCGACGGTGAGGGTACCAGACACGCGCCCGTTCGAGAGTTGCCCTTCGATCAGGATGGCCACTGGACTCGCAAAATTCCGCCCTCGCTGGGGCACAAGAGTCCCGGAGCCTCGCAAAACGCCGGATTTTGCGTTCCCCTTGAACGAGCCAGTCGCACGCCCCACCACAACAATCCCTCTACCCGCCACGATCGAACCGGCATATTCAGTGTCAATGACGAAGCTACTTTCAAATGATTGGTTGGCCAAATCGATCGTCAACTCATGTGTCCCACGAGGGCTGATCTTGTACTTAATATGGCTAAAATCACTCCATGTCCCGCTGCCGGAGAGTCGTGTCTTTCGCGAAGAGGTTGCCTCTTGATTCCTGTCGTCGGACACACTAGATGCACCTTCCGGACCCAGTAGCGTCCAGCGATCGATCTGAGTCGCATGATCACGGAAGCCTGGAGAGTTGTAATCGAGCTGTTCTTCGCGGCGAGTTTGAGGATTCCGCCTAGGGGTGCGTCCCGCGCTGTCTCGCCTTTGACGATGTTGTGTCTGAGCCGACCGAGCCAGAAATGACTGGTCCGAGCCAAGTTGTATCGTCCTGCCGATCTCGTCGTCCTGACTTGGCGGTCTCTGGTCAACTGGCACTCGGTCAGCCGACAGTTCGTCCAGTCGGTGTAGCACGCCGATGGCCCTGCCCGCCCACTGTCGCACTTCATCGCCTCGACCTGAGTCGTCCAGGATCCATCGCATCCGGTTCAGTGAATCGTGGGCGGTTTGCGCATTGGTTTGGGCGCTTCGCAGATCTCCCGACTGCACGGCCCTTTCCGCGTTTTGGATCAGCGACATGTTGTGATTGAGGACGCGGACTGCGGTTCCATTGCCCGCTTGAGACCACGCGCTATCGGCGATCGCGTCGACTAACTGACGACCGGTGAAGTGATATGCGAAGGCACCCGAAATTGCTCCCAGTCCAGCACCCAGCACACCGCCGACAAAACCACCTTGCGGTCCCACCAACAAGCCGAGTTGACCGCCGAGACTGCCACCCGCTTGCGCTCCATAGGCTGCCGCCTGTGCGTATAGGTAACCGTTGGTGAATTCCTGGGCAATGCCGACCGGGTCGCCGCCGGCGGCAGCGCCCAACATGCCGGACGCGGTTCCTAAATTCGACGCAACGCCGACACTGTTGCCAAGCCGCGCAGCCGCTTCGGTCCGCGGCAACATGACGCGTCCCGTGGCTCGCATCTGCCGCGCCAGCGCCCTCTGCGCCTTGCCGGGAATGCTAGTGGGAGTCTTAATCATCCGCTCCGCGACGTTGCGGCCACTTCGCAGCGCCTCGGGCGTGCCTTCGACCAGGGGCGTAACCCACCAAGGCGGCTCCGGCCAATCTTCGTACAAGCTGCCTGCTTTTGGCGTATCGGCGTGCTGAGTTGGCTGTCGCGCACCGATGTCGTCGGCTTGTACCGTCATCCAGGCCAATTCGGGCGGTGCGGATCGATCTTCGACGTCGCCAGAAGGATCGACGATCGTGCCCTTGGCGACATCCTGTGAGACTTGGGCGACGCCGATGGACGTTCGGCCCGCAACCAGCAGGAAGGCGACGGCAACAAGACCACAGGTGCTAGTTAATCTGATTCGTGTTCGTTTCGCCATGTTCGATAAGCTGCGTCGTAGAAGACAAGATCGATTCGGGAAATCCGAGCCGCCTCATCCAGCGACTCGACCAACAAACTCATACAGAAATCTGCGTTGTACAGCGGCGTGAGGAAGATCACCCCGCGATTGTCGCCGACGACCGTATGCACCGGGGTGAAGTGGCGGAACTCCTTGGCGTCGGTATCGGTGAGGATCTTTTGCATCACGGATAGCGTCTGGTCAGCTTCGGCCAGCAACGCCTGCATCTTGCCCGACGACGCCATTTGCAACGCACGCGCACTGGCTTTGCGCAGCTCATTCAGTTGCGAACCGTCATCTTGACTGAAGCGGAGTTCGCGAACTTCGCCGAGGGCGTCGGCCAGTCTTGACGAGACACCAGCATAGTTGACGTGGACTAATGCATGATGATCGGCCAACGTCGGATATTGCCGGCGCCATTGTTCGGGGCGAACGCTCGCCAATGTGTTCTGGAAGGCGTGGATCGATTCGGACACACTCGCTGCCAACGCAGCAGGCTTGAATTCTGTCTTCCGCAGCCACAAGGGCGTGGGATTGAATTCAGAAGCCTGCGGGTCGCGGAGCACATCACCTCTCATCATCTCGGCGTCCCGCATCTGTGTTCCTACCGAAGTTCGAACCCATCTCGTGACGAGGAACACATCACACCACGGGTTGTAGAAGGCCACCAGCATATTCTCGGAGTCCTCGCCAACGGGGGCGACAACGGCCGTGCTCAAGAAGTAGGACCAGCCGACGTTCGGCTTCGTGGGCAACCAGAGATGTTCGTTCCAGAACAGGAACGATCGCCACAAGTGCGGAGCGGCGTAGCGTTCCAAAGCGGTCTTGTAGTCTTGGAGTGCCAAGCGGCGAAAATCAGCCACCGCCGCACCGATCCTTGCTGATTCGGAGTTCGCGGTCGTAGACGCTCGCTGCGGTTGTCGTTCGACATCCTGCTGTTCACCCGGCTCATCCGGCAAATGGAGTACACCGTCGAATTCCGGCGCCCGGATGTTCGAGTCGTCGATCAAATCGACATAGAAATCATCGAGCCATACTTCGCCACGGTCCCGGCTGATGATACGTATCTGGGTGTTCTCATCGTGCGCCGTAAACACTCCTTCAAATCGCCTCCACTCGAAAGATCCCGCGGGCAACTGAATCGGCCAATCTTTCCACGTTTGATCAACGATGATCGCCACCGCCGCTTCGGATGCGAGTCCCTCGCCGCGAGCCCACAGCGAGATGCGATAGACACCGCCAGCAAGCAGCGGAAACGGTGTCTGTGTCGTGCCGTACACATCGGGATCGTACTTGGATTGATTGACGATATGCAACGACCGCGACCCTTCGTGGCTGATGCGGTGATCAACGCGGGCCGTTGATTGGCAACCACCGTTGTTCCACCAGATCGGTTTTCCATGCGAGTACTGACCCGTTCCCCAAGGCGCTTTGAAGCCTTCCTCAAACCCGGCGTTTGGGAACCAGATGGTGGTAGCTTGTGCCGACGAAACGAGAATCGAAAGCACCGCGATAATCGCAGCCGTGACGCGCATGATTCACCTACCCGGCAATGAGATGTCCGAATGGACGTGAAGGTCGAGGGGATCGTCGCAAAAAGCATACGTCACACCTCCCACGCGGTCAAAGAGAAAGCCGCTGTTTGGTATTCGTTCGCACTGGGAAGGAGTTGTAATTCTGATATCTGGTCGCCGTAAGGCTGTTTTTCCACGCGGGAGGCAAACAGTTTGTGTGTGGCAGAAATCGTGACGTGAAATAACTCGGCCGACGGGAGTTATACAAGGTCGCTGAACACCGATATCCGCCGACATCGTCATCCGCATGGTTCGCCCAGATAGGACAGACGGACATTTCACATATCAAGGGCCCGGCGGCCGGTTCGAAATCTGTTGACCTGTGGGCAGATCAGCAACATGGTGATGCGAAGTAGCCGCGTAACACTCGCACGATGGAAGTCGGGAGCATGGAGACGCTCTGAGCCCACCTGCGCGGCAAACCGGGCATCGCTGAGGTGTGTCGCTAATCTGATTATCTGATTCGCTAGGTCGGTAGGGCGACAGGCACGCGGAAAGCGAATTCAATCGCGCGTAGAAGGTCCGCTGGCTTAAACGACTTGTACACCGTTGCCGCGATGTTGAGTTCTTCTCGGAGTTCAGAAATATTGGCTAGCTTGCCCGTGGTCGTGAAAAGGACAATCGGGGTCTCTCGATACAGATCGTGAGATCGTAGCAACTGACACAGTTCAG
Organism: Pirellulaceae bacterium; assembly: GCA_030744725.1. GTDB lineage: Bacteria > Planctomycetota > Planctomycetia > Pirellulales > Pirellulaceae > ARS98. Next base: position 8,757 of record JASLPZ010000286.1, read on the forward strand.
TACCATTCATCGATGGCATGTGTTCGTCGGTTAGAATTAGATCGAATTGCTGCTCTTGTGCTTTCATCCACGCTTCACGACCGTCAGAAGCAGTCGACGTTTCGAATCCGGACTGCTCCAAATTGTACTGAACTAACTGGGCGGAAATGCAGCTGTCATCCACAACAAGGATGTGTCTTCGCGGCGCGGTATCCGTCCCGAGGTGCAACGCGGTTGGACTGTATTTGGGGAAGCTGTTCAGTCTGGAGACAAAATGACCACCACTGTAGAAGTAGGGGCCGAGTTTCATGCACCATTGAAGTTCCACGACGAGAATCACTAGTTCATCAGCAAGAGACATTTGCAACGCAATCAGGGAATCGCGAAAGCGCGCCGAATGAACTAGTCCGATGCACTTCGGGGAAATGTCACGAGTGACAACAGCTCGGGGCGCTGCAGTGGGATCGAACCGGTCATCTACCGGTTGCGCCAACGCGGGAATAACTCTGAGGTGTTGTCTTTCTGAAGGGTCATAATTCCCAGCCTTG
>JASLPZ010000287.1:0-9223 GCA_030744725.1 Pirellulaceae bacterium
ACAATCAAACACTATTTCCCAAAACAAACCTAATCACATCTACTAACAAACACCAGATCGTAGACTTCTGAGTTGAAGCCAACCACGAGTGTCTTTCCTTTTCGCACGGTTGGAGCACGCAAGTTCCCGGTTGGCCCCAGCATCAGCTTGGTTAGCTTGTCATCATCCGGAGGGTCCCGGCTTAGATCAAGATGAACTACACGCTTTCCTTTGGCGACATAGAGATCCTTGATGCCGGCCAGCAACTTGAGTGCTGCGACACCGTCCAGACGATTTTTTTTTGCGTTGACCTCTTCGGCTATTTCGACGCGAGCGTTTGCAAGATACTCCTGCGTTCTGGAACAGGACTGTCATCCGGGGCGATGGTAGCTCCAATCGAGTTTTGCCATGATTTAGCTCCTGTGTCCGTATGGCTGTCATTTCGCGGCAGCATTGATGCCGCTCTCAAACAACAGATTATAGCGAAGCGGCAGGTCGAAAGTTGGTAGGGTTGCGACTAGAATATTCGATCTCGTCTTCAGATTTTCTCTGGACGGCGAACTCATTTCGTCCTAGCCCATAGAATTGTGGTACATGAAACTTCGAGTAGGAGTTGTTGGCCTGGGGGATGCCTGGGAGTCTCGGTACAGGCTGGCTCTACGTTCATTAGCCGATCGATTCGAGGTTTGCGCTGTTTGTGCCGAAGTGGCGCAGCGCGCCGAGCAGGTGGCGCAGGAATTCGACGCGATTCCAGTCGACGGCTATCGTGCTTTGTCAGCTCGTTCTGATATCGATGCTGTGTTGATGCTCTCGTCGCAGTTGTACGGTTCACTGCCGATTCTGGCGGCCTGTGATGCGGGCAAGGCGATTTTCTGCGGTGCGGCGTTGGATCTGGATCCCCAACGGGCGCACGAGATCAAGCAACGCGTTGAAGCCTCTGGCGTTGCATTCATGGCCGAGTTTCCTCGTCGACACGCCCCTGCCACGCATCGCCTGAAGGAATTGATCGCGACTCGCTTGGGCGCTCCGTGTGTGTTGTTTTGCCATCTGCGGCGCCCTGCCGATGTGCCATCGGCCGACAGCCGGGAAGATGAACAGTCACTTGCACTTCGCGAGATCATGGAAGTGGTTGATTGGTGTCGCTATGTGGTGGGTGTCGAGCCGACGAATGTGTTTGGCACGCGGCATATGATTGCTGGATCGACGGCATCTGATTACGAGATGATGAGTCTTGATTTTTCCCCCGTTGGTGCTGGCGGAACCGGTGTGATGGCCCAGATCAGTTGCGGCCAATACCTGCCTTTGGCGTGGCCTGAAGCAATCGGCTTTCGACCGCCTTCGGCAATGCAGGTTGCTTGTGAAAACGGTGTCGCCTTCGTGGACCTGCCTTCGACGTTGATCTGGTTCGACGATGCTGGTCGGCACATGGAGTCGTTGGACAACGAACGGCCGGTAGGAGAGCAACTGCTCACACACTTCCATCGAGCTGTAACGAGCCTGGTACGCCGAACGGCTGATTTAGAGGACGCCTATCGATCATTGCGGATCGTCTTGGCGGCACGTGAAAGTGCGCGAACGGCGCAGCGAATCTCGCTGGACGTTTGATAGGCAACTTCGAGGATTCACGCGACGTTGATCGAAGATTGCATCCAAAGCCGCATCTACCGGTCGCCTACAACGTGGAGTCTCTCATTTGGCTCTCGTCCAGTTCCTTGAGTTCTTCCAACCACAAGCGGATTTCGTTGCCGTATTCCGAGGCGAGGTCGCTCATAACCAACTGCCGATGGAATGCGGCGGCACCTTCCTTTAGCATGTCCGCCGCCTCCGCGCTGGGAAAGCGACGCATCGGATCCGGTGCAATCAATCCACGGCAGAAATTCATCAATAGATTGTTCACCGTGATCTCTTGAGGCAGGATCTCCGTCAGCCGTTGAGGCAGCAAGCGTTTGGCTTCGAGCAGTTCGCGGCAATTATTCAAGCCGCTAAACAACGGCCGCCCGGAGATTAACTCCAATAGGACATAGCCTAACGAGGCCAAGTCGCTCCGCGGCGTGCATTCGGCACCTTCGAGAACTTCGGGCGCTGCGTAGGTGGGCGTACACGTGCGGGACGCAGGAGGAGCGTCCAATTCGAACGCCGATCCGATATCGACAATCTTGGCGTTCCCTGTTCGTTTCAGCATGATGTTGGATGGCTTCACGTCGCCGTGCACAATTTCCTCGCGGTGTAACGCAGCCAGTGCAGCCAAGCAGTCGCGAACGATGGCCACCGCGACACCAGGTTTCACCTTGGGATGCACTGGACCATGGGTCACGATAACGCGGTTGATATAGTCCCATCGCCGCTCGCTGACACGTCCCTTGATTCGCGCGAGCATTCCAGGTGCCAACAGGCATTGAAGGTCGTATCCATCAACCCATTCCATCACCATCATCCGGATCCGGTTGCGGTCGACAAAGTTGTGCACGTCCAGCAAGTTGTCGTGTTGGATTTGGGCGACGAGTGCCGAGACATGAGCGATTCGCTGCATCGATTCGTCGTATGCCCGCGTATCTTCGTAGCGTTCCGGCGAGAAGATCTTCAACGCGATTGGGAGCGTAAACTTGTCAGCCCCTCGGAGCTCCGTCAAATAGACGACGCCTTGTCCGCCTGATCCCAAACGCTTCTTTAGACGCAGGTGGCTGGTCCAATTCAGCAACCCTCTATTGACGATCTCCCAATATTGTGAAAACAACTCGCCGGATGGTCGGTCGACCTCCTGCCCATCTTGATTCAACGTGATGTTCGGATCCGCCATCGTGGTCGTATACATGCACGATTGCCTCTTGCGTGTGGTGTATGAATTGCGGTGGGATCAGCCGGTGGTTCAGGCTGGATGATGCGTGAATTCTGACTTGTCTTGCAGGATCCGTCCACCCGAACTTGCAGGTTGTTTCCGCGAAACGTGCTCCAAAAAGTTCTGGTCTTCACGCTCGGAATGCGACAAGCAAAGTTGTTTATGTCGAGCTAATGTGGCATTTGAGCCGCGTCGCGACGAGGAAATCCTAGACGCTTGTCCACCAGATTGTAGAGCGGCTTACCGTCTAGCCATCGTCGCAAGTTTTGGCAAAAGAAGTCGGTGGTGTCGTCAACGCGCCGCGCTGATTGCGCACCAATGTGCGGCGTAATAATCACGTTGGAGAGGGACCATAACGGGCTCGTTGCCGGAAGCGGCTCGACTTCGGTCACATCGAGTCCCGCTCCCGCGAGACGCCCTGAAGCAAGTGCAGCGACCAGATCCGATTCAACTACAACGGGGCCTCGAGCAACGTTGATCAAGATGGCACCTGGCTTCAACGTGGCCAAGGCGGCGGCATCGATCAGACCCTCGGTTTGCGCATTCAAGGGAACGCACAGTACGACGACATCAGACTCGCTCAGTAGGTTCTTCAGTTGGTCCGCAGGCCACAAGTGGTCAACACAATCAGGCTTGTCGATGGGAAATACGTCGGTGGCCAGGATTCGCGAGACAAGGGGTGCCAGGACTTCGGCAAGTCGCCTGCCGTTGCCGCCCAGGCCCACAATGCCGACAGTGCGTCCAAATAAGTCCTGAGTCGGATGACGATCAAACGAGCGCGCCTGCTGTTGAAGCAATGACGCCGGCAGATCACGCAGCAGACCAAGGAGCAGCGCCAGTGTTTGCTCGGCGACTTGATTGGCAAACAAGCCCGAAGCGCTGGTGACTGGGATAGGCGAGGCGATCACCGACGGCACGAGACAGTGGTCCAGCCCGGCGGCGGAGGACTGAATCCACCGCAACCGGCCGGTAGCGACAACTTCGTCCCAAGGCACCGGGACTTTGGCGTGGCCGCAAAAAAGATCAGCGCTCAGCAGTTCCTTGCCAATGTGCTCTTGCCCGGCGTCGATGACCTCGATTTCGGGAGAAACCGCCGCAATTTTCCGACGATGCCGTTCTCCGACAGGATAACAAAGAACTAAGCGGAGTTTGCAGGCCATTTCACAGTCGAATCCAAGACAAAACAGGCGATTTAGCGAGAATCTGAACCGCAAATTGCGTCATCAGTGTCTGGCAGTGCACTGTTGCAGACAGCTGATCCTACCAACGACCTCGATAGCGGAACACAGGGGGAGCGGCAAACACGCCGCCTGATGATTGAAGGAACGGTCGCGATCAGCGAGAATCCAGCCTTGGCGTAGGACGAGCGTTGTCGATCGCCCGCAAGACTCCAAGCAGCGTTGTTCCTTTTGTTTTGTTGAGGCCTCTTGGAAGTATGGAAACTCCTCTAGCAAGCGCGGAAGCGCAGCTCACCGAAGTCCTCGATAAATACTGGGGATACAGCGGATTCTTGCCGCTTCAATTGGAGGCGATGCAGTGTGCAATCACCCATGCCGATTCAGTCGTCGTGCTGCCGACTGGTGGGGGAAAATCGCTTTGTTTTCAAGCCCCCGCGATGTGTCTCGAGGGCTTGGCGTTGGTCATCTCACCACTGATCTCGTTGATGAAAGACCAAGTCGATAGCTTGCGTGAATGTGGTGTGCCGGCCGCCTATGTGAACAGCACTTTGAGCTACGCCCAGAAGAAAGATGTGGCCAGCCAACTTCGACGCGGGCAGGTGCGGCTCCTGTACATTGCCCCCGAGCGGTTGATGGCCGAACGTACTTTGGCGTTCCTACAGACGCTCGACGTGTCGCTGATCGCCATCGACGAGGCTCACTGTATCAGCGCATGGGGCCATGACTTTCGACCGGAATATCGTGAATTGCGTGTGTTGCGAGACCTGTTTCCCGGCGTCGGGATCCACGCCTACACTGCCACGGCAACGCCGCAGGTGCGTGAAGATATTGCCACTCAATTGGGCATCGAAGATCCTAGTTTTGTGGTCGGTTCGTTCGACCGACGGAATCTGATTTACAAACTCATGCGCCGCGATGGTATGCTGCGACAGATCCGCGAAGTGCTCGACCGTCACCGTGATGAGAGTGGCATCGTGTTTTGCATTACCCGCAAAGAGGTCGAATCAACCGCTGCGGCCTTGGTTGACGCGGGGTACAAGGCGCTACCGTATCACGCCGGTATGGAGGACACGCAACGTCAGCGCAATCAGGACGCTTTCATGCAAGAGAATGTCGACACGATCGTTGCTACGATCGCCTTTGGAATGGGCATCGACAAGCCGAACGTGCGTTACGTCGTACATGCCGGGATGCCCAAGTCGTTGGAAAACTATCAGCAAGAAAGCGGTCGTGCCGGTCGCGATTCGCTCGAGGCCGAATGTGTGCTGATCTACTCGGGCCAGGACTTTTTGACCTGGCAACGAATTATTGAAGACGCGGAGGTGATACCCGCTGGTGCGCTGGAAGCGTTACAGGCGATGTGGCAGTTTTGCACGAGCGTTGTTTGCAGACACCGCTCACTGCTCGAACATTTTGGTCAAATGCTGAAGGAAGTGTCTTGTGAGGCGTGCGATGTCTGCCTGGGCGATCTGGATCTGGTCGAAGATCCGCTGACCATCGGACAAAAAATCGCGTCCTGCGTTTTGCGGTTGAACCAACAATACGGCGGTGACTATACAGCAAAGGTCTTGATCGGATCAGGGGAAGCGCAGATCGTCGAACGTGGCCATGACGGCCTGAGCACATTTGGAATTCTCCAGGCAGAAAACAAACGGACGGTTCGCGATTGGATCGAGCAGCTGGTTGGCCAGGAGTTTCTGGTCAAAGATGGTGAATACAATGTGCTCAAAGTGACTTCGGTTGGACGCAGGATGCTCAAAGGTGAACGAACGCCGCAATTGCTGCGGCCGGCAAAGAAGTCGCGCTCACGGCGAGCGGCGCCGGTTGCTGACTCGTGGGAAGGCGTCGACCGTGGGTTGTTTGAGGAATTGCGTACCTTGCGACGGGGCGAAGCAACGAAGCGAAATCTGCCTCCGTACATGATTTTCGACGATGCCACCTTGCGAGACATGGCCCGCCGCCGACCGACGTCAGGAGCCTCGTTTCATGAAGTGCGTGGCGTTGGTGAAAAGAAGTTGAAGGATTTTGGCGATGCCTTCGTCGAACTGATTGTCGACTACTGCACGCGACATTCATTGCCTAGCGGTGTTTCCACTGATTGATTCGATATCGAGTGAAATGTGAGAGGGCTATTTTGGCCGCCTCGGGCCACAGTCGAAACAGCCGAGGCACGGTCGAATTAGACGTGTGACAACCTTGAGAAAATGTCTTAGGAAAATCATTATACTGTGCCGCAAATGTTGGTTGAAATTGGGATTGTTCGTTCTGATGTTCAGCATCAGTCATCAATTGTCCGCACACGATCAGTCGCGTTTGGCATTTGTCCGCGCGTTGGTATTGGCGCAGACAAAGGCTGACGCGCAGGCCGAGGAACCCGAGAAGGCGGGACAGACGACAGGGATGTGCGACTTGACGCTGGAGATCGAGGACAGTTTTGCCGAGCCGACGCCAGGGCTGATTCGTCTCACGAATCTGGCTTCGGGCAAGGCGCTGAAACTAACTGGCGAAATCCATCGCGCACTGAATTGGTACGCCGTGGAGCAAACGATAACCCTCAAGGTTCCACGCACGGAGCTGAAGATCGAGGCCATTCGCGGGCTTCAGAGCGAGCTGGCAACTCGGGAAATCGACCTGACGGATCAAGAAACAGCAACCGTCAAGGTGACGCTGCGACAGTTCTACGATGCTGCGACGCGAGGCCTCATGGCCGGCAACACGCACTTGCACTTGAACAAGATGACTTTGGAGGAAGCCGACCGCTATTTGCGAGTCGTTCCACCGGCCGACGATCTCAAGCTCGTGTTCTTGTCGTTGTTGCGGCGCATCCCTGACGAACGCGACTATATTTCGAATCTGTTCGTAAGGAACAGTTTTGGAGGAGGCGACTTGCAGCGGTTGTCTCAAAGTGGCGTCCTGTTTGCCAATGGTGAAGAACACCGGCATAACTTTGGTCGTGGTGGCGAAGGGTACGGACATGTAATGCTGCTGGACCTGCAGGAGTTGATTCGGCCCGTCAGCATCGGGCCTGGGATCATGCGGGCGGGAACGGATGGCATGACTTTGCGACGCGGGATCCAGCGAGCGCGTGACGATGATGCGACCGTGATTTGGTGCCACAACAGCTTTGGCCTGGAAGACATTCCAAATTGGCTGGCTGGTTTGGTGGATGCGCAGAACATTTTCGATGGCGGAAATCGCGGCGGCTACGACGCATCGTACTACCGTTACTTGAACATTGGCCTGAAGGTACCGTTTTCTAGCGGAACCGATTGGATGGTCTTTGATTTTTCGCGTGTGTACGTCCCCGTCGATGGTGAATTGTCAACGAAGAAATGGCTCAAGGAGTTACGCGCGGGGCGGTCTTACATTACCAACGGTCCGTTCCTTGAACTGGAGACTGAACGAGGAGGCCTGGGCGACACGTTGAGGTTGCCGGCGCCGAATCGTGTCACTGTTGTCGGACGTGGTATTGGGCGGCAGAACTTCGGAGCCCTGGAATTGGTTTACAACGGCAAAGTCGTCCATCGTGTGCCAGCAACGCAGGAGGGTGGATACTACTTTGCCGATATGCGTCACGGGTTGGAGGTTGGCGAGCCAGGTTGGTTTGCACTTCGGATTCCTAGCGGCGTGGGCAAGACCGAATTGGATGGCGATCTGTTCGCGCACACCAGTCCAATCTACGTGAACGTCGGCGGCAAGAGCATTTTTCGTAAGGACGTTGCGCAAGAGCTGATAGACGAGATCGAACAGGGGATCACGACGATCAAAGAAAAAGGGCTGTTCGGCACCGATGCGGCTCGCAACGAAGTGCTGAGAGTGCATCAGGATGCTGTGATGGACTTGAAGCAGCGAATCAAACAGGCCAAGTAGTGCTAGCCGATCTTTACCTTAAGCTCGCCAAGCACGTTGATGGCGTGACCGATTTCTTTCTTCTGTCGTTCCGGCTCTTGCGCGATTTCGCGTTCGATCGTCAGCGGTCCGACGTAGCCAATTTCGTCTAGCGTTCGTAAATATGTTTCGAAGCCGACATCGCCATCGCCCAAGGGAACTTCCTGCCCCCACTCTTCGCCCGGCTTGTCCGCCCAAGTGCCGTCCTTGCAGTGGATGCTGCGAACGTATTTGCCAACTTTCTTCAGCGCCTCGATCGGCTCGCCCGTTCCATAAAGGATCATGTTCGCGGGATCGAAGTTGATGAACAGATTGTCTCTTTGCACATCGCCGATGAATTGCAGCAGCGCTTCGGCGGTTTCCTGCCCCGTCTCCAAGTGCAACGCTTGACCATGGGCCTCGCAGTGATCGCAGATCTCGCGAGTGATCGTCAACACCTCGCCATACAGTGGGTCGTTCGTGTCATGCGGCACGAAGCCCAAGTGAAGAGCCACGACGTTGCATTCGAGCATCTTGGCGAAATCGGCGATCTCCTTCATCTCCTGTGTCCGTGCGGCGCGCGTCTCGGGCGGCACCAGCCCGACGGTTTTGGAAACGGTGGGAATGTCCGCGTAGCTTTCGCCCTCGAATCCCCCAAAAACGGCCGTCAGAGTGATTCCAAGTTCGGCCAGCCGAGCCAAAAAACGGTCGGCATTTTCCTGCGTGCGCGTGGCTTTTGCCGGGGCGTGCAACTGAATCGTCGGGACGCCCAGTTCATGGGCGACCTCCAATTTCACACCGAGTCCCGCATCCACACTGGTAAAGACTCCGATTGGCCATTTTTCCATCCATCAAGCTCCCGTTAACGTGGCGTGCACTTGCGCTCGAAGCGACCGCCATAGGCTGTGTTTGTAGCGCGGCGCTATCCGAAACCACACCGATCAAGAAAGGCTTTCACCAAAAGGTAGTCGACCGCCGCAGGGATTACAATTGGCGACCTGGGTCCGGCAATAGACGCCTACGCACCCAAACTCGCTCGTTCTACCGCGATATCGCTGCCGTCCGACGTCGCATCGTTGTGAATGTCGAACCAGGCTTCGTCGAATTTGACGTAACCACTCTCACCATTGATCGACCGTTTGATGGCGACGTTCGAAGTGAGCGCGATCACCGCGTCGCCCATCGCGACTTTCGGCGTGCAGCGAGGCTGGTTTTCGGGTGACGCATTGCGGATGCACCAAGCCCAATGTTCCAGTTCTTCGGTGTACCCTCGACTGACCGGCCCAGAGGCTGCCGCTGACGCGACGGCCGCCGCTGCCGTGGGTCCGCCGCTACCCTGTGTACCCATCGTCGGACCACCGGA
>JASLPZ010000288.1:0-303 GCA_030744725.1 Pirellulaceae bacterium
CAGCCTTCGGGGTTGTCCAATTCGCCATGGTTGGCCCTCTGTTGGTTGGGCTGATTCCGCTATTCGCGTATACGGTTGACGCAGACATTGCCGGCAGGGACTCGACGTTCCCGCCGCGAACATTCACTTTGCCACTGACGAGCCGCGCCCTGGTCGGCTGGCCCATGTTGTATGGCACCGTCGCTATTGCACTGGCTTGGCTGGCCGTGACAAGGTTCCTCATACGCCCCGCCGGATTGGACGTGGCGTCGTGGTGGCCGGCCGCATTGCTGGCGGGTTGCTTGGCGTGGTTTCAGGCGATGG
>JASLPZ010000288.1:313-9072 GCA_030744725.1 Pirellulaceae bacterium
AATCGTGGCGGTGGTCGTATCGATCGGTGTGCTAGTCGTGGTGTCCTGTCTTCATTGGATGCTTCACCTGCCGGAGGCGGTCGTCTCGCTGTTGCTGGCCAGTTCGATTCCGCCGGCCTACATCGTGGCCGTAGCGGGGGTCTCCCGTGCCCGGTGTGGTGATCAACCGGACTGGCAATGGCTGACCGCCCGAGCGCGAAACGTTGCCCGCCGGTCCGCGAGGCCGGGGAGGTCATTATCCTCGCCCTTGCGGGCCCAGGTCTGGTTCGAGTGGCGGCGGAAAGGAGTTGGCTTTCCGATGTTTGCCGGCCTGGTGATCCTGTTCGTGGCTGCGTGCATTGTCATCAATCGACACAACCCAGACCTCTCGCCAAACCACCCGTTGCGGTCCCCGATCTTACTGTTGGTAGTCCCGCTGGTGGTCGTGGTGTCGACCGGCAGTATTTGGGGAGCATACGAAGACTCTCGCGGCGGGCCCTCGATCCCTGCGTTTCTGGCCACCCGTCCCATGACCTGTGCCGGACTGATCTGGGCCAAGATGAAGGCCGCGGCAATCAGTGCGGTCCTCGTATGGGTGATAACGATCGTGGCCTTCATCCTGATCGCCCTGCTGACGCGATCTTGGGCCGAGCTGGTGGGTCAATGGAACGGGCTGACAAGAGACTTCTCTGGAGTGCAAAAGGTGGTCATGCTAGCGACAGGCAGTGCGCTCTTACTGGGAGTCACCTGGAAGTTGATGATCGCCAACTTGTACTTGGGCTTGGCCGGCCGTAGGTGGATCTGGACCGTCGGCGTAGTCTTGATTGGTCCGGCAGTGTTGGCAGTTGTTCCCCTTGGCCACTGGCTCTGGAAGCATCCGGAGTATCACGCGAACCTGTTAGCGACAGTGCCGTGGGCACTCGGATTTGCAGCCATGTTGAAGCTCCTATTGGGCGCGTGGCTGGTGCGTGCGATTGTCCGGCGCCACCTAGTGCAAACGCGGCTGATCACACGTCTCCTGGCCGCTTGGCTGCTGACGGCCGCAGGTCTGACCGGGTTGTTCTGTTGGCTGGTGCCCGACAGCCTCGCACCTTGGTATCTGGTGACCGCCGGCGTTGTGTTAGCCGTGCCGCTGGTGCGGATTTCGCTCGCACCACTGGCCTTGGCATGGAACCGACACCGCTAGTCTCGTAGGCTCAATCGCGGACAACGAGAATCAAACGACTGCTTAGTTTCAAGAGGCAGATGTGCCATCGCCGCACACCGCGCGCACCGCTGCACGCACTCAAGGCAGAATCCCGCAGCAACGCCTTCCATTATGGCTCTCTGAAAGCGCCAGGCCTGCGGACACGCGATTGGCCCATGTCTTGCAGATAGACAGGTCAGAGACGGAAGTTGCGCCAAGGAATGAAAGGAGGTGCGTCATGACTGCCGTACAAACGATTCGCCAATCGCAGATCTGGATTTGGATGCTCGTCTGCTTGCTGGCAATGTTTCTGGTTCTTCCCGCGCCGACTCGTGTTGCCGGAGCGGATTCTGGGGAGCCTAGGAAACAGCCCGCCGCGACGACGTACATCATCAGCCCGTCCAGCGGAACGTTTTTCGCTGGAGCGTATCGAGGTTCCGAGCCGTACGTCAACGTCGGTAGCGAAGTCGAGCAAGGCACAGTCGTCGGCAACGTCGAGATCTGGGGCCAGTTGCATCCAGTTTACTCGATGCTGCGTGGAACGGTTGTCGAGGTGCTAATCAACGACGACGCCATGGTCAAGGCTTGGCAACCACTGTTCAAAGTCCAGGTCGAAGAAGAACCAACACCTGCTTGAAACAGGGTTTCATCATGCGTTGCAGCCGCCTTATGTGAGGTTCGCAGCTGTTGTTGTGACATCATCGATCTCCTCGAAGTTGGCCCGCGGAACTTGAGACGTTTGGCGTTCTATTCGCTGACGTACCAGCGGATTGCATACCGTTTTGAATCGCGCCGGAACTTTAACGTATAGGGGTCGCATAGCCAGCGGGCCACGAGGCCGTCGGTGCGTGGCATCAGCCAACCAAAATCCCAGACGCAGCTTTCGTAACCTAGTGGGATCGACGCCCTCGTCCGGACGACGGGGTTGGCGGACGCCATAAACAACTGTTGTTTGGTGTAGTAGTAACACGCGCCGAGATGCACGAATACTTCGTGGTCCATCGGTGGGCCTTCATCAGATGTCAGGTCGTCGCACAGACTGCGGACGGCAACTTTCACCTCAGCGCCGTGAGCGAACGTGTCCGCCAGCTCGTTCACATCACCGTCGATCACGGTTCCGTCGGCGTCGTGGGACAACACTTCCCGCCATATGGGGCGAACCAGGAAGTGGAAGTACTCGAAGTCGTATATGAATTTGCTACTGGGGGCGTTGGTGTCGGCGTCAAAACTTTCCAGCTCATGATATTTGGCCATTTCCGGCCAGTCGTTGATTGGCGAAGGACCGGGCTGACCTGTTGCCGAGCGCTCATCGAAGAATGGTCGAGCAATCGCCTGATGACCGTCCTGATTGTAGAGGAAGAACGACATTGACTCGCGCGGGCCAAAACCATCCGGCAAAGCAATCGGCATCCGTAGGTTTTCGATCCCCGCGACCCAGCGATCTTCCATCAAGTAAGTGATCCGAAAATCCATGACTTCCCGGATCAGTTCGTCGCTCTCTGACGAAGGATCGATGTGTTCGTTGTGCCGAAATGCAGTCCCGACACGTAAGTCTGCTCCAGTGCGAATCGCGCGCGTCAGTTCCTCAGTGCTACCGGAATCCGGACGACGATTCCTATCGAGCGAGAGGGCGCACTGCCACGAGTTAGTCATGTTGATATTCCTGCTCGATAGTCGTTGATCGCTCCGCGATCTAAACGATTCGTTCGCGGAGTGAATCACGACGAACAGCGCTCGCGACGAACAGCGCTCGCGATTCGCCAATTCCCGTTGCGATCGCACGCGGCGTAGTACATGCGATATTGACCGTCTCCGATTTCGACTAGCGACATATCTTCCGAGTGTACTGCATCCAGTTCTTCTCTGTTGTAGCCGCCACCCTCGATGACGCAGCCAGCCCGCTTCCAAACGAGTCCGTCCTGCGAGTGTGCCGTGAAGATACGGGATCGATAGCCTGCCATATCCGATGCGATCGACGCGGCGGCAAAGTCTCCGCTGAGCCCTGTGTTTGCTGCGTCAGGATCACGACTGGGGTGCAACGGCACCTCGGTTCCCGCCGGAACGTCCTGCCATGCAGAAAAGAACATGGTCCAGCGGTCATCTTTGCCTTGTGGTGCGATGACTTCTGCCGCCGTAATTCCAGCCGTGTCATATTCCGCCTGCCCGTCGCGCAATCGATAACCAGGTTCGAGCGCAAAGTTAAGGCCATCAGAACTCGCTGCGCTGACAATACTTTGACGCCGATCTTCCACACGTTCCGACGCGAAGCAATAGATCCGCCCGTGGCCGTCCGGCACTATGAGATATCGTGGTCCGCCGACGCCGTCAAAGCCTGCAAGCCGGATTCCGCCTTCATGCTTCCAATGCAACAGGTCATCAGACATGGCGCTGCAGATGACGGTTGGACGGTCGGCCGACCCACGCGATTCGAAATACATTCGCCAGCCGCCGTCAGCGCAGCGAGCGACCGTCGGCGAAAGCACTCGAAGCGCCATATGTGGCACAGCAGGTTGCGGCGCGACTCGAATGCCGGGCTCTGGACTGAACTGCAGGCCGTCTTCAGAAAACGCGCTTAGGATATATCCCTGACACGTTGCGTAAGGCTTCGCGGGTCCGACGGCCGTGTAGAAAATCCGGTAGCCACCTTCGGGCACACGCACCACGCACGGCGCCTGGACCTTCAGTTGATCGAGCGGTCGCGCTCCTTGCACGCGCGGGCCCGGTTCTTTTCGCCATCGGTGTGTGATACTCATCGAGAGCTTCAATGGGCGCTCGCCTTCGGGCGAAGTGCCGAGCGCACCGCGAATGCACCCTTCTACCAGAACGCGACGAGATTGAGAAAACTGACGATGCCGATCAACAAACCTGTCCAGATCAGAGGCCGCTTGTACCACGGCAATCCGCTCGCCGGAACGGAAAACGGATAAGCAGGCATCTGTGGCATATCCTCGAGGGACCGTTCAATCCACGTGTCCTTGGTCGCTTCAATTCGGCGGAGCGAGAGTGCCGTCGGCTTCGACTTGACATTCCTGTGCGACCGATAAACCAAGCCGGCGATTTCCTTAGGATCGGCCCAGCCAAACAGCAGAGTGGTGACCAGCATCGCCACAGCCGTCAACAGGATACTCCAGAGACAACCCCACCATTCGTTGGTCCATTGAAGCGGCAATCCGAGGCCCAGCGGAGAATTGAGCAGTCGGCTTATGCCACTTGTGACTCCCACGATCAATCCGACCGAGCCGGACAGCCGATGGACCGGAGTCAGGATCCCCATCATGTAGACCGTCAACAATGGTACGGCCGTCACTCCCACCAGCTTCACGTAGAGTCTCACCATGCCGTCTTCGAGGAACGGCACGTAGACAAACGATACACCGATCACGGCAAACGTGGCCAGCCGCGAGACCCGCAGATAATGCCGGTCGTCGGCGTATTTGACGAAAAACCGTGCATAGAGATCGCGCGTGAACACAGCCGAGACGGCCGACCCGATGGAGTCGTAGGTCGAGATGCCTCCAGCCAGCAACCCAGCGACCACAATGCCGGTCAGCCCCATCTGCATTGGCAGCAGAAACTCGCGCACAAGGAGCGGGAAGATCTGGTCGCCCGAACCAAGATCGGGAAACACGGCCCGTCCCAGAATGCCGAGGGTCACGTTGAACCACATGACACCGGCCGTCAGCGAAGCCGCCATCACCGCGGCCATCTTGATGTCCCACTCGGATCGGCACGATAGCATGCGCATGGCCTGCGAGTGGTTCACGACACAGTAGGCGGTCAGAAAAACGATCCAACCCACCAGGACCAGCGACGGAGGCACACCCGTCTCTAAATGTCCGCCGACGTGGAGCATGGCGTTGGCTACTTTCTGATCGACTTCGGCTTTGGCCAGCCGCTGTTCAAAACCGTTCCAGCCACCGATCGCTGTAAAAACCGTGAACCACAGGACCAGCGACGCGACCACCATCACCACCGATTGCGCGGCGTCCGTGATGGCAACCGACTTCAATCCTCCGCTGGCCGTGTAAGCCGCGGCACCGCAGGCAACTGCCACCACCAACCACCACGTCTGTGTTCCCCAGTCTGTCAAGATGCTGAAAGTCAGATAGAGGGAATAGGCAACGTTCGCCAAGACATTCGTACGGTACTGAATCTGGATCAGGACGCTGATGATGCGAGTCACCGGCCCGAATCGATATTCCAAGTACTCGGCGTTCGTGAACATGCCCGTACGGTACATCGGCAGCAAAACGACGTACGCCACCGTGATCCACCCGATGGTTAACCCCAGCCACCACGGAGAGATGTAGGACATGCCATTGCGGTACGCGGCTCCGGCCACAGCGACGTAGTCGCCGCTGTCGACCGCCGTTGCGAACATCGAAAGGCCGACGATCCACCATGGAAGCCCTTTGCCCGCGAGAAACCAATCGACCGCCCGTTTCGTCCCGTACGCCTTCCACAACCCAAAAGCGATGATAGCGCCGTTGATAAGGATGACGATGCACCAGTCAAACGAGCTCAAGTCGACATCCTTTCAAGTGGGCAACGAAAACCAAGGGGACGTCATGAGTCAGCTTGTTCACGATCGCGCCGACTCTGCTCGTGACGACCTCTTTCCACGCCGCTGACGAGGTAGCAGCCTGAAGTACTATTGCCAGAATGTCAAGGACCGCGGCTCGTCATCTCTTCTCCGACCAATTGGCATCAAATACACCTTCTTCGAACGCTTCGAGTGATTCGTGTGTGTCTTAAATTCATGGGGAATCTATATCATACGAACAACGTTTATCAGAAAAACAAGCTTGTGCAAGTATGCAATCCAACGACTGGCTACAGCTAAGGTCCTGCGAGCAAGACGATGAGCCAGGATACCAACTCTGCCGTTTCGGGCAGCGGCTCCTTGACCGACACTTGGGAAACGAATGGGCGTTCGGAGCGACCTCATTGAAAACCGGCCGCTGTTGGGCGACACTCTATCTAACATGACTCTCTAACAGCGCCTTGACCTGACCACAATGATTGGAGCACGAAATGCGAAACTGTACTCGTACGTTGACGTTTGTCCTCCTCGGCCTCGCTTTGTCGGCGACCTCCAGTTTCGCTGAAACGCGTATCACGATCGACCAGCCGATGTCGCCGCCGAACTGGGCGTTGTTGGAGCGTGAGTTGTTGCGGGCGAACACCGCGGCTTGCGAGGAGTTCTTTGCTCGTTACGTCGACGAGCGAGGATTCTTGTCGTGCGTCGAACGTTGGGGCGGAAACGATGGACCGGACGACGCCATTGAATGTTTCCTCTATTGGCCGATCCTGCACGCGCTCGGGGCGCCCGATTCGGTTCTCGAAATGTACAAGAAAGCGTGGGAGGGGCACCTGCGGCAATACACGCTGGCCAAGACGGTCGACGTGCCGTTCGCACGCGACGGCATGTACTACAAAGAGTTTCCGGTCATGTGCGATTGGCTTCACAACAGCGAAGGACTGACCGTTTTCAACTTGCAAGGACTCTCAGATCCATACGATCGCCAGTTTCAGAAGCGAGTACGACGTTACGCCGGCTTCTATCTAAACGAAGATCCACAAGCAGCGAATTATGATCCGAAGCACAAGATCATCCGCAGCATGTTCAACGGCAGCCGCGGACCACTGTTGCGCAAAGCGACAGGATTGGATTGGGCCGGCGATCCGATCGAAGTGAAGGGGCGCTTTGATGCGCGGCATGGCGAAGAGACCTACGAGCAGATGGTTGCCCACTTCAAGGACTACAACGACGTCGTCGGCGATCATCCGTCAAACTTGCTCGCAACGGCCCTCGCGTTAAATGGATATATGCTCAAGCACGAACCCAAGTACAGGGACTGGATTCTGGATTACGTTGGAGCGTGGCGGGAGCGAATGATCGAGAACGATTCCATTATTCCGACAAATGTCGGTTTGGACGGTAAGATCGGCAGCGCGGCGGGAGGCAAGTGGTACGGCGGCGTCTACGGTTGGGGCTTCACGGTCGTGGTTCCCCAGAACGGCTCGCTCGCGCATCGACACACTTTCCATTTGGGAATCCAAGGATTCTTGAACGCCGTGTTGTTGACAGGAGATCACAGTTTGCTGGATCCGTGGCGGAAACAAATGGACAACGTCAATTCGAACAAGAAAGTCGTGAGCGGGAAGACTCTCTACCCGCATAAGTACGGCGATGATGGTTGGTACAACTTCCAGCCGCAGCCTTACACTGCTGGTGCCGAAGAAATCTACTACGTGACGATGAAGGAGGATGATCTGAGCCGCGTTCCAGGAAACGCTTGGTTCAAGTATCTCCGTGGAAAGAACCCGGACTATCCCGAGCAAGTTCTACACAGCGACTTCTCGCGTATCCGAGCCCAAGTCGCGGGAATGCGCGCTGACAAAACGACCCCGGATACACGGCTGGCAGATGATCCGATGAGATTCAATCCGGCGTCCATTCGATCGTTGAACGAGCTTATGCTGGGGGCGCTACACCCGACCAACAACGGTTTGATTCTGCACTGCCGTTTGCGATATTTCGATCCGGCCGAGCGGCGTGCGGGAGTCCCTGAAGGCGTCGCTGCGCTAATCGGCAGAATGACGGACGACGAAGTTGTCGTCACCCTGGTCAACACGAATCAGCTCGATTCACGAACCGTCGTCGTTCAAGCCGGCGGTTACGCGGAACACCAGTTCATTTCGATCGCCAACGGCGGTAGCAAGGCAGAGATCAATGCCTCTCGTTTCTCCGTTAGACTGGCTCCCGGCTCCGGTAGCCGCCTCACCTTGAAGATGAAACGCTACGTGAATCAGCCCACGATGACATTTCCCTGGGATCGGTAGTCAATGTGCTGGTCCAGCGATTTTTGCGCACCAACCACGCGGCTGTAACATCTCTTAGAATCTCGAATCATCGAGAATCTCGTCGAATCATCCCTCGAGAACTCACGATGTCTCAAACGCCGCGAACGCCTTGGTGGCGTGTTGCGATACTATTTCCGCGACGCTGCTTGAGTCGGTCCAACCGGCCAGTCGCAAAACATCAATCACATACGCAACGCTCTGACCATCTACGCACCAGTCGTGGACGGCATCTCAAATCACGATCAGGCAGCACGGAACCGCATCAAGTGACAGGCTCCCGCCGCCATTCGGCCAAGAATCTCCATGAGCAAGGAATCTAACTCCAGATTATCAAAGAGCTTCTTCGGCGGATGAGTTTTTGACTCAAAGGGATCGTCGGCGCGCAAAAATCGGTGGACCAGCACAGCGTCTTCTGTCAATCGACAGCAAACGGATTTTTTGCTTTCTGGAGCTGTTGGATGTGAGCCTGATCCGCGGCGCTGAGCCTCTCCAAGGGAACGGCAATGACGCGGTTGTCGGCACACCGCAGGTTCACCTTTTCGCCGGCCACACCCACGAACACAGCTTCGATCTTGAATTGGCCGGTTGCATCTGACCATGTGCGGGATTTGTTCGAAGCGGTTGCCGAATCTACAGGCTTTGCCGGCTGCTCGAGTTCTGTCGGTGCCAGTTGGATGTTGCGTCGAGCGACGACCTCTGTATCACGCACTTTACCCCAAGTCAGAAA
>JASLPZ010000289.1:0-9044 GCA_030744725.1 Pirellulaceae bacterium
CGGGGCAACAGATGCAGTCACGCTACTTCGCCAAAGCTGCAATCTGTTGCTGCGGAAGTTGAAGGAACTTCACGCCCAGTGTTAACCAGAAGAAGGAACCATCACCATGCTCAAGAAAGCCCACACGATTTCCATTCGAGACATCGGCCCGCACACATCGCTTGAATTACAAGTCAGCCCCGGGGTCAACGTAATCAGCGGACACAACGAATCAGGCAAGTCGATCGCTGTGCGCTGCGTTGCCGCGCTGGCTGGCGGCGATGCTAAGTCCCTGCCGATCCGTGACGGAAGCGCCGCTGGTTTGGTGTCCGGATTCGGAACCACGCTTTCCATTGGTGCTCGCAACACTCGCGCCGGGGAATTCAGCGACGCCGACAGCCTGGAAGATCGCATCAACATCGCGGCCCTGGTGGATCCCGGTTTGAAGGATCCCGCTGCGGCGACCAAGCACCGAACGCGCGCCCTTTTGACGCTGACGGGCACCAAACTGACGTTTGAGGATTTCCGCACGATTCTGCCGGAAGCACATTCAGTCGAGAGAAGCCGCCCAAGGGCACCTAGACGAAGCGGCCGAACACAACCGCAAGGCGATCGTCTATTCGTGTTGCAACAGGAATAAAGCGATTGCGGAGACAATCAACGAGCTGCCAACCGCAAGACCGACTTCTGGCGGAGAAAAGCTCCTGGGTACGGCAGCGGCCAAATTCCTCGACCAGGACGTTGGTGGTTCTGATCAGGGCTGCGCAAAAAACCGGGGGCTAGGTTGCGTTGTGCGCTTCGGTTTGCTGACTGAGACTTTCGGCAAGTGCATCCAACTGGCGATGAGCTTCCTGTCGCAGTTCATCCGGTAAATTGTCTTCACTGTGATCGAGAAGTCGCCCGATGCATCTGCGGGCCCTGCGCATCACCACTTTCTTTCGCTCGCGATCACGATAGATCCGCTTGGTCAGTTCCGGAACGCTTACATTTACCCTCGCCGGGTGGTGGCGCCTTATCAAATTCTGTCCGTTTCCCCATACGGCAAGAATGGCAAATCCGCCGTCAAAAAACTCTTTTGAGAAGATTGTTGGCCTACGTGGACGCCAAGCCGCTTTACCCATAGACCTTCCGGCTCTGAAAAGTTTGCGAACCACGAAATCCAAGAGTGCATTCACGTGGCGTTGTCTCGCCACGGGCGTTGGATCTGACGAGTCGGGCAAGTCGCTGAACTCCATCGGCCGGTTCATACGCGACCCCTCCGTCCCTTTAGAACTCGGTTGCTTCACGAAAACCATAGTGATACGCCGCGCGTAACTTGGGATCGTTCAAGTCGCCATTGCCGAGTGCCTTAAGATTGGTATCGACCGCACTACCCTCGAAGTTCAGTCAATCTGGCCGTCGAATGTCGTCGGCTGGCATCTCGTTTTCAAAGGAGAAGGCATGGACACAAGAGCTACTGTTGAAACAACTTGCGAGGTTGTGCCTCGGGCCGACGCGAGCTCTCGCCCGGTTGAGGTAGCCCTCTCCCCGACCAACTTACGCTCGGTGCCCGTCGCTGAAAACTTGACTCATTTGCATGGAAAAACCTGAGACAGGCTTTTTAGTAGTTCGATGTCTAAGAGCACCCGTGAAATGTCCTGCGATGGTCTGTGGATTGACCGTGCCGAGGCAGCTAGACTAGCCTTCAGAAGGGATAGGTTTCGTTACTCATCAGCCCTCACACAAGGTACTGACAACGATGATGCATTTTTTCTGGAAAAGCTCAGGCTGCCCCCGTTTGCTGGTTGCTGTAATGCTGCTGGGCAGCGTAGGCAGCGCGTCCGCGGACGTTCAGCTACCCAATATTTTCAGCGATTCGATGGTACTGCAGCGTGGCCAGGAAAACCGTGTTTGGGGTCGCGCCGATGCTGGCGAAAAAGTGACGGTCACCATCGCCAAGCAGACGCATAAAGCAACCGCCGGTGCCGACGGCAATTGGCAGGTCAAGCTGTCGCCACTGTCCGTGGGCGACCCGCTGGAACTTAAAGTCAAGGGAAACAATGAAATCAAGTTTGACGATGTGCTGGTCGGTGAAGTTTGGGTCTGCTCGGGCCAGTCGAATATGGCGATGACGGTCAACAGTAGCAACGCTGCCGATTTGGAACGAGCCGCTGCACATTTCCCACGGATCCGCATGATCAATTTCCCGCGGGTTGGTACACAAAATCCCGTCTGGACGCACGACAGTTCATCGTGGATGGTTTGCTCGCCGGAAACGGTCGGGCAGTTCTCGGCCGTCGGCTACTTCTTTGGACGGCAGCTCTATCAAACAATCGACGTTCCAATCGGCCTGATTAATAACGCATGGGGCGGATCTGCCTGCGAAGCGTGGGTTAACCGTGATCTGTTGAAAGCCGATCCTGCCTACGAACCGATGCTGGAGCGTTGGAAGAAGTTGCAAACCAGCTACGACGGCCTGAAAGGAAGACCCTCACTGACTGCAGGCGAGAAGAAGCAACTCGCCAATCTCAATAGGCAGCTGAGCGGCAATCACAACCCGTCCAATATCTACAACGGCGTACTCAAGTCGCACCTTGGATACGGAATTCGCGGAGCCATCTGGTATCAAGGGGAATCAAACGCTGGCCGAGCATACCAGTACCGCCATCTGTTTCCGCTGATGATCTCCAATTGGCGCGACGAATGGGGGCAAGGCGACTTTCCGTTCTACTGGGTACAATTGGCCGATTTTCGAAATGAAAACGTCGAGCCCGGTGACAGTAGCTGGGCGGAACTTCGCGAAGCACAAACGATGACGATGGACAAGCTGGCCAATACGGGCGAAGCGGTGATCATCGACACCGGCGAAGGATACGACATTCATCCAAAGAACAAGCAGACCGTAGGTCGCCGATTGGCCCGTTGGGCGCTGGCGAAAGACTATGAAGTCGACATCCCGTGTCAGAGTCCACGTTACAAGTCGATGGAAAAATCAGGCAATAAGATCACACTGACCTTTGATCACGTCGGGACTGGATGGCGCCCGTTCGACGTCCGTGAGGCACGTGGATTTGCGATCGCCGGCGAGGACAAAGAGTTCGTTTGGGCCCAAAGTAAGATCTTAAAGGATGGCCGGATCGAGATTCTCAGTAATCAGGTCGCCGATCCTGTAGCCGTTCGTTACGGTTGGGCCGAAAACCCTGTCGTGAACATGTTCAATAAAGCCGGCTTGCCACTCACCCCATTCCGTACCGACCAATGGCCTGGCATTACCGTCGACGCCAAATAGATGTAGAGCAACATCCCGACAAGCCGTTCTTTGCAGCTGAACTGTCCACGCAGTGGCGAAGCGTTGATTTCGTTACAAACCGGGCCTATTTACCGGTGAAGAATTCCCCTACTGATCGCGTGTGCCCAGCGCATTGGTCAGCAGGATTGGCGTTTCAATTGCACCCCCCCTGCGTGGTTCCAACGCACTCGTTAATGGCGGCCACACCCAACGTGCTCATCGAAACGAGCCCGTTGCGTAGCCCGTAACTTCGAAGCCGCCACTCGCCACCGAGCGCAAATCGTGTTTCAACTGCTGGCTCGTCACGGCGCTCTTATCTTGTTAATCCTGGGCATACACATTAAAGTGGATCGCTGTTGTCGTGTTATATCGGAATGGATGTTTCCTGAAGGCAAGCAGGCCAACAGCGATGGACGCACCCACTGGCCTAAGGCCCGGATTCGAGGCTGTCCGGTTCGATGTGCCTTTGACTCTAACACATCCAAACCCAACGTCTCGTCCCTCCGAGGATTCAAAGACACATGTCGCGCGCTATCATTCTCCCGATTTTCTTACTGATGTTTCATGCCGCGATTTGTCAGGTCGGCAATGCCCAAACAGAAGGCATTACACCGCAGTGGATCTGGCACGACGAGGGGAATCCGATTGAGCGAGCGCCAGCTGGCTCGCGGTTCTTTCGCAAGACTGTCCGCTTCGACCGGATACGTGTCGTGACGATCGACATCACCTGTGACAACGAGTTTGTTCTCTATCTCAACGGTGACGTGGTTGGACGCGGCGATGATTGGCAGCGAGTTTACACGTTCGATTTGACCAAGCAGACGCGAGTCGGCACGAACGTGCTGGCGGTACAGGCTAAGAATTGGGATGGGCCGGCAGGATTGCTCGTACGCGGTTACGCGGGATGGGCCAATGGCACACAGTGGACTTTCAGCGCAGACGAGACATGGCGAAGCACGGCTGAGGAACAGCCGCGTTGGACGAAAGTGGACTTTGACGATGCCGCTTGGCCGAAGGCTCAAGTCCTTGGCAAGTACGGCAAGATCGGTCCTTGGAGAGCGCTGGCCTGGGACTCGGGTTACGCCGGCCGGTTCTCGGTGCCTGAGGGCTTTCGCGTCGAGACGGTTGCCCCGTCGAGTCTCACCGGCAGTTCCGCAACGATGGTGATCGACAGTCAGGGCCGCGCGACGGTGGCTCCCGAGCGCGGCCCAGCCACGATTCTGGAAGATACCGACGGCGACGGCCGCTACGACGTGGCCAAGAAGTTCGGCCCCGAGATCACCGACAGCCAGGGAATGTACTGGATCGGCCGACAGCTGTATATTTCCGGCAAAGGTCCCCAGGGAGATGGACTTTATCGCATCACCGATTCCGATGGCGACGACATTGCCGATAAGACCGAGCAGCTGACCAAATACGAGGCAGGCATCGGTGGACATGGCCCTCACGCCATCAGGCTTGGACCTGACGGAAAGCTCTATCACGTTCTGGGCAATCACGCCTTTATCGCTGAAGACGAACCTCCCACGTCGCCCGTGCTACAGCGACTGCTTTACGAGGGCACGCCGCTGCCACGCTATGAAGACCCGCGAGGTCACGCGGCGGGAAAGCGAGTGCCCGGGGGAACCATCTGGAGCTGTGATCGAGACGGCAACGGCTGGGAACTGATTGCGTGCGGAATGCGGAATCCGTATGACGTGGCGTTCAACGCCGCCGGTGAGTTGTTCACCTTTGATGCCGATATGGAATGGGACTTCGGCTTGCCCTGGTATCGGCCGACTCGCGTACTGCACTGCGCACCTGGAGCCGAATTCGGCTGGCGCAGCGGCACGGCGAAATGGCCGTCTCATTATCCGGACAGCCTTCCCGCGGTGGCCGACGAGGGCCGCGGTTCACCAACCGGCGTGGTTATCTATCAACACGACCACTATCCCCGCAAGTACCGCGACAGCCTCTGGCTGGGTGACTGGACAAACGGCGAGATCGTCGTGCATTATCTCCAGCAAGACGGAGCGACCTATTCTTCAAAGGCAGAGGTCTTTGCGACTGGCGAACCGATGAATGTGACCGGCATGGACGTGGGGCCAGACGGAAGTGTCTATTTCTGTACAGGAGGTTGGGGCACTGAAGGCGGTGTCTACCGAATCACTTGGACTGGCGATGGCGACGTCGAGTCAATTCCGCCACACGCATCGATCGAAGCCGCAATCAAACAACCGCAGCTGCTGACTGCTTGGGCTGTGCAACGGACTGCCGAGTTGCGCGATGAGATCGGTGACGACTGGGCACCCGCGCTTCGCGCAATCGCCACCGACAGCGGGCGCAGCATCGAAGACCGAATTCGCGCCGTCGACCTTTTGCAGATCCACGGTCCCCAACCGGACGAGCAGCTTGCCTTGCAACTTGCCCGCGACCAGCAAGTGTCCATTCGCCGACGAGCCACGATCCTGCTCGCAGGTCATTCGACACAGCAAGCTCATTCCGCGTTGCAGGCGATGCTGGACGATGCAGACCCAACACTCCTGCGGCGAGCATCCGAAGCGCTAGTTCAGTCCGGCGCTGAGATCGAACCTGATTGCGTGCTCCCGCTACTGGCACATGAGGATCGTTTCGTGCGTTATGCGGGGCGGCAGTTGCTCCAACGGATTGAACCGGTCGCATGGCAAGAGACGATTCTTGCAGCCGGGGATGCCGATACGGTGATCGAAGGCCTGCTCGCTCTCCACAGCGTCGATCCGGGAAAGGACCTCGAGCGCCGCCTGGCCAAGGTTCTGGAAGTGATTGAATCGGTCGGTTCGGGAGGTCGTCACATCTCAGGGGCGCTGCGCGTGGTGCAGCTGTTGGCGCTTTCGATCGACACCAAAGTGCCGCCTTCGGCAGCGAAGTTAGGCGGCGAACTTCTTTCCCGATTCCCCACCGGTGTGTCGTCGGTCGATTGGGAGCTGGTCCGTCTGCTGGCTCGCCTGCAGGTTGAAGGCGCTGCCGACAAGATCGCCGCCCAGTTGAACAATCCGGACACCGATCGCAAAACGCAAGTTCACTACGCCCTCTGCCTGCGTTTCCTGACGCGTGGCTGGACGCCTGAGACTTCGCAGGCGTATCTCCTCTGGTTCCAAGGCAAGCATCGCTGGGAAGGCGGCTTCAGCTTTTCCGGGTACATTCAGAATATCCTCCGCGATGCTGTCATCGGAGTGCCGATGGAACAACGAAAGCAGATGGTTCATTCGCTGGGATCCGATGCGCCGACCATCGTCGCTACGATCCTTCAAATGTTGACTCCCGCT
This sequence comes from Pirellulaceae bacterium, assembly GCA_030744725.1. Lineage (GTDB taxonomy): Bacteria > Planctomycetota > Planctomycetia > Pirellulales > Pirellulaceae > ARS98. Next base: position 6,532 of record JASLPZ010000289.1, read on the forward strand.
GATCTGGCGGCGATGACGTCGAAACTGATCGAGCTGGAGCGCTCAGCAAGCGGCGAGATATCTTCTAAGGATGCCGGCTACCAAGAAGACATGCACGCCCTGGCGGCCCAGATCATCATGGCGTTGGGTCGATCTGGTTCTAACGAGGCAAAGGCTTTTCTGCGAAATCTTGCCGAGCATGATGCTCGCGACCGCCAAGACCTGATCGTTCGATCCTTGGCCCAAGCACCAGTCGAAGCAGACTGGCCGACTTTGGTCCACGGACTGCGTTCGACCAATGCCCAAACATTGCGAGTTTGCATTCAAGCGTTGCAGAAACTCGAAAGCACGCCAGACGACAATGTCGACGCGTACCGGCAACTCCTGTTGGCTGGCGATCGCCTGGGAGTCGGAGGTGGCGTGTTGGCCGTTCGGCTCCACAACCAATGGGCCGGCTTGAAACTCTCGACAACCCGGCAGCAGTGGGCGGAGGTTGCCAAGGAGCAGAAAGCTTGGTTTGCCCGCACGTTCACCGAACATTCGCTGACAAATGCAACGTCCGAGTCTGGATTCAAGCATCAATGGAAGTTCGAGGAAATCCTCAGCCACCTCACGCAGAAGAACCGTGGCCGCAATGGAAGCGTCCAACGCGGTAGAGCCCTCTTCAAACAGAGCCAGTGCATCAAGTGCCATCGTTTCGAGGGAGAGGGTAACGGCATCGGACCAGATCTAACCACACTCTCGAAGCGGTTCAAAACCAAAGACATTGTGACGGCCGTCTACTATCCGTCGCGCGATCTCAACGATCAATACAAGAGTGTCGTCGTGGAGACCGAACGTGGTATTTTGTTTACAGGCATGTTGGCACCGCCCGAAGAGAACCATGTGGTCTTGCTGCAAGCGGACGGCACGACCTTGAAGATCGACAAGCAGCAAGTCGTGGAAACGACTCTCTCCAAAGTTTCGGCCATGCCCGAGCGCGGACTCGACAACTACTTGCTCGACGAAATTGCCGACCTGATCGCGTTTCTCGAGTCCGGCAAAGAAGCGGCACCCGTAACTTCACAATAGAATGGGCAGGTTATGTTGCCAATCAACGCGCGTGTTTTCAAGGTTCCACCCGAACGTTCAGGTTGTCGAACCAACTGGGCGTACCCCCGCCGTTAAGGATACCGGCCAACATACCGTTCTCGTTTGAATCAAGCTGTGCTTCCCCCACCACTTTCCCGTCCAGATAGTACTTGACTTTGTTGCCACGGCAGCGTGCTCGGAGTGTGAATCCTCGCTTCAGCGTCTGTATCACGCGCGATACCTCGGCAACACGCTGACCGGAGTCCAGGCGGTCCCAGCGGAGTCGGATGGTGTCTCGTTCGGCGGTCAGAAGGAAGCGGCTTGCGTTGGCTGTGTCCCGACCGCGAAACACAATCCCGGCTGATGCATTGTTGACATTCTGCTCCAGGAACACGTCGCATGAGATATCCACATCCGACCGGCCGGCGTCGATCAGCAGATACCTCGTCGTGTCCACTTCCCGAACACGAGCCTTACCACCGGAGATCATCCAGGTTCCGCTTGGTTGGTACTTTCGACCCGTCTCGTCCAGCTCCAGAGTGCCATCCGGTCGATTGAAGGTGTCGTGTGCGAGAATCTGTCGGTGGTCGACCGGCAGAGGACCACTCCGCCGCTTGTCGGCAAACAAGACGTTGAAAAGGTGTTGTTGCAGTTCACTGAAGTGAATCGGATTCTCTGGCCGAAACGGCTGGTCTGGAGCGTGCGTCAAGAAATGGCACTTCTTCCATGCCGCCAATAATCCGGCCAACCGGGGAGACTTCGACTGGCGAACGTCGCTAAACAGGTCCGCTGCGCCGTCGGCCGGTTCGATCCCCGCTGCTTCGCTGATGGCAAGAATGCAGGCCCGTCGTGTTGCTGGTCGTTCCGGTTCGTTTCCGAGCAAGTCGAGTGCGCGCTGGAGTTTGTCCTCGGAGATCGGCGTGGTTGTGTACTGCTGGAACAGCCGCCGAAAATACTGCTTCACCTCCTCGACGCTGACGCGAGTTTCCTGTTGGAAAATGCCGTTATCATTGCGCAACGGCACACCGCGACAACCCAGCATCTGGTCGATGACGTGACGTCCCGTTCCTGCAAGCGAGTCTTCGAAGTAGACCAAAGACTGACCATGTAGATCGAGTAAGGTGAGCTGTACTTTTTCCGTGTCGACGTTGTGAACTGGAACTCCGTCGCGTAACGCGTGCCACGCGGCCGCCGCGCAGGCGTGGCCCTGCACGATGCGGCCGGTTTCCATTCTGGGAAACGCCGCGTATGCCTGATGGGTGTACGCACCCGCGGCGGCAACGAGCAATCCCGTCGCCTCGCCAGGCCGGGGAACAAGAACGTCGAAAGGAATGCAAGGAGCGCCAAATTTTGGGTAGCCGCCCAGACGAAGAAGCTGCATACCTTCCGGGCCGCTGCCTGGCACGGATTGGTGGTGGACTCCGTGAATGTCAACCACCATCGCATTGAAGTAGATGCTGCGC
>JASLPZ010000028.1:0-31911 GCA_030744725.1 Pirellulaceae bacterium
TCTGGGAGGTGAAATGGCTGCGTGTGTGGCGTAAGACCGAGGACAAGCTGCCGAGCAAACAACAAACATTGATTGTGGCTCGCAATGTGCGAACTGGCGAGATGAAGTTCTTTCTGTCCAACAAAGTCGTCGGGCGTGGCGGCGTCACGCTCCGCTGGTTACTGCGTGTCGCCTTTAGTCGTTGGACGATCGAGGCTTGTTTCCGAGTCGCGAAGGAAGAACTCGGGATGGATCACTTCGAAGTTCGTGGCTGGCGTTGCATGCATCGTCACTATTACGTGACCGCGTTGAGCTACTTGTTGTGTAGTCGCATTCGCCAAAGCCTGGCCAAAGACCACATCGGGCAATTGACGGTGGAGCAAGTACGTCGCGGCTTGAACGCTTATGTGGCGAATTACCACCTGCCACCTCCTCTCCGCGATGAAGCATTCGAGAAGGAACTAGACGACCAACATTACTATCAACAACGCAATGCTCAAGCGAAAAAATCGCACACCAAAACGCGGATCGCCCTCTATCTCAAACTCGGGATCGACGTCGACAAGATCAAATCCTGCATCCCTTGATCCCAATGTCAAAAACTACATGATTTCAAGGGCCAGGACGGTAAACTGGCGCTGTCCAACTAAGCCTTCGAGAAACAGCGTGGAACGGTCGTAACGACCGTCGCCGTTAGAATCTTCCAGGTAACGAACGCGCCCGCCGACCGTTCCGCCTCCGTCGGCGCCGCGTGGATAGTCCCCCATCTCGGCGACCCACAGCTTGCCGTCCGCCCCAAACGCAATTGCAATCGGATCAGAAACCAACGGCTCTGCCGCCACGAGCTCGACGCGGAACCCCGGTTGAACCTGCATAGAGCCGAGCGACGCGGTAGGAGACTTCGGCCGCGACGGAACCGTTTTGAGCAGATCGTTGTACGCCCGGCGATCGACCAGGTCCGGCAGCCTGGTCGTATGCTCGTTTTGCACCCAAAGATGCCGAGAATGGAACCACGCACCGTTGTTCGTGCCGCTCCAGGCGATCATCGGAATGGCGCCTCGGCCCTGTCCGCGCAGATCCGACATCACCTCCTGCGACCAGCCTTCGCCCTTCGAGCGGAACAAGTGCAGCGAGGACCGCCGCTCGTCGGAGTAGATGACATCGTCGTAGCCGTCTTCGTCGATGTCCACGAACCGTAATCCGGCATCGCGTCCATCCGCATTGACGATCCGGGTCAAGGCGGGCAATGCATACGAAAGTTGTCGCCAGCGTTGCGCTGTGGAGTCCCAAGTAAAGATTGCCCGCGCCGCGGGATTTCCAATAATCACTTCACAGCGTCCGTCGGCGTCGACGTCTCGCAAGCGGACACCCTGATCGCGTCCGCCGCGGTCCGTCATGACCGGCTGACCGTTCAACTCCAACCCCACAAGCATCTGCTCGTCTTTGACCCATTTGGAGCCATCAAAGTGCCACACGCCTGCAGTCTTCTCATTGTGAACCAACAGGGTCGCATTTCCGTCGGGTCGGAGCACTCCGAAGCGAACACCAGCGTCGTGTCGTCGGCCGGAGGCGTCGGCGTCGACCAGCACAACCGGAAAGTCGCCGTCGATCCACTTTCGGTCTTCCGGCGACCAGAGACGCGTGCGACGGAGCGTTTCGTTGCCGATGACCACGTCCAGGTAGCCGTCGCCGTTCAGATCGAGCAAGCGAACTCCGTTGTCTCCACCGTCGTTGCCACGGAGTGGCTGTCCGGCAAGCAAGTGCTTGACCAGGCGTTCGTGACACTCTTTGAAATTCAGAAACCGCACCTTGCGGCCATGCTTCTCGACGGCATGGTCGACCAACTCGGCGACCTGGCCCGCCCGCATCCAGCCGACAGGGTGAAAAACGAGGTTAAACGTGCCCTGCTTGATCACCACGGCATCAAGCCCCGCTTTCATGTCTTCCACCGAACGCGCGTTGCCCGGCTTGTTCAAGTATTGCGCCTCCCAGTCGCTGGGAGTCGCACAGGGGAACTCCCAGCACAAGCGCCCAATGACATACGGATACGGGTAGTTCTCGATGGTGTTGACGAACGACTCGAAGGGAATGTACTTCCGGAATTTCTCGCGCCCGTCGGCGTCGGTGACCAATTCGCTGGGCAACTGCGGATCGTCTGGCGTGAGAATGTTAAACACCGAGCTGTCAATTCGCAGAAACTGCCCGTTGGCGTTCGTCTGGTTGAAGATCTCGGCGTAAAAGCGAGGGCTGGGCGTGTTGAGTGAATCGCAGCAGGGCACTCGAAAAGCAACCGCCGTATTGTCGGGCACCTGATTCATGACGTCGACGCAGTGATCATACGTTTCCTTCGCCGCCTCGAAATCTCCTCGCCGCAAAATCGGACACGGATGATCGTAGGTGTGGCATTCCAAACTGACACCGTCGGCCAGCAGTTTTGGCCAGTCGGGCAGCTTAGGATCGATCCGCGTGGTCATGATACTCAGCGGGGCATATCCGTAGATCTCCTTGAGTCGGCGAATCGCCGGTTGCAGGAATGAGACCCAAGGTTCGGGCTTGTTCATGTCGTCGATGGCCAGGACGACGACTGCCTCGACGCCCTCTTCGCCAACCCACTGCGGCGCGACGAGCTTCGCGAACGTACCGGAAACGTAGTAGGGATCACTGCCGTCCAGATAGGTCAGCCGGTTGCCGTCCGCGGCTGTGGAGTAGTTCGCGACAATGCCCGGCGACAGGACGACGAAGATCAGAGCCAGCAGACGCACGGCTGTTTCCCCTCTAGCGAAGTGACACGGCCAAGAGATCACTGCGTCGATTCTACTCGCAGGGGCAACGCATGTCCGCAATGACGATGGTTTTCCAAGAGATTTTGCGAGTGATTGGTCGTGTTGGAGAGTTGGCGGGAGAATCAAAGGGGCAGGAGTCATTTGTGCTTTGCACCCGAAGGACCGTCCCGACAAATGACCCCTGCCTCTTATTCGACCAACAAATGAACACGTTGTGGGTCGGTCTCTCGACCGGCCCACCTACGGCGGAGATTCTCAGGGTCACAGGGCCGCTGGCCGCAGGATTAAGACGCACTAAACGGTTACGTGCTGCGTAACTGCTTAGGATCGTTCGAGGAATTACTGTCCGATAGTCGCCTTTCGCTCCGCGAAGGGAACGTGCTTTCGCGGAGCGAAAGACGACAATAAAAGATCGAACACTGCTTAGTCTAAAAAGTCGCGGTCTTTTAGCCGTTGCGGTACGTACTCTTCGGTCACATAGCTGATGTTCTTGCTGATCAACGCTTCCACCTCCAACTTGAAACCGTTCTTGAGCATCAAGTCAATTTCCTTCTGCCACGGTTTCTTGTTGATGAACCAGTGATAATTCTTGATCTGGTTCGCCCGTTTGACGTCGTTGTCATTCAACGAGATTTTCACACTCGGCGTCAACTCACACCGCTCATAGTCCTTGCTTCGCAACCCAATGTAGCGGGCATTGGGGATGGCCATGCGTTTGGACTCGTAGGCCAAGTTGATTGAACCCTGCTTAATCACACTGTAAATGTAATATCCCCACGGATCATTATCGAGCAGACAATAAACGGGCAATTTCAGCTCATTGTGCATCCGGTTCAACAATCGTCGAACACCTCTTGGCGGCTGCCCACCTCCGTGGGTGAGAATGCAGTTGTAAGTCCGCCAGAATTTGTCTTCATTGAACCGCCGCCACACCGTATCTTTTTCGACATGCAGAATGAACTTCGCAGAATGCTGCTTGAATTGCACTACTTCGGGTTCAGCAATTGATGGAATGGTGTAACCACCCGATCCCATTCGGGAACAGTCAATTTCGTCGCCACTATCGATTAGCGTGATCGGTCCGACGATCGACCCGGCGTTCTTGGCGTACAGATGCAACTCTTCGCGAAGAGCGTTTAACGTGACTTCCACATCTTCGATGATGGGATCACAATCTTTCTGCTCATCAAATGTCTCTTCCTTGATGCCGTCGATTGTATGCTTGAGCAGGTAGAACAGACCCCGAATACTGGTCGTTTTCCCTTGCTCGATCAGTTGCTTGCAGCCCGATCCCACGAGCAACGTTTGCATGTAGCTCTTAGCTTGGGAAAGGTTGAACAATTCGCGACGGTTCTTGGCCTTACCCATCTCAATGAACTTCTTCGACTTGTTGTAGCTCACATTCGATAACGATCGCGACGGCACTTCCAGATGCGGAGCTCTGCTGCGTGCGGCCGTCTGCACGACGGTGTCAGCCATGCCACGGATTGCCCCGAGCGTTTTCTGATCCGTTTTGGACAACTTTGTGCCGCCTGACTGTGTCTGCACAGCCTTCTTGCGAGCCTTCTTCGCCATTCGCTTATTCCCTCCCTAGGATTCCGATTCCGTGAATCAGTTTGGTTGTTTCTTGTGCGAACCTTCCAGCGGATGCAGGTGATTCAAACTGACTCAATCTCAAATTCTGATTAAAGGAGAGTTTTTTGTATCTTGCCGGACGAGGGGGTCTCGAGTTCGCCAGCTTCCTGATCGACAATGATCACGTTGTCGCCAAAGTCCAAGTCAGATTCGATTCGCTTGCCACGATTGTCGAATTTGGCATCGGCCTCCGAAGTCTTACGCTTCGCCACTTTTATCAGATGGCCGTAAAGCTTGTCTCGATCGGTGCCATTGATGTCGTTGACCGCGTCCGCGACTTCTCCGAGATATCGCAAGAAGATGCTGCGTCGCTCGCCTTCCTGTTTCACTTTCTGACGGCGACGTAAATACATCCCCAGCTTCCGGCCAACAGCTTGCAGACCGAGCCGCAGTTCCTTTTCGATCTCGGGATAGGATGCAATGGCTTCCTTCGACTCGCTGGTAAACGGCACCCAGACGCTCGCCATGTGAACCATGATGCTGATGGGACCGTTGGGAAACTGACCTCGAGATTGGCTCAACCCGTAGCTGCGCCAGTTCATCCTCGTTACGGCTTGAGTGATGGCACACCCGGCAGATTGAAACTGAAGCGGTACCCGGTTGGCATATCGCAGTACCTGCATCGATTGCCCCTCGGAGATATTGACGTTCTGCATGGCATCATGCAGCTTTTCGATCTCCTTCGCTTTGAATTTCGCCGGTGATTGTCGAGTTCCGAACCCAGATGCTTTGATGATCCGGTCAGCGGCATCCGGACCCAATCCGTCGAAGGTGTTGATGATGAATTGCCGTAGAGTGCGGGCGTCAGTTTGGGAGAGCAACTCGGCAAGAACCTCGTAACTAATCTTGGTGACTGTCGATCCACCGCCGTACGCCAAGCCAACTTCGATCAGAAACGGGTTGCCACGATAAACTGCTGGCGGTCGTGTCGCTGCCACATAGAACTCGCCAGGCACAACATGGTGAAGTCCCTTTAAGATCAAATCCTCACCGATCGGTGACAGACAATTCGTTGCCGGCGCCTTGATCTTCGTTTCTTGAATCGATCGGTACAGCGCATCGGCTTCTTGGCGGCCGATTCTTTTTGGCGAAGATCGTACCGTCAACCCTGCGCCTTCACAGATTCGCCGTGCGACCCCGGGAGTGACTCGCGAAAACGAACCGCCCAGAAACTGCGCCATCGTCGAATCGGACGAGTCTTTCAACATCGTCATCAAGCGACCGAGTTCGACACCGTAGGGATGCGGCTTGATTTCCTGAGGCTCTTCCGGCAGCTTTTCCGTCGACCGGCGATAGGTTCGCTTGTTGCCATCGGGGTCTTCGTAGTGAAACGTAACGTGCGGATTCGATATCGCCGTTTGTTCCAAGTAGTCATCCACGCTGCCACGGCCACGATGAAAGCGTCCTTCGAGTTCGATCGTGACACGTGTGCCACTGCGGACTTCCTTTTGCTTTGCGCCTTCGGTCTCATCGTAATGGGTGACCCATTCGATGCCATGTCTCTCGAGATACTTGTGACCCTTCTCACCGGGTGGAATATCCTCGCCATCGCCACGCTTGTTGAGAATCTCTGGACGATTCTTTTTTGTGTCGATCTGTAATTCGTAGTAATGCGACGGTTTGCGAATCGAAGTCTTCGAAATGATCTTGACCGGTTTGCCCGTGGTCAACATGCCGTACATGCCGGCGGCACTGATGCCGATTCCTTGCTGTCCACGACTCATCCGCAAGCGATGGAATTTGGACCCATAGAGTAACTTGCCGAAGATCAGTGGAATCTGTTTCTTCATGATGCCAGGACCGTTGTCCTGCACACCCACTTTGTATCGGTTGGTGCCGGTGGTTTCGATGTGCACCCAGATTTCGGGCACGAGAGACGCCTCTTCGCAAGCGTCTAGCGAGTTGTCGACCGCCTCCTTGACCGTGGTCAACAGCGCTTTACGCGGATTGTCGAATCCAAGCAAATGGCGGTTCTTGGCGAAGAACTCGCTGACCGAGATATCACGCTGTTTCGACGCCATCGACTCGGCCGTCACACGGCGACGTCGTTTGCCGTTACCCGCCGCAGTGCCGTTGGCAGAGTTTTGGCCGTTCGTTCCGCGCCGAGACTTCGATTTTGGATTCAACCTAGGCAATTGGTCCTCCTTCTTCGGTGCAATCACAGCCCCTGCCTGCAACCGTCCCCGCAAGCAACTCCCTGCTCAGGTGGCAATATCACTTGAAACTGGGACGTGGGGTAACTGACACGGGGGGGGACACGGCACGTGGGGCAACTGGCAATTGGCGCGGATTATACCGGTTCTAAGGGTCATTTCCCACCCGGCTTTGTTTCCCGGTCCGGTAGGGCAGGTACGATTGGCACGACGAGAAAATAAAGACTCACCAGAACCATACGACCTCGCCGAAACATCTTTACAGCGGCCCGCTGAGCAGAGTTTGCAAGTGATGGCACGGTCAAATCCGCTAGCAGGTGTGAAAACTCCCACCAATCGGAATCGCAAACCGCCCATTCATTATTGAGCATTGCCTGGCCGGTACGAACCTACCCAAGAACAAAAATCCCACCGAGCGCTCCCTCCCGCAATCACTCACCCATTGGGGAAGGAACTTACCAGCTTCAAGGAGAGCCTGATGCTTCACTTCTTGCTTCGTTCTACGTTGATCGCGCTGGCGCTGGTGGCTTGCTCGAGCTTCCTCGATGCGACCACGAAAACCGCAACGGCACAGCATAGGCGTACTTGCGTCAATTGCGGCCAAATCCACAACGGCAGCCCAGACCTGTTTTACAATTTCTATGCCCAAGCAAATTGCGGCGGTATCGCCGCGCAAATGTACATGTCACCCGGACCGGTCCCGGCGTCCGTGGGCCACACCTACTACACCTACCAACCATTCATGCCGCACGAACTGCTGTACAAGCACTCGCGAACATACCACCGCTACAGCGATGAAGGCCGTGGATTCACGCGAACACATGTCCGTTGGTGGTAGGCAATTTTCACACGAAACAGTTGAACCGACAGCGCAGGTCGAAAGGATCCCCCGATGAAGAAACTCACTCTTCTGATGTTTGTCGCGCTGATTGCCAGTGCAGTTTCGCAGACGGCCAGCGCCGCGGATTCCCAACGGCGCGCGCTCAGGTATTCGCGCGTTCGCCCCTGGCATGGCGAATATTCCAACACCAGCCGGGGAGGTCCGGTAGCATTGGTCGTGCCACCCACTGCCCACATGCAAACGAAAATGGGATGGGGTGTCGCGCAGAGTAGCATGTCGCCGATCTACCATCGCTACTATCGGAACTACCAGGGTGAAATGGAAATCGGAGGTTTTCCCTTTCGAGGAACACCAAACTGGCCCAGCCATACCGATCAGTTTGGCATCTATTACATTCGTGGCCCTTGGTAAGACAAGTGACTTCGCCGGTTCGATCGGATCAGAAAGACTTTTCCAATTACGTAACCTGGCAAGAACAACAAAGGCGTCCTGATGCTACGGTAGCAGGGCGCCTTTATTTTGCGCTCACCGATTCGTGATTCTCAGTGGGCAAAAGTGATATTAAAAAGACGGCGCCCCGATCAATATGATCACGGACATTCTTGGATATACGGCACGTGTAATGCGCGCAAGCGCACAATTCTAAGACGGGTCCCACGAACGGCTTGTGCACAGCTAGCACAGCGATTCCCAACTGTTCGGCACGACGTATGCGTTTCCTCAACCGCCGAAAGAAAGCGCCACAACGGGGAAACACTACCAACGCAAGGAGGTCAACACCATGTTCATTCAAACACTGTTAATCGGTGTGGGTACGCTTGTCGCCCTCACCGCGATTGTTTGGTCCATGATGCCCTTTCGACATATTGAGCCGTCGTTCGTTTCATAGGGCGGACATGAGACGCGCAGACGCGATCGACGTCTGATTTGCGAAAACCGATTACCGGGAGCGCTCGAGCAATTCACGGAACTCGCCTTCCAGACCACTCGCTGCCAGATCTTCCGTCGCCTGTAGATAACGAATCAAGTCGGCGGTGGCCTTCTTATCACCTAATTTGAAATGGGCCAGGGCGACGGAATACTTGGCGCGAAACCAACGGGCTGTGCGAGGCCTCGTCTTGGTGGCAACACGCCGCCATTGAGACAGTGCCAACAGCAGCTGCTCGCGATCTTCGTTCAACAACAACTGTTCAGCATACGCGACCTGCACGGTCGCCTGATTTGTGTACTTCCGGGCCAAAGTGGCATATGCGTTGAGAGCTGCTTCGCCATCGCCTAGCCTGACCAATGCGGCGGCACGGATCATTGCAATGCGCAACTGTTGCGTGGGATCGAGTTGCTCGTCGGCACGTAGCAACCGATCAGCAATGTCACGCTCCAGCGTCCCGATCGAGGCCGCTAACTGGGGTGAATCTGCGGCGGCTTGTTCGATGCCAGCCAGTAGTTCGAGCAACTGACCCGTCGAGGTGTCACCGATTTCTGCAAGCAATCGCTGTGACTCCTGTTGACCGTTCGGTTTCTTGAGCACGGCCAGCACCAGCAACGACTGTGCGGTGTTACGCCAAATGGAAGAATCCTCGGCGTGTTCAATTCCAACGCGCAAGAGTTGTTCAACCTGAACTGGGTTTGACCGCAAGTACCGCAACTGAATCCGCGCCAAACTGATCAGGCATTCGCCATCCAGCGCGCCCCACTGATCTGGCAACCTGGATTCATTCCGGCGCAAGACAGTATCAAGGTAACGGATCGCAGACTGCGCCGTCTCTTCGACCGGCTGATCGGCGGCAGCCAACACTTCCAGCCACTTCGTCCAACATCGCGCGCTAGATGAGACTGCCACCGCGAACTGTTCCGACGAAAATGTAATCGCTGAGAAATTATCGACAGCTAATTCCCACTGCTGCCTGGCTTCATGCAGTTGCCCCAACCAGAGCCGCGCGGTATCGGCCGTTTCGGATGACGGCCATGTCTGCAGATGTTCGCTCAACCAGGCCGCATAATCAGACAACAGGCTCGAGTCCGCCTTCGCCTCTTGCGCCAGATTCACGATCGCCAGCAGATGCGCGTTGTCCGATAGCGGATTTGTCTGTTGCGACTGCGCCAGTTCACGAAATCGTTTCCGCGCATCGCCGTAATGTTGGCGCTGCTGTTCGATCAGCGCCGCTTTGTAGGCCAGCGAGAATGCCAGCCGCCCGTCACTGCTCGCCTGAGCTGCTTGCACTGCCTTGTCGTATGCCAGCACGGCATCGTTCAAGCGGCCCTTCAAATACAGGTCACGAGCGGCGCGGGCCAAGATGTTCACGTTGCCACTACCCGCTCGCTGATTGACGCCTACGAGTAATAGCTCGGCGCGACGAGCCCAATAGGGACCATGCGTCTGCTCGATAAACTCCAGTGTCGCGACGGACTTCTTCTCCCATTCAGCCGCGTCGTTGCTGCCAGACGCACTGCCCGTCTTACGCCATTTGGCCACATAAACTTCCAGATAAGCGAAATCCAGTTCAGCCGATTCGGTACCATTGATCGCGCGACCCTTGCCGAGAGTCTTCAGGGCTTCATCCAGCTGTCCGGCGGTAACCAACAGTCGAATCGACTCGGCCCGCGCCTCCAGCCGAATCGAATCCGGATGATCCTCCGTATCCAAACCGTTCAACATCATCGCTGCAGTTTTCAATTCACCAAGCAATCGATGGCAGACAGACTGATCGATCTTGATTCGCGCCACCAGCGGATCATCGGCGGGAAGGACTTGCAGGGGCTGTTCCAACTTCTTTACAGTTTGTGTCAAGGCCGCCACACGATCGGCGCTTCCCACGGGATAACAGAGCGCCTGATTGCGTAAAGCACGTGCCCATTGGTAGCGAACGTTCTGCTGTAAGGAACTCAATTCCGCGGCTGTCAGCGCATCCGGCTGCCGTGTATTGCGCGCCGGCAATGGAATCGTCTTCGTCAGATGTTCGTCGATGGCTTCCAGTTTCCTCGCCGCTGCACGAATCGTCGTGCGAGCGAGGGCGAGAGCCTGGTCCGGTGCCGACCCAACTTCGGCTTCCATCCGCGCAAGTTCGCCCTGCGCTAACAGTGCCAGTGCGGCCTGAACTTGGACCAGCGGCAGGCGAGGATGATCTGGATTGGCGAATTCAAATTGCCGAGCGATGTCCGCTGCTTTTTGCCAAGACGTGTCGCGGGCAGCCCCCACGGTATTGACGGCCTGAGCGGAATAGGTCCGAATCAGCTCGATGGACCAATGAACCGTATCGCTCCTAGTCTTCTGAGGCGTATCGAGCCGCCCAAGACAGAATGTCTCGGCCAGCGAAAACAACCGCCGCTGCCGCAGTCCGTCGACAAATTGCTGGTCAACTTCTTCAACCGCTGCCATGCTCGACGAAACGCAGCACAGCGCCAGCAGAAAACTGCTCGCCAAAATCGCTGTGAGGGCCCAACTTGCGTTAGTCAAACTGGTTTCAATTCGGCGCATGGCAGTACGTTTCCGATGCCGTCTGGCGGCATCACAACAACTCAAGCATCTTCGGCGGCTAGATTCACTTTTTCGAAACCGATCAAACGCGAAATATCGTACGCAGCGATCACGTGGTTCAGCGGCGTATCCGCATCGGGATGAATGATCACAGGCGCCGCCTGGTTGGCTTGAAAGATGGCCGTCAGTTGTCGACGCACTTCGTCGAGAGCGGGAATCGGTCTGTCATTGATTCGCCAGCCCGGTTGGCCGTCGATCCACACGATTCGCACGACAACTTCATGCAAATCGATCTCCTCGGGCGGCCTCTCCAGCGGCTCGGCGGCAGCACCAGCGGTCGCGTCTGAGACACTGCTTTGCAAAGCGTATTCGACAATATTGAAGCTTGATGTCCAGACAAAGAAAATCAGCAGTAAGAACACGACGTCGATCATCGGCGTCATCTTGACGTCCAAAGCGCTTCGACGATCGGTATAGACGGATGGTCGACGCATCAGCGCGCATCCTCCGTGCGATAGACACCGATAGTTACGTTCCAGATACCCGTGCGGGCGCACGACAACATGATTGGCGAGATATGGCGATATGGCACTTCGCGGTCGCCGCGGATGCGGACTTCGAGTTCGCCGTTGGCGGCTTCACGCGCGACGACCAGTCGCTGGCCAAGTTCTTGGCGCGTGACAGGACGCCCCGCCAGGATCATCTCCCCGTCGCCCTTCACGTTTAACGTCAAGCGGCGGCCTTCAATATCTTCAGCTTTGGTGCCACTATCGGCGATCGGCAACGGCAGGGCCATCTGCGCTTCCTGCCGAGCGAGATGACTGGAGACCAGGAAGAAGATGATCAACAAGAACACAACATCGATCATGGGCGTCATGTCGAACCCAAGGTCACCACTTCGGAGATTCTGCGGGACTCGCATTAGCGCCCTCCTTCAACCGGTGGCGGTGCGGCCTTGCCGGGGTTGGGCGCGCGACGGCGTTTCAGCGGCGTGAAGACGTGCTGCGCGACATACGCTGCCTCGGCCACCAACTGATCGACGCGATTTCGAAACACGGCAAACGCACCCAATGAGGGAATCGCCACGAGCAAGCCTCCCACAGTCGTCACGAGAGCCTGATAGATCCCTTCGGCCAGATCCGCCGCTCCGGCCGAGCCTTGTGTGCTGGCAACCTGTTGAAAGGCGAACACCATTCCCGTGACTGTTCCCAACAAGCCGACCATGGGGGCGATGTTGCCAATCACCGAAAGGTACTCGATCTTTCGAAATAGCCGTGCCGACTGCTCGGCTGTCGCATCCTCCAACGCCTTTTCCACGGCTGACCAGCCACCTTCAATCTCCGTCAGGCCGTTCAACAGAACAAACGACAGGAAGCTCGGTCGCTGATGACACAATTGGCTGGCTTCATCGATCTGGCCAGCGAGCAGACGCTGCCGAACCTCGTCGCCCAGACCCTCGGGCATGATCTCGCTGCGACGAAGGGTCATGATATGTTCGAATACGAGATACGCCGCCGTCATCGAAAGGGCGAACAACAACAGCACAATCAGGAATCCGACCCAACCACCTGAGAAGATGATACTGAAAAAGCCTTCACTCGCCGGCTGTGCTTCAGTCGTGCCGCCTGGGCCTTGTGCCCAAGCAACACCTTGGAGGCCAGCAACTGCAATGAGAAACCAGAGCGTAATGGATGGCTTGATCATTCAGTGTTTCTTCTTTTCTGTGTTGCGTTTGTCTGAGCTGTTCTTGTCTGAGGTCGCGTTATCTGCATTGGACGGTGATCGTGCCGCGAACCGCCCTTGGGCGGTGGCGGCCATCGGCGTGTCAGCGTAGTCGACGATGATCTCTCGATACAATCCACGAGCTTCACCAGGTCGGTTGATCGTCTCCAGTTCGCTTCCAGTCGCCAACAGCGCCTGTGCGGCGAGCGTGCGATCTTCTGGAAAATTGATTGGGATGCGCAGGAAGGCCAGCGCAGCCCGGGCGGGCTGGCCGCGTAGCGCCTGCGCGGTGCCCAACAAGAAATAGGGACCGCCGCGGATCGCCTGCGGCATGGCCTCAACACGCGTTTGCATTCGGATCACGTCAGCGTCGGTGAGCGTGGCAAGCTGTGTCCGCCACGTTTGAGCTTCCGCCAAGAAGATGATCCTGGCGTCAGTGGCATTCGTGAGACTGCGTAGCATCTGCAGAGCTTCAGGACGTTTGGCCGTAGTCAACAGCCAACTGGCACCGATCAACTGACCTGCCGGCTGTTTGGCATCGGCCAACAGCGTCGCGGCGCGGCGTTCGACTGCCAGGTCAGGTGGCCGGCCACCCCACACCAGCGGAATCGCCGAAAAATGCTGTGTCGTCGTGTCGCTGTGATAGAGCGCCAGGAACGACGCCGAAGCCTGTTCGAACTGACCCAAATTGCGGTAACACCAGGTGATCTTTGCCAATTGCTGACGCTGTACCCACTTCCTTTTTTCGATCCGCAACGCCTTCGAGTACTCTTCGAGCGATTCTTGATATCGGTGGCGATGAAAGCTCGCTCGGGCTAGTTGATGTGGCGCGGACCTGTCGCTCTCGACACGCAGCACGCGGTCAGACTTGAATGTCTGCTGGCGACCGCTGGGATGTCGCAACACCAGTTGGTCGCCCGTGAATTCTTCGACGTTACCTACGACACGCGACTCGCCAAGACCGCTCGGTGTTCTTAAGAACACACGATCGGCCGCAGTAGCAGGCATCCGGCCCACGGCATGGACGGTTGTGAAAACGACGAAGATCGACGCAATCGATCGAAGTTTGTGCAGGACTATTAATTTCGTAATCATATGTCGGTTACTATCTGCCCAGTCGCGTAACATCGACATAGACGTGTTTTCCACCGTTTTGGCGAGCCAGTTTGACCAAGAAGTTGTCGCCCCCCTGGGACGGTCCCGAACCGAATTCGATGGAGTTGATCACAGCTCCGGTCCGATTTCGCGATTGGATGTCGGCCAGTTCGCTAGGAGTCAATTGCGGTTCGGCGGCATCGGTCAAAAAGAAGATGACGTCAGGCTGCATACCCAGTGCCTGACGCAGCGCATCCAGATGCCGGGTAGCACCGGCTGGCACGACATTGCGAACAAACGCGGAAGCTAACTCCTTGTTCTCGTCCGTACCAAACATCAATTGAGGTGGACGTGGCCGATGCGGGTTGAAAACCGACGTCTTGTCGTTGTAGAAGACGATTTGGAATTGATGAATGCTCTCGAGGCTTTCCAGGCTCTTGAGCAACTCTGTCCGCGACGCCGCCATAGGTCGTCCTTGAAACCCTCGCATACTCGCGGATCGATCAAATACGTACACAAACCTGCTGCCGGTCCCCTGGGCACCGAACACTTGCGTCGAGGCCTGTCCATCTCCGACACGTCTGGACGGTTGATTAGCGGCTGTGAAACCGCCGGCTGCTGGCATGGAGGCCGATGTCGACAGCGATCCGGTGGCCGATGGCAGCGCCAAGGCCAGGGCGGGGGTTGCGGCCTGATCCATGGACGGCAGAACCAATGACGGAGACGAAGTCGAGGACGAGACGATCGACGCGATGGAGTCGACGTTGTCTTCGGTCAAGTACTCTGTTTTTGACCGGTCTCGCTGAACCAGCGCAATCCCAGCCACGCGATGCGCCTTGGTGTCAACCTGACGCGACGTCGCCTGCGGTAGAAACGCCAGCAGTATCATGCCCGTCACATGCAACATGACGGACAGTAACCAAGCTGGAAGCCCGCGCCGCGGTGCCGCGGAATCGGCCTCCCAGCTACCCGCCGTGGACTCCCAGGCCATTTCGATCGACAAGACGAAACACCTTTCCAAATAGAGGATTACGCCCAAAAACACCGTGCAATTCTAGACCTCGCCTGAAATTGCGTCAACGCGAATGAAATCGGGCTAACCGCATGGAAACAGTTGCTGCGACCCGGTTTGTGACAAGCGACCGTCGCGCTATAATCCTTTCAGCCATCTGAATCGCGGCAGCCACCTGAGGAGGATTATTTTGCAGATTGTCTCGTACCCACACCCAACACTGCGCCACAAGTCCTTGCCGGTAAAGCGCGTGGACGCAGAATTGCGAGAGCTTGTGAGCAACATGTTTGACGTGATGTACGAGGCTCGCGGCGTGGGATTGGCGGCAAATCAAGTCGATTTACCGATCCGGTTGTTCGTCGTCAATTTGGAGGCCAAGGCGGGTGAAGGTGAGGAATTTGTCTTCATCAACCCCGTGATCAGTCGCCCCAAAGGACTGGAGGAGAAGGAAGAGGGCTGCCTAAGTCTGCCCGATCTCTACGGCCCTGTGAAGCGTCCCAAGCAGATTCGTGTGAATGCGTACGGAATTGATGGCCAGGAAATTCAAGCCGATCTGAGTGGGCTATTCGCGCGAGTCGTCCAGCACGAATTGGATCACCTGGACGGCGTGCTGTTCGTGGATCGGATGAGTGAAACGAACAAACTTGAGGTATTTGATGCGCTCGACGAATTCGAAACGGAGTTCGCCAGCCAACGTGATGCCGGCGGCATCCCCGGCGACCAAGAAATTGCACAACGTCGTGTCGTGTGGGAACAGAAGTACTGCTAAGTGAAGAAGTGAGAAGATCTTCCCCTCACCAACCCCAGAAATTGCCTCGTGCGAATCATCATGATGGGCACCGGTCCCTTTGCCGTGCCGACTTTTGAATCCCTGATCACGTCGGAACATGACGTAGTCGTCCTGGTGACCCGTCCTATTCCGCCGGTGCGCACGCGAGGCAAACCACCGGCAAATCCCGTGCGAGACGTAGCGGGACAACACGCAATCGAGGTCATCGCGCCCGACGATGTGAATAGCGAAGGCGCGCGAACCCAGTTAGCTGCACTACGTCCTGACTTGTTTGTCGTCTGTGATTACGGCCAGATTCTCTCCCCAGAAACGCTCGCCATCACACCGCTGGGCGGAATCAACTTGCACGGATCGTTGCTGCCTAAGTACCGAGGTGCCGCGCCAGTGCAATGGTCCATCTTAAAAGGCGACACGGAAACCGGTGTGGCTGTCATCCACATGACGCCTCAACTAGACGGCGGCCCTTGCCTGATCACTCGGTCGACGCCCATCGGAGACGACGAAACGGCCGAGGAACTCGAGCCAAGATTGTCACAACTGGGCGTGAAGCCAGTTCATCAATCCATCGGTATGCTGGAAGCCTGGGACCGGACGTCCATGCTAGGTACGATACAAGATCAGTCGTTTGCCTCGCGGGCGCCACGCCTAAAGAAGTCCGATGGGAATATCGACTGGAGACAGACAGCACCACAGATTCGAAATCAGATTCGCGCGCTCAAACCATGGCCGAGATCGTTCACGCAATGGCAACGACCCGCGGGCCAACCGGTAAGATTGATTGTCGACCAGGTATCGCTCGCCGCAAATCCGTCCACCGATGCGACGCCCGGAACGATCATCCGGATCGACAATGCGGGACTGCATGTGGCGACAGGCGAGGGAGTCTTGTTGATTCAAACAGTTCAGCCGGCCGGCAAACGTATCATGGATACTGCCGCATTTTTGCGAGGGCATCCCGTCACAGTCGGCGACCTGCTTGGCAGCTAACCCTGCGCCGATCGGTGGGTTTCGGGTACCACGTTGTCTTACCCAACTGTGATTCTCGTAGCGATAGGGCACTGCTGGACAAGCCCGAATCATCAGTTCGCCCGAAAAACAGCCTGTGACACAACCCCGCCAACGGCTGAAATCCCCCTCGCGGCAACGTGGCAGCACGTGGTAACATAGGCAGCTTCAATCTCGGCAGGCCAATCATGACAACGGAGTGCAGAGAACAAGACCATGACCATGAACTTCTGGGAATTCGCCCTGTTGAGCGCGGCTGCCTATGTGGCAATCGTGACGTTGGTACGCATGATGCGACGCAGACGAGATGATTTGATTGATGAGCTGGCCCAAGAGGCGGAAGCCGAGCGGCAACGGCTGCGCAACGAGGAACGGAATGAAACACGCCGCAGGGTGCAGGAAGAACTCAGACAAGAAGAAGCCAAATCCCGTCGGGCCGCGTAGCCGGAACGCCGCCCAGCGCTGTTGACCTTGAATTGCCTCCATGTCGAAAAAGCTGTATCTCGAAACGGTTGGCTGCCAGATGAATGTCTTGGACAGCGAAATGGTTGTCGCTAGTTTGCGCAAGCATGGGTATTCGCTGACCCAAGATCCACAGCAAGCCGATACGCTGTTGCTGAACACCTGCAGCGTGCGTGAACACGCCGAAGAAAAGACGTACAGCTCGCTCGGAAAGCTCAAACGTCTGAAGCAACAACATCCAAAAAAAGTAATCGGCGTGATGGGTTGCATGGCGCAGAAAGATCAGAAGTTGATCTTCGAACGGGCACCGTACGTCGACCTGATCGTCGGCCCCGGGCAATTGCAGCAGATTCCCGAACTGGTGGAGAACATCACCTCTGGTAATGGTCGGCAAGTCGCCGTCAGTCTCGGGCGTCGCGACGGATCGGTGGAGAACATCAAGCGGTCGCATGAAACCTTTGATCCGCTCCGAGATACAGAAATGCGACCCACACCATTTCAGGCGTATCTGCGACTTCAAATCGGGTGTGACAAATTCTGCACCTATTGTATTGTTCCAATGACGCGTGGGCCGGAACAGGGTCGGCCACCCGAGCTGATCGTGGCAGAGGCACGTATTTTGGCCGATCAAGGTTGCAAGGAGATCACGTTGCTCGGCCAGACCGTCAACAGCTATCGCTTCAGTGCCGACGGCAAGACGACACGTCTGGCCGAATTGCTTGGTCAGTTACAGCAGATCGACGGGCTGGAACGAATCAAGTTCGTCACAAATTATCCCAAGGACATGACACGCGAATTGCTCGCGGCCGTCCATGACCTCTCGAAAGTCTCACCTTATCTGCATGTGCCACTGCAGAGCGGAGCGGATCGAATTCTGGAGAGGATGAAGCGAGGCTACACGGTCGGCGACTACCGAGACATGATGGGACGCATCAGCGAGATCGTTCCGCGGGCGGCTGTTTCCAGCGACTTCATTGTAGGGTTCTGTGGCGAGACCGACGAAGATTTTGAGCAAACCGTCAAATTGACAAGAGAGTGCCGCTTCAAAAACAGCTTCATCTTCAAGTACAGCGAACGGCCCGGCACGCGAGGCGCTGAACTCTATCCGGACGATGTACCGCTGGATGTCAAGCAAGATCGCAACAACGAACTACTGGCGATTCAATCCGCCATCAGCGAAGAAGACAATCAGTGTTTTCTGGGCCAACGTGTGGATGTATTGATCGAAGGACCAAGCAAGCTGACAGTTCGTAAGGGGCTGCAAGACGAACCGCTGCAGCAACTGACCGGTCGAACGCACTGCGATCGAATTGTCGTCTTTGATGGTAACGTGCGGCAAATTGGGCAGACCCTTCCGGTGGCCATTTATGACGCGACGGCCCACACTTTGTTTGGTACTGTTGTCACCGAAGAAATTGGCCCAACAGTGTACTCGCTGCAACTGACCTAATTCGAACCCGTGCCTCGTGCTCTTCCCGCTCGTTTCGTACGGAAGTGGAAGCCGATACGAATGTCTGATCAAGCGACCGCCAAGCCCCACATTACCGAACACAAACACGGTGGGCTGGGCCAACTCCCTGCCACCGCAATTTGTGGCAACGACATCACGTCGTCCTGCCTGTACGTCTCCGCATTGGCCATCTTGGCGGCGGGGCGTTGGGCACCTCTGTCGTTGCTGCTTGTCGCCGGGCTATTGTACTTGTTCCGGTCGATCTACTCGGAGGTCGTCGGTGCCTTGCCTCTCAATGGCGGTGCCTACAACGCGCTGCTCAACACCACCAGTAAGTTCCGCGCATCCATCGCCGCTTGCCTGACAATCCTTTCGTACATGGCAACGGCCGTGCTTTCGGCCAACGAGGCAATTCACTACCTGCAGAATTTCTGGGAGAACCATTGGTCGTACTGGACCGTGATGAGCGTGACCATCGGCCTCTTGGCCGCGTTTATGGTTTTGACGATCATCGGTATTTCCGAATCCGCATGGGTCGCCATCGGGATCTTCATCACCCACCTTAGCGCACTGACACTGCTGGCCCTTGTGGGCGCGATCTACATTGCCAGGCATGGTCTCAGCACATTCTCCACCAATATGAACACGCCGACTGAGTTCGAGACTGAGATCGGAATGATGGGTCTGCTGCCCGCCCTGTTTTTTGGATTTTCTGCGGCGTTGTTGGGTATTTCCGGGTTTGAAAGCTCGTCGAATTTCGTCGAAGAACAAGCCGAGGGTGTGTTTCCGAAAACGCTGCGCAATATGTGGCTGGCCGTCGGTATCTTCAACCCCTTGATGGCGCTTTTGGCACTGGCCGTGATTCCGATCGCCAATATCAATGATCAGAATAAGGCATCTCTGCTGGCGGACCTCGGTCGGGACGCAGGTGGCGACTGGCTGTCATATCTGATTTCCGCGGATGCCGTGCTGGTGCTCAGTGGTGCCGTGCTGACCAGCTTCGTCGGCGTCACGGGGCTTGTCCACCGGATGGCACTTGACCGCTGCCTGCCTCAATCACTACTCAAAACGAACAAGCGTGGCACGACGCATCGGATCATCATCGCGTTTTTTATCCTATCCGTCTCCGTGCTGCTGATCACTAAGGGCGAACTTGAAGCTCTTGCCGGCGTTTACACGTTTTCCTTCTTGGCGGTGATGGCCCTGTTTTGCATCGGCAATATCTTGCTGAAGGTGAAGCGGGCGCGACTACCACGTCCGGTGCGCGCTTCCTGGATCGTCGTGCTGTTGGCCCTGGCTGCTGTGATCGTCGGTTTGGTTGGCAATGCCACGATGAAACGTCCTGCAAAACTGTTCTTGGTCGACAAGAGCCGGACGATCAAGCATGACGCCTCGATCGCCGTGATCAGCATCAAAGGCGAAGCCGAAATCGATTTAGCCGCGGGAATGACGTTTCTAGAAGCTGCGGGCGTCATCAATCAAAGTACGAATGAAACTGCCGTAACCGCCGCCGCGGCAGGCGAAACGCTGACGTTTACCACGGCCGAGAAAGGTTCAAAGGCCAAACTCGAAATTCACACGATTGTGGGTGACATTCACGTCGTCGGAGGTCACGAAGGCGTTGCCAAAGGTATGGATGGATTGTCGAATCTGACGGTGTTCTTGCAGTATTTCGTGCCGGCCCTGTTGATCGTCGCTGTCATGCTGGGTCGGATTGCGATCCTCAAAGGCTGTCTGTTTGTGATCCGCGCCAGCATCGCCTCGCTGATCGGACCGATGCACAACATGGTCGATTACATCCGCACCAAGATCAAAGAGATCAATTCTCAACAGGTCGTGTTCTTCACGCGCGGCGACAATATCGGCAACTTGAACAACGCTATGTTATACGTGCGGCACAATGAACACACCAATCGCATCAAGATCGTCACGGTGGTAGGTGACCAAGCGGAAGTCACCGACAAGTTCAAGCAGGATGTCGAGTTTTTGGACGACGCGTATCCGGAAATCGATATCGATCTGATGATCGTCGAAGGGACATTTGGCCCCGAACTGGTCGACGAGTTGTCTAAGAAATGGCGGATTCCAAAGAATTTCATGTTCATCGGTTCGCCGGGCGATCACTTCCTGTACGGTCTGGCGGAACTGGGCGGCGTGCGGTTGATTATCTGAGCCGAAAGAGCCGCCACGTCTCATCGTACGGGGCCAGGGTGATGGACACGCTAGCGACCTGTTATGAACGCCACCAGAAAATCAGTCGTTTTCCAAAAGAACTGTGGAACTTAGCCTCGGCGAAACACGTCGAACGGCGGGAGGTAGAGTTCCGGATGGCGCGAAAACCGATGACGTCGAAGGTCTGGATTGGGATTTCCGTCTTCGCAGCGCTCTCTGTAATGCTTGCGTTAGGGTGGTGGCTAGGCCGCCGAACGCAGTCTGTTGAACTGAATACGCCGAGATCTCAGATTCGGCAAATCTCATCCCAGAGTTCGGTGCAAGAACTTCAAACCGAAAATGATGATCTGATCCGCTTCGTCGACGAGGCCTACGCCCTGCTCAGAGAGGAGGGAATTCACATACAGCTTGATCTCGACCAAGACCAGGACGGCCATTACCGTCTGCGAGCCGACTCGGCGAAAGTCACGGACGAACTGAAGGCCAAGCTCCGAGAAATCAATGAGCAGTAGGATGACGCATCGCCTGACAGCCTACTGAAGTCGCCCTCGTCCCTCCAACGGCCAAATGACTTCCAGCTGGTTGTTGCGGAACCCCAAGAAATGATCGTGCATCACGCACGTCATATCGCTGTAGCCCGGGATGAACTCCAGACGGTCGCCGATCTTCAGCGACCCGGCGGTCGGTTCCAGATGCAGCGTGCCGTGTTCGGCCGAGAGACTATCAACCCGAATGTCGTCGCGCGCGAGCGCCAGCGGAAGATGCGTGTTTCCGTCCATGGTTTTCTTGCCCGCGTCGATGATCGCCCGCGACGGTGCGGGTCTGCCGACGATCGTGGCGACCACAGTCAATGCATGTCCCCAGTCAGTGACCTGGCACTTGTGCCGATAGAACGCGTCCATGAACATGCCGCCGCCGGCTTGCACATCCGTGATGCCTGAATGCATGATTGCAAACTTGAACGAACCTGTTCCACCGCATGACACGATCTGACACGGCAGACCATGCTCGGTCAACATCTCGGCCGTGTCCGTCAGTACGGTCAGGGCCGCCGAAATCGCCTGTGCTTTCTCTTCCTGATCATCAATACAGAGCAGATGGCCTTCGTAACCCATGATGCCGGCCAAGGTGATGCCGGGCAGTGCCGCAACTTGCCGTGCTAATTCCAATGTCGCATCGCCTGGCAGGACACCGACGCGGTGCAACCCAATGTCAACTTCCAAAATGACGCGCAAGCTGAGTCCTGCGGCGGCCATTGCATCGCTAATTGGTCGCGCCTGGTCGATGTGGTCGATACAGATCACCGGATCGGCAGTCCGCCGCAGTTCGACCAAGCGGGCGACTTTTTGGACACCGACGATCAGGTTCGCAATCAGAATGTCCCGCACGCCACCTGCCGCCATGACTTCTGCCTCGCCAAGCTTAGCGCATGTGATCCCAATCGCCCCAGCATCGATCACTTTATGGGCGATCACCGGCGACTTGTGGCATTTTGTGTGCGGTCTCCAACCGACACCATGCTCGCGGCACGAAGCGACCATTGCCCTCAAGTTGGCTTCCATCACATCCAGGTCGACACAGAGCGCCGGCGTATCAAGTTCGTTCTTGTGGCATCCAAGCTGAGGCAATTTCATCGATGTTCCGGTGCGGGCTTAACCGCCTCCTATCGCGGGAAGAAAGTGGATTTCACTATCTGGTTTCAACGCCGCCGACATCCGCCGCGTCATGGTTTCGTCGATGGAAACTTGCAGCGTCGGCGTCAGACTGTCCCCCTCGCAAAGCTGCTGTCGAATCCCCGGAAACTGCTGTTCCAAAGCAACAATCGCCTCGCGCAGCGTCGTGGCCGCAACTTCAACCGGCGACTGGTCGTCGGTCAACTTGCGAAGCGGGGACGGAATGAAAACGCGGACCATGAGTCGTTCCTGTTCCTGACGTTTCACCTTTCTTGCATCGCCATCCAGACCTTCGGAGGTGACATCGGCAACTCGCGGATTCGACACCCAGTCGCGCGGTGAATCGCGGCGGCCAGCGCGGCGGGCGGTGGCACGATGGAAACTTCACCGACGCCGCGCACGCCGTACGGATGATCGGGGTTGGGCACTTCCACAATAATCGTGTCGATCATCGGCAGATCATAAGCGGTAGGCATGCGGTAGTCCAGGAAACTTGCGTTTCGCATGTGCCCTTGGTCGTCGTAGAAATATTCCTCGTTTAGTGCCCAACCGATCCCCTGGGCGGCACCGCCCTGCAGTTGGCCCTCGACATAGCTTGGGTGGATCGCTTTACCCGCATCCTGGACCGCAGTGTAACGTAAGATGGTGACCTTGCCGGTTTCCGGATCAACCTCGACATCCACGACGTGTGCGCCGAACGCATTGGTCGACACTTGCGGTGCCACACTGGCACGACCGACGATCGGCTCGCCGGCGTTGATCAGCTTGACAGCCAGTTCTTTGAACGACATCGCGTCGCCGTTCCGTCGGAAAACACCGTTCTCGACCTTGATTTCGGCGGCGTCACATTCCCAGAGATCCGCAGCGCGGGCGATCATCTGTTTTTGAATGTCGAGCCCCGCATGATGGGCGGCCAAGCCAGTTGCGAACGTCACGCGGCTACCGCCCGTCACGTCCGTGTAACCAACGCTGTCAGTATCCCCGACCTGTGGCTGCACATCCTCCGCAGCAATGCCCAACGTCTCGGCCAGTTGCATGGCAATCGAAGCACGCGTGCCACCGATATCAGTCGACCCTTCCACCAGCGTGACGGTGCCGTCTGGATTGACGGCCGCAGTCGCACTGGACTGCATCCCGGCGTTAAACCAAAACCCGCAGGCCATCCCGCGGCCACGGTTGGGACCTTCCAGCGGCGCATTCCAATGATCGCTGTCACGCGTCGCTTCCAACGTTTCCACCAGCCCAATTCGCGGAAAGACCGGACCATCAACGCGTCGCGTCCCTTCTATCGCGGCATTTCTCAGGCGAAATTCGATGGGATCGATGTTCAGCTTGCAGGCAAGTTCGTCCATCACCGTTTCCATGGCCGTTGTCGCTTGAGTCGAGCCAGGAGCGCGATAGGCCTGCACTTTTGGTTTGTTGGCAACCACGTCATAGCCATCGACGACGGCGTTGGGAATGTCGTAGCAACTCAGTATGCACATACAGCCAGGGCCGATCATACCACCAGGAAACGCGCCTGCGTCGTATGCGAGCCAAGCTTTGGCGGCGGTCAGTTTGCCTTCGTTGGTTGCTCCCAGCTTGACGCGTATGCAGGAACCCGGTGTCGGGCCCGTCGCCTCAAATACTTCGTCGCGGCGCATGGCAATTTTGACGGGCCGACCACATTTGCGGCTGAGCACTGCAGCGACGGGCTGTTCGAAGACCGCGACCTTGCCACCAAATCCACCACCGATTTCACAAGGGATTACCAACACCTGCGAAACTGGAATCTTCAATAGCTCGGCCACTTGTTGCCGCGCCACGAATGCCCCTTGTGTCGCAGTCCAGATTTTCAAGCGACCGTCTTCGTTCCACATCGCAATGGATACATGCGGTTCGATGTACCCCTGATGAATGGACGATGTCTTTAATTCTCGTTCGATGACCAGATCGGCGGCGGCCCACCCCTCTTCCATATTACCCTGCTCGAAATGAATGTGCTGCGCGATGTTACTCGGTTTGGTCGACGCCTCACCAAGCGACTGCGTGACGAGGTTGTCGTGCAACAGGGGCGCGTCGTCCTTCATCGCATCCAGAATCGATGTCACCCACGGCAGTGGTTCGTATTCGACTTTAATTTTCGCCGCGGCTTCTTCGGCAAGATGCGAGTTTGTCGCGCAGACAGCGGCAACAGCATGCCCTTTGTAAAGGGCCTTGCCACGTGCCAAGACATTGCCGGACAGATGAGCATAGTTGATGCAACCTTCTCCGAGGTTTTCCATCTTATGCCACGGATCGGGCAGGTCGGCTGACGTCATCGTTGCCAGCACGCCCGGCATGGCGTCCGCCTCGCTGGTGTCAATCGACAGAATCCGTGCGTGCGAGTGGGGACTGCGGACGAACGCCCCGTAGGCCATGTTGGGCAGATGCACGTCGGACGTGTACAACGCCTTGCCGGTCACCTTGTCGGCACCGTCGTGGCGGATCGGCCGAGTGCCGATCACTTTGTACTTCGTCTTCTGGTCAACTTGGTTTGATGCGGCTTCGGTGCTCACGTTGGTTCTCCTGTTTGGCTTGCCGCCAGCGCTGCCCCTGTGCACTCTAGTGCGTGTCACACCGACGTGTAGCGTCCGCGGCGATTTGTTTCATGAGTCCAAACGGCGAAAGGCCGCTACAGTGAATCGGTATGCGATCAAAGCGATGCTCAGAAATGAATGTGCGGTTTGCAATTGAAAACTCGGAAGATCACGTAAAGTCTCTTGGATTCGATGGTGCAATCCCAGGCAAGATCCGCTTGGCAATTATGGCTGCGTAGCGAGGCGTGATTGGGCAGCCGCTAGGACGGCGCGAATGATCTTGTCGTAGCCGGTACAACGACACAGGTTACCTGCAAGCGCCAAGCGAACTTCCTGTTCGGTAGGATCCGGATTCTTATCGAGCAGTGCCTTGGCTGCAACGATGAATCCCGGTGTGCAGATTCCGCACTGCAGCGCCGCACCTTCCAGGAAGCACTGCTGCACGGGATCCAAATGGCCCTGTTCGGCGATCCCCTCAACCGTCTCAATTTGGGCAGCTTCGGCTTCAACCGCCAGAACCAGGCAGCTGTTCACGGGACGGCCGTCCATGATGACAGTGCAGGCACCGCAGTTGCCGTTGTTGCAACCCTCTTTGCAGCCGGTCAGCGACAGATCGTCGCGTAGCACTTCCAGCAGACTCTGTCGTGGTTCACAGAGAAACTCGACCGCTTCGCCGTTGATCTCAGTCTGTACGTGTTTTTTCACCTGAACAGTTCCAGCTTGTTAATGTCGACAATGTGGGCGGCACCCGAACTACGGTAGTCCGGTCCGTTACACACTAAATGTTCGCGCGTGTTCGACCGCCGCTGCCAGTGTTCGTCGGGTCAGCACACCCACCAACTGCATCCGAAACTCGGCAGGTCCGCGCATGTCGGAAATTGGTGTGGCGACTTGCTTGGCCAACTCGCCGGCTTCGGCAAAAAGTTCGTCGTTCGCTTCCTTGCCAGTGAGGAATTCGGAAGCTTGTTGCGCGAACATCGGAGTCGGCCCGACGGCACCCAAGGCAATTCGCGCGGCCTCGATGCGCTGGCGCGACTCGTCCAGCTGAATCCACGATCCCACTCCAACGACGGCGATATCCATTTCATTGCGAGGAGTGAATCGCTGATAGGCCGACCCGCTGCCGGCATGTGACGGCGGAAGCGTGATCGCAACGAGCAGTTCGTCTTTCTGCACGACGTTTCTGCCTGGGCCGGTGCAGAACTCGGCGACGGGGACGGTACGGCGACCATTCGGTCCAGCCAGATGGGCAGTGGCACCGAGTGCAATCAGCGCGGGGATGGAGTCCGCTGCCGGAGATGAATTGCAGAGGTTGCCACCAACCGAAGCGCGGCTTTGAATCTGCCATCCACCAATCATGCTCACGGCCTGGGCCAAGGCGGGGTATGCGGCCGCGATTTTGGCGTCCTCATAAATCTGCCAGCACGGTACGCTGGCACCCAATTGCAGACCCGTTTCTGGTAAAAACTCCAGCCTGCTGAGTTCTGGAATCTTCTTGACGTCGATCACTAAATCGGCTCTGCGAAGCCCTTCCCGCAACTGCACGATGATGTCCGTTCCGCCTGCTAGCAGTTGTGCTCGTTCACCAGCCTTTGCAAGCAGACCAACTGCTTCGTCCAAATCGGCCGGTGCCGCATATTCAAATTCAATCACGTTGGTTCTCCTTCGACGCAGCTATTGTGGCAAGTCACGGTTCGTTTGTCACCCATGTGGGAAATGTGCAATGTTTCCAGTGCGCCAATGACGAATCCCGTTGCTTCAAGACTGTTCATCATTCATGCCCGCTTCTCGATAGATGCCTCGATCACTGATTCTCTTCAGATACTCTGCCATTGTATCCAACAACGCGGTCCCGCCAACATCCGCAGCAAGGCAAACCGGGTAGCCAGGAATCGTGCCGTTGAGAAAGACCGTGCCTGGATGCACGGCTCGTTGCCGGAGGTTACCATGGATTGCCCGCGGCATTGGCACCGTGCGGGCTCGCCAACCCCTGATCGAGATGTCGACTTTTGGGAGAAACCAAGATGACACGTGTCACGCGACGTGATTTCGTCAAAACCAGTTCGTTGTCTGCCTTGAGTGGAGTGGCTACGCTCAGCGAACTGGCTTTCCACGCGAGCCATTCACGTGCCGGCGACCAGCAGAAGCAGTTACCGATCATCGACACCCATCAGCATCTGTGGGACCTGACGAAGTTTCGGCCGCCCTGGCTCGACGGTGCACCAGATGTGCTCGCCAAGAGCTACGTGACAAAGGACTACTTGGCCGCAACCAAGGGGCTGAATGTCGTCAAGGCCGTTTATATGGAAGTGGATGTCGATCCGCGGCAGCAGGTCGCCGAAGCAGAGCATGTTATCGCGTTATCAAGAAGCGTCG
This sequence comes from Pirellulaceae bacterium, assembly GCA_030744725.1. Lineage (GTDB taxonomy): Bacteria > Planctomycetota > Planctomycetia > Pirellulales > Pirellulaceae > ARS98. Next base: position 27,182 of record JASLPZ010000028.1, read on the forward strand.
ACCATCCAACATGTGGTGCGGTGATTTCCGGTCGTCCAAATTCCGCCGGCTTCAAGCCGTACATTTCCAACTTCAAAGACAACTCGTACATCAAAGGCGTACGTCAAGTTCTGCACGGTCCCTCGACGCCGCAGGGAATCTGCTTGCAGAAACAGTTTGTGGCTTCGATGAACTTACTCGGAAGCTTCGGCAAGAGTTTCGATCTCTGTATGCGACCGACCGAACTGGCCGATGGCGCAAGACTGGTCGCGATGTGCCCCGATACACGTTTCATCGTGGACCACTGCGGCAACGCTGATCCAAAGTCGTTCCTGAAGAAGACTGACGAGGAACCATCGCACACCGCCGACGGGTGGCGACGTGATTTGGCGTTACTCGCCAAACACGACAATGTCATCTGCAAGATCTCGGGCATCATCGCACGGGCTCCCAAAGGTGACTGGAAGCCAGAGATCTTTGCGCCGATCGTCAACTTCTGCCTGGACGAATTTGGACCGGACCGGGTCGTCTTCGGTGGCGACTGGCCCGTCTGTCTGCTGGGTGGCAGTTACTCGCGCTGGGTGAATTCGCTCAAGTCCGTGATTAGCTATCGGTCGCTGGCCGATCAGAGGAAATTGCTGCACGATAACGCGCAGCGGATTTACAGTTTGGCGTGAGCGACTCGCAAACGGGATGTCAATCCCATGCCTCAATTGACAAACTGGTTTGACGCAGCATCGTCAATGCGCTCCACGTGTGATTAGCGGCAGCTGGACTGGCCGCCCCGTGGCGGCGGAGCGATAGGCTGCCAATAAGACCTCCGTGGCGGCCGCCGCTAACTCGACGGGAACTTCGCTGGCCCGCCCCTTCTCGACGCAGTCCAGAAAATAGCTCGTGTCCAGCTTCCAGGATGTGGAGCCGGGTACGATCCAGTCGAGCTTCGGTTTCGCTCGAAATGGGCTACTGGGCGGGGCCTGCCACATCCCCATGGGATCTTCTGGATCACGCTGGGGCGGCGCCCAACATTCTCCCGCTGTCCACATTTCGACGCGTGGTTGGTGTGCATCGACGATGGCCGAATCTTGGCTCCCGACGAGGTAGATTCGATTGAGCCCGCTACTGGGGTGCGATTTCCAACCCAGGCGGCCCGCGGAAAGCGTCGCAGTCACGCCGCCGTCGAATTCCAGTAAGACCTGACCAAAGTCCTCCATGTCGTTCGATTGATGTTCGGAAAAGAAGTAGTTTCCCGTCGAAGCAACCACTCGTCGCACGTTGCGCTGCGTGAGCCACAGCAACAGCACCACGTTGTAAATGCCCACATTCGTTAGTTCGCGCTTGGAGTCGACCAGCTCGTATCGGTCGGGCTGAGCGGCCTCGTGGCGAGGCTTGTCGAGCTTTGCGGTGCCAGAATGCCCTTTGGCAAAGCAGAGGTCAGTATGGATCGCAACAAGGTCGCCCAATTGCCCAGACGACACACGCGCGCGTGCCTTTCGTGCCGAATCAAAACAGACCTGGCTGAACATATGCGCGACGACACCGGCATCGCGCACCGCGGTCACGATGGCGTCCGCCTCCACCTGGGTACCGCACAACGGTTTATCGAGATAGAGGTGTTTGCCGGCGTAGGCAGCCTTGACGATGATCCTTCCGCGCCGATAGGGTTCAGCACAAACACTGACAATTTGAATGTCGTCCCGTGCTAGCGCCGAATCCAAGTCGTCCAGATAGGGAACGTCGAGCCGTTGTGCAAGCTGCTCGTTCTTTCGACGACGGCGATCTGGGATATCCACTTCATCTGTTACCGCAATCAGGTGACACCGCGGGTCCGCAGCCAGTGCTTCGGCATAGCCTGGCTGATGGGTGTGGTCGCCCGACACTAACAGGATTCCATAGGGCGGCGCACAAGGGGTTGGTTTGGCGGTTGCCGGGAACGGACGTCCTTCGAGGACAGGCCGGGGATCCGCCAGTTCGTCGCGAATCCGCGCAAGCAGTGCTACGAATGTCTGGCTGGAAAGGGGCGACGGTGGCCGTTGACAGCTGGGTTGTAATGAATCGTCAGGCCCCTGCCAGCGCAACGTACCACGCTCTGCAAACACGACGAACTCCGCGTGCCCAGAGCTGGGCATCGCGACGACCGACACGAGCGCCGATTGTCCGCCCGAAAAACGCAAGAGGCTGCTCAGTTGACGCGACGCCCGTGAGCCAAAAACCGCAAGCGTCTCGACTTGGTTGCCGAACAACTGGCCGAGCATGTCGGCGGCGGTTGCCAGTTCGTGATCGAGCTGTTCGGCGTCACTGGCACACTCCAGATATACTCGTGCGGAAACCGGCGTACCCGCCCGTTCGGTGGCGATGGCACTGCGCATGGCCTCCCACATCGTTTCCAGCATGGTGTGTTGATAATCCCGGGACATGTCTCTATCCACTCTCTTGCGTCGACCAGTCAAAGCCGCTTCTGGGGTGCCGCGTCGAGCACCACGTGTGTACCAAGAACTAGGTCGTGCAGACCACAACCATCCCGCCGAATCAACGCCGCGCCGACACTCACAAACCAAACAGTCTGCAAGATACCGAAAACGATGTAGCCAATCAGCGGCACCGCAATGGCGCCGGATACCTCATACGCAACTCGGCCCCAAATCGGCAGCATTTGAATTGCCATCCGAATCGCCAACGTCGTCTGCTGCGGCCTCAAACCATGCCCATCGACAATCCGAATCTGGAAGATCTTCTTGCCAGGAGTCGTCCCCCAATACGCCTGAATGGCTGACGCCAGCAGTAGCGGAACGCTGCCGGCAAGCGCGATTAACAGCCCGATAACAAACGAAAAGACCACGTCAAGCAGCGGATTCCCGTCGAACTTTGACACCATGCCGATCATTAGGAGGAAAAATGTGGCAACTCCAAATACGACATTGATCAACGCCGCATCGGTGACCCAGGCCAACATGCGTGGAATGCGTCCCGCCTTGGGTAAGTTCGCCGGCCGCATCCTCTCCAGGTCTTCAATCAGTTCGTCATAGTTCTGGTAACGCTGGTCCGGGTCTTTTTCAAGCAACTGCTCCAGCACGCCTCGCCACTGATAAGGCACTTCACTCGGCCAGCGTTCCGGAAAACCAATGGGCGCTGACTGATGTGCATCTAACCGCTGAACAATGCTGCTACTGCTGTACGAATAAGGGAGTCGACCGAACGTCATTTCGAATAGTGTCACACCTAATGCGTAGAGGTCACTACGCACATCGGTCGAACCGCCGCTGATGACCTCGGGGGCGAGATAGTCCGGCGTACCCGCGATGGTCCCGCCGTCATCGCGGTTTTCGGACAATCGTCGGGCCAGACCAAAGTCGGACAACTTGGCAAAACCGATGTCCGCCAGCAGCACATTGCTAGGTTTGATGTCGCCGTGAACGATATCGTATGCCATGCAATGGCGCAGGGCGTCGGCAAGCTGCAGGCCAAATTCGATCACCTTCGCATACGGCAACGGACCCGTTCGGAGGCGTTCGGCCAGAGTTTCATGACCGACCAACTCCATCGCCAAGAAAGGACACCCTTCATCGCGACCCACATAATAGATATGGGCCACGTGAGGATGATTGACGCGTGCCTGAGCTAGGGCTTCCTGGCACAACCGTTGCAGCTGCTGTGTATCGGAGACCGATTTGACCTGCCCGTCGATCACCTTGAGCGCAACGTAACGTTGTAACGATTCGTCCAGGGCGCGGTAGACGCTGCCCATGCCGCCTCGTCCCAATCGACTTTCGATCTTATAATGTCCGAGCCGTTGCCCAATCCGTGCGTCATCTTCAGCCCCGAGTGTAGCGGCCGGCAACGTCACATCGCTCGTCACATCATTCAGACTCACTGTCTGAGCCACCGAATGCTGAAAGATGGCAGAGGTGTAGTTGCGACCACACGTCAGACAGCTCCCACCCTCTTCGGAATCAAGCGAGATGGTCTCGCCGCAAACGCACCGGTATGAAACGACGACCACTAGCTTGCTCCGCGACAACAATCTTGACGACGATTACTTGGCTTTCTTCTTTTTCTTGCTTTTCTTGTTCGCGCCTTTCGCCGCGTACTGAAAATGAAAGCCTTTCGATTTGAGCTGAATCCGGTACAGACTGGTGTCGACGGTGATGTAGAGTGTGCTGATCTCGTCACCTATGCCAAATTCGACATTGCTGGGCGACCCCACAGGCGTTTCGGCCGTTTGATTGGGTGGCCCCGTTGGAATAAAGCCGACCTCTTGCCCCTCGGGATCGACGACCAGCACACCAGGACGCCCTGGATCGCGCACCGTCAAGTAGACGTTGCCTTGATCATCGACGGTCATCCCGTCGCACCCTTTCTTGTCTGCGAAATCAACCAGCGCCGTTCTCCCACGCACCGTGCCGTCTCTCTTGAGCTTGAACGCATAGATCTTCATGTCGCCGGGTGTAGGTGCCGGCGCGTCGGGATCAATATTGTCGGTCCCGTTGTCATGATCTGCCACGTACAAGGTCTTACCATCAGGGCTGATGGCGATGCCGTTGGGCTTGGAAATGTCATGCGTGATTTCGGTCACGTTGTCTTCGGTATCAATTCGGTAAACCGCACGGTGTTCCAGCTCTCGCGTCTCGTGGCCGACGTATCTCGGATCCGTAAAGTAGATATTTCCTTTGAGATCGACACACAAGTCATTGGGGGAGTTGAAACGTTTGCCATCAATTCTGTCCACGATCGTCTCGCGTTCGGCAGTCTCTACA
>JASLPZ010000290.1:0-9027 GCA_030744725.1 Pirellulaceae bacterium
CCCCTTCCTGCCATCGCCCTCTTCCTGCCATCGATAGTGGTAGGCACACTTTGTGTGGCGTCCGCCGGTACGGCGCACGGCGTGTAGCCCGCTACTTTGGCTGATTACTGATGCGCCACTCCTCAATCCACGGTAGGCAAGATCACGTCGTCCAGCCAAAACCGCTTGAGCTGTTTGACAACGGAGAGAAACTTCTCGAGATTGACGGGCTTGTGGATGAAGCTGTCCACATCCATCAACTGGCATTTGACGCGGTCTTCGCCGGCATCCGACGCGGTCAATACAACGACGGGTATGTCTTTCAGCATTAGATCGCCACGAATATCGCTGAGCACCTCGACACCACTTTTTTTGGGCAACATCAAGTCAAGCAAGATCAGGTCAGGGCGAGGCGCTTTCGAGAACCGATCACGCTGCAACAGGAACTCGATGGCCTCTTCGCCGTCACGAACCAACGTCAGCCGATGTTTGATACCCCCGCTCTTCAGTGCTTCAATCGTCGCACGCGCATCCATCAGCCCGTCTTCAACCAAAAGGATTTCCATGGGACGGCCGACAAGTCTCGTGTCCATCACCTGGTCCTTTCATCAAACATTGGCTGGCGCGGTTCTCCCAGCCGATTTCATTGTTTTTCACACCGCATTCTTAATCGCCGACTCCGATGTCCTCATCCCACTCTTGTTGAATCAGTTCGTTCTCAGCCTGCTCGTGGCGACGCAACCTGGTATCGAAGTCAGCATACTCGGCGACCAATCGGCGGGCCAACGCACGGACATTGTGTCCGTCGTGTAATTGCATCGCGTGATCTATGAGGTCGCAGGCCACCAAGTAAAGTTCTCGATGTTGGGAACGCAGAAACTTGGCGCGCGAGCTCAATCGAGGGTCCACCTTGAGCGGCTCGTCAAAATAGCCGTATGCCTCCTCCAAAGCGAAGTGAAGTGCCAAGTGGTCGCGCAGGTCTTCCAACATGCCGACAAACTGGTATCGCCGTGATCGAACCAGATAGGGGTTGCGAGTGACTTCGCGAAGTTCCGCGACAATGTGCCACAGATCCTGGTTTACGTCCTTGATCTCTTTCAGAAATGCCGCATTAACCGTTACGGTCGATGTCGTGTTTGCGATCGCCATTACATCCTCCTTTGATGCGCGCCGTCACACCTAATTGCGACTCTCAGCAAGCCCTTGCGCCTCGGCGCGTCACTCGCGGTTTCCAGGTTTGTCGAGATGTGAGATATCTAAACCAGGAACATCGTGTCGAACCGAAAGTGATATCCAGAACTGAACTCACTTCCCGATGAGATTCAGCCTATGCCAACGGGAACTCTCCGTCAAGATTTTCCTCGTATTGGCTTTGTTTCCCCGAGCAGTTTCGAATCACCATCGACATTGTGGCTTCCATCCGAATCCGGAATGGCCCGAGCGCCGGCGGTCCCGGAACCCCGGAACTTGGGTGGTGGGATGAGTGACCGACCCTCAGGGCGCTCTTAGTGCGCTCTGGTTCGCAGGAGCCCCTTCCACTATATCTGCCTCCATGGGACGTCGCAGGAAACCGAAACCGCTCGCTAGCACGTCGCCCACCCCTATTTGGTGGTCGACGTTTGTTGTATCCCTTGCCGGCGGGGGAATGTTGTGGGCCGCATTCCCACCGCTCCGGTGGACTTGGTTGGCCTGGCTCGCGCCGTTGTTCTGGTTGTTCCTCATTCAAACAAACAAACTTGTTGGGCGTCGCCCCTATCTGGCCATGTGGCTGGCCAGTTCATTGCACTGGCTGGCAATGTTGGAAGGTGTCCGGCTGGCGCACCCGCTGAACACCATTGGGTGGATAGCGCTTTCCTTGTACCTTGCAGCGTACTTGCCTTGCTTTGTTGCTTTGTCGCGCATTGCGGTGCATCGGTTGCGTATTTCTGTCGTGTTGGCCGCGCCAATTGTCTGGACGGGGCTCGAACTGCTTCGAGGTCGTTTGTTGACTGGATTCTCCTTCGGCTTGCTGGCTCACACGCAAGTTGAATGGACACACTTGATTCAAATCTCGGATCTTTTCGGCGCTTACGGCGTTAGTTTCGTCGTGATGCTCGTCGCAGCTTGCGCGACACGCACGCTGCCGATCAACAACGGCCCGCGCGCAGTCTGGCCGCTGATACCGCTGATCGTCGTTCTCGCGGGAACGCTGGGTTACGGGTACCAGCGGTTAGTAACCGCACCCACGGAGCACGCTGCCAACATCGCGGAAGGGATTCCTCAGAGTTTGCCGGCCAGAACGCCGCTGAAAGTGGCGTTGATCCAGCGCGCCATTGACACCAAATTCGAATCGGATCCGCAACGGAATCTGGATACATTTCATCAATACTGGGAAGCCACGCTGCAGGCGCGCCAGGAAAACCCTGATCTCGACCTGATCATCTGGCCGGAATCCGTGTTTTCTGCAAATAATCCGGAGGTACAGTGCGAACCCGGCTTCCTCATACCGGATGACGTCCTCGTGAGTCGCGAAGAATTCCTGAGTCGCTTCAAAGAGCGCAGCGATGCCTTCGACAACAAGCTTCAAAGCGCAGCCACAGCTATTAACCAACGGTGGCGCGACGGTGCGTTCGAGACGTTGGACATCCACTTGTTGGTCGGCACGGAAACGATCTGTTTCGGTACCGAAAGAATGCGAGTTCACAACACGGCACTGTTGATCGACCCCACGGGCGAAATCGTCGACCGCTACTACAAAATGCATCCAGTGATGTTTGGCGAGTACATTCCGTTTGGGAGTTGGTTGCCATTGATTTATGAGATTGCGCCAATGTCGCAGGGAATAACGCCCGGCGACAGACCCCAGGCCTTCCAACTGGCCGGCAGCGCCTTAGCCCCAAGTATCTGTTTCGAAAGTAGCGTTCCGCACTTGATTCGCCGTCAGGTGGTCGAGCTATCGCGGCAGGGCGAGTCGCCAGATATCCTGGTAAACATCACGCATGATGGATGGTTTTTTGGTTCCAGCATTGTTGACCTCCAGTTCGCTGGGACCGTTTTTCGGGCGGTCGAATTGCGCCGACCGATCTTAGTTGCGGCCAACGCGGGCATATCTTGTTGGATTGACGGCACGGGAACGGTCCAGGCTCGCGGGCCACGCCACGGAAACGACGTGATTATCGCCAACGTGCGTCCAGATGGTCGGTCCAGCGGCTACGAACGGTGGGGAGATCTCCCCGTCGCTGTCTGTTTGGTCATCTGTTTCCTGTTATTTGCCACGGGAGTGCGTGTGAGACTCGCCAGCAGGGCCATCCCAGAGGCTGCAGGGGAATAATTGGGAAAAAAGCTACGAATGTCCTATACCGATGGCCAACGTGCCGGTTATCGTAGGAAGGCTGTGTGGTCGCGGATCCTGAACTCTGGCTCCGGTTATAGGGATGCCCTATTCCACGTGTCACTCCCATTTTACGACTTTTCATTGACACTTGCGATTTCCCGAAATTATACTGAGTGCATGACTCGACGCGCCCTAATCCGTTGCGGGTCAATAATTTCCCCTAATAGACAGGCCGTCCGTTGATCCGGAGTGCCGCTCGGCACTCGGATTCAAGTCGCGTTTTAATTGTTCAGCTAGAGGATCGATCGACATGACCCTTGTTGGCAAGATCTTTACCGTGCTGGTTTTGATCATGAGCATCTCGTTCATGATGCTCGCTGTGACTGTATTTGCGACGCACCGAAATTGGCAAGCCATGGTGACTGACCCTGGTGGTCTTAAGTCGCAAATCGAAGCGTTGTCGAAGACCAACGGTGAGCTTCGTGATGAAATCGTTCGCGCCAAGGACCAGATTGCACTTGAGCAGGCAGCTCGTCGTTTTGCGTTGGCCGCGGGACAGGCTCGACTGGAACAGCTGGACGCCGCATTGGAGCGTCGCAATCAAGAGTACACTGATTTGCAAGCTGCCCATGGCACGATCGTCGAAACGTTAGACCGCAATCAAAACATCCTTGAGTCGTTGACCAAGGAAAACGAAGGCCTGCGAACGGAAATCCGAACGGCCCAGCAAGCTCGCGACGATTACTTCAACCAGGTTGTGATGTTGACGGACAGTGTCAATCGGATGGAAGGCAACTCGCGTACCTTGCAAGAACAGCACGACATGTTGTTGGTGCAAAACGGCAAGATGGCCAAAGTGATGCGGAAGTTTGAAATCAGTGTCGATACGCCAGTGGACGGCATTACACCTCGCGTGGACGGTTATGTCATTGCGGTCAATGATACGAACTTGATCGAGATTTCGATTGGATCTGACGATGGTCTTCGGAAGAATCATTTCATGGAAGTCTATCGGAAGAACAGCTACGTGGGCCGTGTCGAGATCGTGATGGTGAAGCCAGATCGAGCCGTAGCCAAGATCATTCCGGAATTCCGTCAAGGCATTATCAGGAAAGGCGATCGTGTCGCAGCCAAGCTCAGCTGACGTACAGCCGACTATCTCGGACCAACCGATGATGGGCGAGCAGCCGCAGGTGGAAGCGCCTACGCAGAAGCAGCGGATCAACGTCTATACCATGATGTTGGTCATCGCGTTCGTCTGCCTCGTCACGGCGTGTATCCTGCTTTACCAAGAGTTGACCCTGTGGGGCAGCTATCCTTGGTGGAACACCGATGCAGGTAAGCCCAATGTATCGTACGTCGAACCCTCTGGTTCACACGTAGAACGGTTAGTGGCGTGATCGCTAGCGTTTCGGTTACATTGTCTGTTTGATACGCCTGCGCGTCTTCGATATTCTCCGTCGCACCACCGATCTTGTGTGAATATGTCGGACGGTTCGTCAATTCGACTCAAATGCCCGTTGTGCGCCGCCGAAGTTGTCGCGCAACAGGGGCAAGTCGGCCAGGTCATCACTTGCGATTTCTGTCTCGAAGAATTCACGGCACCCGCACCGACAGCGCAAACCAAACCAACGGCGCCTTCGGACGGCGCGGATGAACTGCCGAACCAACTCGACGATCCTGTGTCTTCCGGTGCCAATTCCGCTGACCTCAGGGATTTCGACCTTTCGGAAGTAGCCGACTCGGATTTCGGTCTTGCCGACGATCTGCCCGGCACGACAGCTCAGTCGGGTCCCGAACGTGACGGACCATCGCCCGGCGGCGATCCGACGGGACTGTCTGACGAACAGTGGTTGCGAGTTGATGAAGATTTGACGACACCTGATGAAGATCATCCCGCCAAGAAAGTCGCGCTGACTTCGGACTACGAATTCTCGGGGCCGTGTCCGCTTTGTGCGACCCGTTTCGTAGCGACGGACGATCAGATTGGCACGATGCTTCGGTGTCCAGACTGCCACACGGAATTTGAAATCTGCGAACCTCTTCCCGGGGCGCGGCAGCCTCGCCGCCAAAGCAGCGATTCGTGGGACGATGACGACGACTTCAAGCTAAGCGAGCCGGACATTCCGACCGACGTTGAGTCACCAACTGATGATCCGCTCGGTTCGCCTGGACAGTCATTTCGACCGATGCCGACAGCCACCAGTTGGCCGCGCGACGAGATGGGAGCGGATGGTCAAACCGCAGTTGCCGATGCCGTACTGCGGAAAGCCGAAGCTGAGGTTGAGGAGCAGGAGGCCAAACAAACGGATCTACAAGGCAACCCCCTTACAAACGGCGTCCTCAACTGTTTCTTGGATCCATCGCTGCTTATCCGATGGCTCGTTTTTGCGATCGCAATACAGATTGAGTTGTCTGCCTTCGAGGGTGCCATCGAGCGTGCCATGATGAACAATGCAGGTGCTCAGATCATGAGCATGATGATGGGCAGTTTCGCTTTCTTGTTTGGCATTGGGTTGTTCGTTTGTGGTTCCGTCACACTACTGACGATCACGCAAGAAACTGCGATCGGGCGAGACCGAATTGAAAGCTGGCCTGGGGCTGACTTCATGGACTGGGCGTATGAAGCGCTGTACGTGGTGTGTGCCTTGTTCGCTTGTCTGATTGTCGGAGGGTTGGTCGGCCAGGTCTTTCTGGCGTTCGGCTTGGTGGTCTACGTTTGGGGACTTATTGCTACCATTTCGCTGTCCGGCGTGATTGTGTTTCCGATCTATTTGCTGGCCACCTTGGAAACCGGTTTGGCCGTGAATCCAGCTTCTGGTCCAGTGTTGCACAGCTTGTCCGTGGCGCGCGGCACTTGGATCCAGTTCGCGTTCATGTCACTTGGGTTGGCGATCATCGCGGTGCTTGGCTGTCTGCTCCGCTACGCCGAGTCGGCCATTCTCAATTTTGTGGCGGCAGCGGTTCTGTTTGGGATCCTGATGCTCTATTTCCGATTGCTTGGCAGACTGGCATGGACTTGCCAAGAGGCGGTCGGGGATGACCAGCGGCTGCGCGAGGCAGCCTCGTAGGAACGCCATCGCATGGCAGGTCGTTGCAGAGCGGCGCGAAATCGGCGGAAATCCCCGTTTTGCCTCCCACACGCATCGATTGGGTCAGTCGATTTGAAGTGTCAAATCGACCGGCTCGAGTCGTGTCTCAACTTCTTTCCAGAACTGTACTTGTGGCGTCATGAAACGTGCCACGCCGGTTGTGACCAGAGGCTGGAAATGATAGGATGTGTGGTTTGCAAATTGGGGCGGGAGACGCCCTGGGTGGCTGTGCCTATGTCACCTTCCAGTAAGACGTTACGCCGTTTGAAAGGATTCGTTTTTGTCCACTGATTCGACCGACCCGCCAGTGCCGCCTCAAAACAGCGGCCACGTGATCGACCTGTCCATTGAAAACGAGCTCAAGGAGAGCTACCTGACGTACGCCATGAGCGTCATTGTCAGCCGAGCACTCCCCGATGTGCGCGATGGGCTCAAACCCTCGCAGCGACGGATTCTGGTCGCCATGAACGACCTCAACTTGGGTCCCAACAGCAGCCGCGTCAAATGCGCCAAGATTTCGGGTGATACCAGCGGCAACTACCATCCGCATGGCGAAAGTGTGATCTATCCGACATTGGTGCGGATGGCTCAAGAATGGAACATGCGGCATGTGCTGGTCGACAAGCAAGGCAACTTCGGTTCGATCGCCGGTCTGCCCCCAGCCGCCATGCGATATACCGAGGCACGGCTGTCGTCTGTCGCCGCTATGCTGCTGGACGATCTAAAGCTGGATACGGTTGACTTTGTTCCGACGTACGACGAGCGAAATTTGGAGCCGTCCGTATTGCCGTCGAAGTTTCCGAACCTGATCGTCAATGGCGGGTCGGGGATTGCCGTGGGGATGGCCACGTCGATTCCGCCGCACAACCTGCACGAAATCTGTCTTGCGCTCTTCAAAGTGATTGACGACCCGGAAGTCCCAATCGAAGAGTTGATGGAGGTGGTTCAGGGGCCTGATTTTCCAACGGGTGGTGTGATCTGCGGTCGCAGTGCGATTCGCCGTGGTTACATGACAGGCCGCAGCACAGTTGTGGTGCGAGCCCGCACGGAGATCGTCGAGAAAGCCAAAGGCAGATTCCGTATTATCGTCACCGAGATTCCCTACCAGACTTTCCGGGACCGAGTCGTTGAACGAATTGCCGCTTTGGTCAACAGTGGCAAGATCGAAGGCATCTCGGGCATCACCGACGTCAGTGATCTGAAAGAGCCTGTCCGGCTGGAGATTGAGATCAAACGTGGCCACGACGCCGACGTCGTGCTGAATCAGCTGTATCAGTTCTCTCCCTTGCAGGATTCCTTTTCGATCAACCTCTTAGCCCTGGTTGATGGCAAACCTCGCACCCTGACACTCAAAGAGATTCTGCAAGAGTTCATTCGGCACCGCGTGATGGTGATTCGCCGCCGTTCGCAATTCCTCTTAGCAAAAGCCCGACAGCGCAAGCACACCATTGAAGGGTTGCTGCTGGCTCTGGCGAACATCGAAGAGATTATCCGCATCATCCGTGCGTCGCGCACGCAGGCAGAGGCAAAGACCGGTCTGATGGGCGTCGAGTGTCCGGCGGCCATGATGCAACGTGCCTTGGGGGATGGCGGCTTTCAGCAGTTTCAGGAAGAACGCGGTGTTTCGGATACTTACAACCTGACCGCAGTTCAGGCCGATGCGATCCTGCGGATGACGCTCGGACAGTTAGTTAACCTGGAACAAGAACGGTTGGCTGGCGAACATGGGAAATTGCTGGAAGAGATCAGAGAATACTTGCGCATCCTCTCCGACGAAGCCAACATCTTGGCAATCATCCGTGAGGATTTGGAACTGATCGACAAGAAATTTGGTGAAGCCCGGCGAACCGAGATCTCAGGTGAAGAGCTTGGTAATGTCGATATGGAGGACTTGATTACCGAAGAGACGATGGTCGTTTCGATCAGCCACGACGGCTACATCAAGCGAACACCGGCCAGTGTCTATCGAGCGCAGCGGCGCGGCGGTAAGGGCCTTAAGGGCGCCAAGACCGAAGACGAGGATCCCATTGAACATCTATTCATCGCCAGCACGCACGACTATCTGTTGTTCTTTACGAACAAAGGAAAGGTCTACTGGCAAAAGGTGTATGGACTGCCGCAGTTGAGCCGCGAGAGTCGTGGTCGAGCGATCGTCAATCTTTTGAATCTAGACGAGGGTGAGAAGATCGCCGATTGTCGCGCCGTGCGAGACTTCGGCCTGCCCGACCACTGCCTAACGATGGCGACTCGCAAGGGGCTCGTTAAAAAGACGTTATTGGCCCAATACGGACGTCCGCGACAAGGTGGGATTATCGCCATCAAACTGCGCAGTGACGACGAATTGGTCGACGTTGTCGTGACCAAGCCGGGTGACGACATCGTGCTCGCCACGGCCAAGGGCATGGCAATTCGGTTCAGTGAATCTGATTGTCGTTCCATGGGGCGCAATACGTCCGGTGTCAAAGGCATTCAGTTGTCCGTCAACGATGAGTTGGTGGGGATGGTCGTCGCTGCCCCCAACGCTTGCTTGTTGACGGTTTGCGAAAATGGTTACGGTAAGCGGACTCAATTCGGCTACACCGACACCCCGACCAATGGTGAGGATGATCCGCGCGAAGAATCCGCCGAGGATGTTTCTTCGAG
>JASLPZ010000291.1:0-9002 GCA_030744725.1 Pirellulaceae bacterium
CTGCCCTCCAAAAACTAGCTCAGTTCACCAGGAAATGCCAACTTTGGCGCGGCCTAGACCTGCTCTGTCAGGGCCCTCTTTGTCTCCAGTCTCACGGCTGCGCCCGGGATCGTAGATTGTGATGCCTTCGCTTGTTCCAATCCAAATCCGGCCGGTGGAATCTTCGACGAGTGCGGTTACGAGGCCTGCGCTAAGTCCGTTATTCACCGTAAACGAAGCGAATTGCTTGCCGTCGAAGTGACTAACACCACTAGTGGTTCCGATCCAGACTCCACCCTGTGAGTCCTGCAGCAAGGATGTGACCACCGCACCAGCGAGGCCATCCTCGGTCGAGTAGGTCTTGACTGTGGACTCGATGAGGTAGTCATCAATGTGAGCATTCTCGCATTGCACCAATCCGTTCAGTGTTCCCACCCACAGTGTCCCGTCGCGCGTGTACATCAATCTGCGAGGCTTGAGTTTAGACGTGATGTCTAGTGGATGCGAATGCGACATATGCCACGGCCGATTGGCGTAAAATCGAAAGAGACTTTCCCCCCCCATCCAGACATTCTGTTCGCGGTCCGCGAACATAGTATGGATCGATGCCACTTTAGTCTCGGGATACAACCGACCTCGCCACAACTCATCCACACCGGCTTGCGTCCCAATATAGAGAAATCCGCTTTCGGTCTCCACTAGTGCAGTCACGGTGTCGTGCGAGAGACCGTCCTGTTTGGTCCAGCTCTTAAAGGTGGCGCCATCGAATTGCGTCAGGCCACCAACGGTACCAATCCAGAGTCGTCCCTTCGAATCGATCATCACACTGCGCACGTCGTCGGCGGCGAGCCCGTCCTCGGAGGTGAATCGCGTTTCGTGCCACGTTCCCGATTCTCCCCCGTCGTCTTTTGCGTCCAGTCGAACCAGGCCACTGGGCGTCCCCAGCCAAAGTCGTGTTGACGATTCGACCGCCATCGCCGATAGATCGTCTCCGATAGGGGATGAATAGATCGTCGTAAAGGAATCCTCGGCATGTCGACTGATGCCTTCTTCTGTTCGAATCCAAAGGCCACCGTGCGTAGCTGGGATCAGTTGCTGCACAGCCCCTGAAACCAGGCCATGTGTTTGTGTGTAACGGAACATTGACTTCCCGTCGTAGCGAAAGATGCCCAAAGAACTGCCGCCCCAGACGATTCCACTGTGATCAATGGCGATGGCTTGGCATGCCAAGGGCGTGCCATCTTGCTGCTCAAGGGCAGTCATCGACCGTCCGTCAAAACGCGCAAGTCCAACATCCCCAGCGATCCACAGCGAGCCGTCTGCCGCTTGTGCTATTCCCGTCACGTTTCCCCACCGCAGCCCGTCTGCCCAACTGTAACTATGCAAGTTATCGGATCTGGTGCTTTTTGCTTCCGCGACGACCGTCCGCAGAGGAACGCCGGACGGTTGTTCCGTTTTCGCCGTGGAAAGTAGCTCGACACGTGATTCATCGCCAGCCTTCAACTGAAATCGTCCTATTCGATCAGTCGAAGTCGTGGAAGCACGATATTCACCCGCTGGCAAAACAACGTCGAAGTCGCCGCTGCTGTTGCACATCACCGTCACTGCAGATATCTGATTTTGGCGATGCAGCTTGACCGCCTGGCGGTGAATCAGTCCTCCGCCAGTCTTGCCCACAAGCCGTCCGCGTACCTTTCCAAATTCATCGTCGACCGAGACGAGCAGAATGTCTCCCAGGCGGGTGGAAGAGAGAGCCTTCTGTGTCCCCATCCCCCAGGAAACCCAAGAAAACGAATCGTCCTCGTCTTTATCGCAAAGGTTAATGTCCAGCCCAAAAACGTGGCCCGGTTTGAGCGTCACTTTCGCACGACTGATCAGCTCGATGTCAAATCGCCATTCATACCGGTGAAGTTTCCCGGACCGTTGGCAACTCGAGGTCACTACTTTGGAACTCGCGCTCTCATAGAGAGGCGAGCCGTCCCCATAGAAGTTGTATTGAATCGGCCTGGTATCGCCGGCACGATGTTCGAGATCCAGATAGACCGAGCAGCCGTCTTGAGAATCCCAGCCTCTCGTCCCATCGGTGACCGTCGAATCGTCTCGGACCTCGACGGCAAGGTAGAGGGCGTTCTGGTCGTACCCCACGCGAAACGAGCCAGTGAAGTCGCTCGCGTCTTGCAGCGGATCACCGAATTCAGCTCTTTCAATGGGGTACGACGGTAGCGACGATGGCCAGTCCGCGAAATCACCGTCGACCGTTATCTCACTGACGGGTCGCGCGAGCGCGACCTCTCCATTGTCGGCAAAACTGTCGCAAGCGACGCTCGACAAAACAAGTAAGGCAATCAGCCGCAGACTCGATTGCCTCCCTTCAATCTTCATCGGCTCAGTCTCCTTTTAGCGGCAGATTCTAACGAGGCAGGGCCTCGAACTAATTCGAGCTACCGCTCGGTCTTGTTAACCCGCTCTCCGACCATAAGGAGACTAACAGAATTGCGACCCTTTGGGGAACCAGTGTGCGCAGCGTCGATTTCAATCGAACAGGCGCCTCGCCCCCCCGACTGAGCAAGCCTCGCGCTGGCTATCGACTTGCATGCCTCGCCGAACGATTCGGCTCGGCCCAAGTGACGATGGCGTTGATCACGCAGGCTGCCGGCGACCAACTTCGTGAACTATGTAAAACAGTCGTCGCTGCACGCTGCCGAATCGTCCGACGATGATCAACCGATTATTGTAGCCACTTGGACTTAGCTGAAGATCTGGAGCGGCGATGGTGAAGTCACGATGCCACTGTTCTCTGGGCGACCGCCGCCGCTAGTCAAATAACAGGGACCATACGCCAAATATTGTGCCGCTCATCTTGCCATCCCGCCTGGCTCGTCGGAGCGCCTGAACGCGGTTTACCCGTTCACCTGATCGAATTCGTGATACGATCGCTGGCAGTTCACCACGATCCAACCAGAGTCCGTGATCGTCACACACATCCACATGGACTCCGCATTCCACTTCAACGCGCATCTCCTTCTTGCAAATGGGGCACTGGCGATCGCCCCCAGCCACGATCGAATCGTTCGAAGGTAGCTTCCGCTGCTCGCGCTCCAATTCGCCAAGGAAGTCGAGTGTTTCACGATCCATAACGGCCAAACTCCTCGAATGCATAAGGGTCATTCGCAGAGGACGGGACAGCTTGCTAAGTTGCCCTTATTCGAATCGCCTCTGCCAGTTAGTCATAGATTGAATCCTAATAGCTCGTTGGCTTGGAACACCACTTCGCCCATTTCAGAAGCAACGGTGAAGCGGCATCTCAGAGAGCCGATTGTGACAGTGACGCCGTGCGTATTCTCCAATAGAGCGTGGATGGGACCATCGGGTGCGCGGATTTCGAACGACAACAATTCACCAACGACAGGATTTGTGGTAGACGGATGGGTGCACTGCAACCAGTCGATGTAAAACGGTATGAATCCGCCCAAGCCATGGCCAGTGATGCCCATCAATTCCCAATCCAGACGTTTCCCATCAGGTCGAGTCCTCGACATGGCGCGGATTGGGCCTGGAACAAACCCAAGATCGCGTGCGTGTTGAGCGGCAAGTGCCAGATCCGTCACTCGCACTGCCCAATGCAGAGGAACAGTCTTGGATAGCTTGGCCAGCACGCTGCCGAGATTCCCTTCGAGGGGTTGTTCCGGGTCGGGGGCGATGATCTCAAGGTAACTGTCCGTGCCAAATGACACCAAGGCGTTGCGAGTTCCCCAACCGTTGTGCGCGCCGCCATCCGCCGGCGTGCAGCCCGTAGTCTTGGCGAAAACTGTCTTCGCATGGGCCAAGTCCGGGGCTGCTATGACAAGATGATCAAGTTGGTCCATTGGATAGTTTTCACGAGGGGCTGGAATGGTGAATACTATCCGAAAGATCGGTCTCCGGCCTAGCAGCTTTTCGATTTTTTGGTAGACCGGTAACAAGGAGCGCCGACGACGCAGTTCCGGCGCTGAAGGCCACTTGTATCGACAGATTGCCGGAACTTCGCTTGTTCGTGGCCTACAAGTGCTCAATGCATGAGAATCAACAGGCGGCTAGCCGAGCGCGAACAGTTAGTCTCGACGTCGGCACGGGATTCACCTGGTTGAGACAGATGACTTCCAGGCCTGCCACTCTTGCTTGTAGCGCGTCAACGTCGAGCGGATCTCGCCAGCTCCAAGTTGGCCCGTCTTCTCGAAGAGCACTTGGCCATCTGGCGAGAAGAGAATGTGCTTCGGAACAGTCTTGGCGGTCAGATCAGCAGCCAGGACTCGTGATGGATCAAGTCCGAACGACTTCGACCAACTCCGCGCAGTCTGACGCGTTGCCGGATCGCCGTATCCACCCATGTCACTCGTCATCACAGTCAGAAAGACGACGTCTTCACCACAGTTTCCATCGAGTCGCCGTATGTCTTGTGCCTGGTGTTTACAGGCTGGGCACCAAGGAGCGGCATAGTCTGCCCAGACGAATCGGCCTTCGTACTGGTCAAGACAAACCATCTCGCCTTCAGCATTCGGTCGGAAGGTTTGGCCTCGTTGGCCGTAGTAAGACGTGTCGTCCATGTCGCCGACGACCGTTGAGATGGGTTCAGCCAGTGTCGATCCCCCGGAACATCCCGTTTGACCGATGACAATCACGGCGGCGGCAATTAGAGAGGCGCAAATGGTGGCACAGCGGAGATCGTTCAAGGCACGCATGGCATTCTCTCGGGCTTCATAGGGAATCGGTCGACCATAGCCAGCTAGGACGAATTTCGGAGCCCCGCATCACGGCGTCTGAAGAAACATAGGTCACTCAAATGACTTCGGCTGCCAATGTTGCTCAGCCTAATCGTCAGAACCCGCAAGATGTAATGCAGCCTAGAAAACGACTGACGTGGGCTCTACCGATGAGAGCACACCGCTGCCCGTATTTGGCGGGCCGAATGCTCCCTTTGGCGGAAACCCGACGCTCAAGTTTCGAGACATCGCCGACGGAACTTCCAACACTGTCATGACCGGCAGATCATCTCGAAGCCGATTCCGCAGGCGGTCGGTGCCTAATGGGTGTGCATTTTCGGATCGGGGATTGCTACTTTCCCGGAGAGATCTTTTTTCCCGGAAAGATCTATGACAATGCGCCGCGGAATTCCTCCATCGGTGCAGAACCTGCCATACAGGGTACCCGCGTTTGGCACAACAAATGCTAGGTTATTCGGCTGGCAAATGGCGATAGCGTGAGCCCGGTTTCTGGAGGGGCTCGCGGCGTTCGCCTCATCCTGCGACCAAAGAGAGATTAAGGCTATGTCAAACGAAGTACAGACGGTTGTTCAGCGATGCGGTGTTACGGAGATTGTCGAAAGGCGTTTGCGCGAGAGCATGTATGTTTCTTTGCGCACGGTAAGCTGCCAATTCAAGGACGGCCTGCTTACGCTTCGCGGAATCGTCCCTACCTTTTACCTCAAACAGGTCGTCCTTTCGCTTTTGGAAGACCTTGAATGTGAAGGCATCAAACGAATCAATGATGAAATTGACGTCGTCAATCCGCGCGGATTGAGCAGCGTCCCAAGGAACTAGACCGTCCTACAAGTGCTTAATGCATGACAATCAACAGGCTGCACTAACGTAGAGGCCATTTCTGACAAGCTACTGCTCGGCGGCGTCCGGAGCGACGATCCGGCTGATGTCAATCAAGTGTAACTGCCGGCCGTTGGCGCGGTCAGGCGAATCGAAACACACGAACCGGCCACTGCGACTGATCCGCGGATGCGTGTCGCACCGCCACTCGCCACTATATTTCGGTGGTGAATGAAAATGCCCTAACGGCACGAACCGCTTTGTCGGCAGGTGGTGAAGATAGATGTGTTGCGACCGGTTGGGGGCAATCGGGTAGGTGTCGGTGACCACCCACTGGAGGTTTGTCCCGGGAACATACGACTGGTGTCCGTTCGGCGCCCGCCAGGCAACCTCGCTACGGAGCGACCCGTCGTCCGGCACCAGGTTGTAAGACCCCACCCAAACAAGGATCGATTTCGGATCGCGCCACGTGTAATGTGACGAATTGAGGTTCACTAGCCGGATCTCTCCGCCATCGGCTGCGGCGGTGAACATCCGCGTGCCCACACCCGTGCCGCGATTGAGGAAGAGAAATCGCTTGCCGTCGGGGCTCCACTGGATGTGGTTGAAATAGTGCCGATGCTTGGACGGATCGCGTCCCGGGTAAGGGATGTCGGCGATTTGCTTGAGCGTCACGATCAACTCGCACTGGCCCGTCTGAAGGTCCATTTTCCAGAGGCCCGAGTTGGATGGGGCAAACTGGCTGGCATGGGGCACGGGCGCGCCCACATAGCCGTAACCCCGGCGCATCGTGGCCACGCGCCCCGGATCGGTGCAGAGGGCCCAGCGGCCATCCGGGCTGACGTGGTGGATTGGCCGCGGCAGGATCCGCTGCTTGCCGGTTTTCACGTCGAGTACGCGGCACACATAGCGGTCGCCCTCGCGGTCGTTGAACAGAATCTCGGAATCGCTTCCGGGGCGCCACTGGAGCATACAGCCTTGCTGCCAGCACCACGCGCGCGTTTTAGCAAGTTCGATCCAACGATCGCCGGCTTCCAGGTCGACCATGCCGATCTTGATAACGTCGTCTGGTTGAGGACTGCGATGCTCAAAATCGGTTTCCATGCTCAATGCGTAGCGTTCCGTAGGGTCGAACTGAAACTTGTCGTAATAGCCGAACCAATGGAACTTGGGACCTCGTGTAATGGTTCGCACCGGCGGAAGGTCGCGCTCCGGCGCGACGAGGACCGACTCGAACGTGGGCGTCTCAGGTTCGGGCGGCTGCGTCAGATCGAGCTTCTGACACCATCCCTTAATCGCACCTTCGTCCAGTGCTCTGTCGCAAAACCAAACGCCGCCCAGCAAGCCTTCCCAGTGCGCATGGCCGGGTGGCCGGGCACCTAACAGCACGGGTGTCGGGCTGTCGAAAATTCGCTCCGGCACGTTGCGACGCAACTCGCCGCTGGTCACGCCGTTGATATAGATCGCCATCCGCTTGCCTGGCTCGAACACGGCCGTCACTGCGTACGGCGTACCGACCTTCAGCAGCCGCGTGCCAAACAGTTCCCGCGCCTTCGCGTCGTAGTCACCGCTGCCGCTGATTGCGAAATACAAACGGCGATCGGGCATAACGCCTAGTTCATACGATCGCCTACCCGGTTCCGTGGTCCACTTCGAGACGAAAGGGCTTTTGTAGGGAACGTCGCCGGTCAATTGCACGACCGCGGACAGCGAAAGCGGCCCGGTCAGCCGCAGCTGTTTGCCGCCGGCCGAGTCAGTCAGGTTCACCAGCGTGCGTTTGGCTGCGACAAATTGCAGGCCATGTTCGTCGCGAAACGGCACGACCTTTGGGGCGAACTTAGCAGATGGCGCGGTCTTGGGCGTCCACTTGCACGACATGATCGGCTCGGCAGAATGACCAGTCCCAGCCGCTACGGTACCGATGGCAAGCCACGAAATAGCCAGCGTCAAATGACGGCAACAAATAGCGATGCGCATTTCTGTCCTCCGGATCACCAATGTTGGTTCGCCTGTGTTCGAAGACTATCAACTACCCGTCAGAGTAGCACAACCGGACCCTTCCCGTGGAGGTTGTGCAGCTTTTAAGATTCTGGTCTGCACGGGTCTTCACATTATCCATCTCTCCCTTGCAGACTTTTTCGCTTTGGAGGTTTAGGAGAGCCTTGAACATGTCCTTCTCCCTTCCGGAGAAGGTGGCCGAAGGCCGGATGAGGAGCGGCTGATTTCACTTGGCAGTTCGCCCCCTCATCCTATCCTTCTCCCCGAGGGGAGAAGGGACTCGCTGCCGGCCTTTTTTTCTCGTAGGCAAAAGCGAATAAGTCTGCAAGGGCGAGATGCAGGATCTTAACTGGACAAGCGAGAAAGACTTACAAGCTACACGACCTCCCTTGCGAGACGTCGCGTCTTCAGCCACGGGAAAGCCCTCGGTCGTTATTTGGCTCGTGAATTCAATCGTGCTATTCTGAGACTCGACTGTGTTCCGCATCGATCGTAGGAAAACTGGACTGCGCCGTCTTCGCTGACCTCGTTCAGCTTTTTCTCAAACTCGATGTGAGCGTTTGAGTGCCCCTGATTTTTTGTCAGAGGAGGAAGCACATGCGTTTACTGACATGTATCGTCATCGCATGTTGCACCTTGGTAACGTCCGTTTACGGTGCCAGTGTGCAGGTTGTTTCTTCGTCGCAGCTGACCGAACCGGCTCGGTATGGGATTGGCAAGCTGTGCGAGGCGATCACGACCCGTGGCCTTCAGGTTGAGGTATTGGACCGCGTCGAACAGGCAACTGGTTCGCATGTGATCGTAGCGGGGCTGGCGAGCGACCGGCAGCTGGCTGCGTGGATTACCGAGGCCGGTTTGGCGTTACCCGAGCAGCCGGAATCGTTGGCCGTTCGGCATATCCGCAACGGCGACCGTCACACCGTGGTGCTTTGTGGAAAGGACCCAGTGGGACTGATGTACGCCGCGTTGGATATGGCGGAGCGGATTCGCTGGCCGGACGACGGCCAGCACCTTTTCGCTCATATCCACGATACGTCGGAATCTCCTTGCCTGGTCGACCGCAGCATCTCGACGTACACCATGCAACGCCGCTGGTTTGAACAGCGGCTGTACGACCCGTCGTACTGGGAACAGTATTTCGACATGCTGGCGGCCAGCCGCATCAACAGCCATGTGATCATATTCGGTTATGAATGCGGTGGCTTCATGGCACCGCTGTATCCTTATTTCTTTGACGTCGAGGGGTTTCCCGAAATTCAGTTGACGGGGATCACCGACCAGCAGCAGGCTCGCAACACAGCGGCTCTGCGGCGCGTGATCAAGCTGGCTCACGAGCGCGGGATTCGCATTACCATCGGGATCTGGGACCACATCTAGGCTGCGCCAAAGTTAGTATTGCTTGAGCTGGGCGATCGTTCGGGTTTTGTTTACGCTTTTCTATTCCGACAG
>JASLPZ010000292.1:0-9001 GCA_030744725.1 Pirellulaceae bacterium
GCGAAAGACGACTATAGAAGGTCGAACACTGCTTACCAGCCTGTTGATTTCCGCGTAGGCCAGCAACATGGAGCGATAATCAACAGGCTGCTAACGAACCCCACCCAACGAATCCAGCCCAATCATTTTATTTGTACGGAGAAGACGATGAAGCTCGCCACCACGCCACTGTTTGTTCTGCTGCCTTTGATCGGGTTTGCGTGCGTTGGGACTGCCGGCAGCCAAGAGCTGCAGGAAAGGAAGCCAACCATGAGCAACGTCTCTTATGGTCCAGATGAGATGAACGTCCTGGATTTCTGGGCAGCCAACGGCGATGGTCCTCGGCCACTGCTTGTCTACATCCATGGTGGCGGCTGGATTGGTGGAGACAAGAAACAGGCGGAGGCGAGGTTTCGGCCGTTTCTGGATAAAGGGATTTCCTACGCGGCGATCAATTATCGCTTGACTGGAAAGGCGGCTCTGCCCGCACCTGTCCACGACGCCGCACGCGCGATCCAGTTTATTCGCTCGAAAGCCAGCGATTGGAACATCGACCCAAATCGGATTGGGCTGACGGGCGGGAGCGCCGGGGCTTGTACTTCGATGTGGATTCTACTTCATGATGATTTGGCGAACCCCGATTCCAGCGACCCCGTTGCTCAGTATTCCACACGTGTCACCGCAGCCGCGGTTGGCGGTGGACAAACGTCGATTGATCCCAAGGTGATCGAACCATGGCTGGGTCCCAATGTGCTCAAGCATCGGATGATCAACATGGCCGTCGGCGAAACGACGATTGAAGAAGCCTTGAAGAACTACAAGCGCCATAAGGCACACTATGTGGAGTTTTCGCCCTACAATCACCTCGACGGAAGTGACCCTCCACTGTTGATGACATACGGAAACGACATGACATTGCCGTCAAAAAATGCCGGGCACGGGATCCACTACCCCGTTTACGGAGTCAAGATGAAACAGAAAGCAGACAGCGTGGGCCACGAATGCCATTTACTGATCAAGGATGTCTCAAAGTCGGACAAATACAGTACAGCGGCCGAGTTTTTGATGGACAAGCTGTTGAACTGAATGGTCTCTGGCCAAGGTGGCGAAAAGAAAGCAGTGGAATCCGGCGATTTGGCCTCGCAGACTCGCCGCCCTTGCGATAATCTGGTGGTGGTGATTGAGCCAATTCCGGCCGGCTTTACTCCTTTGGGTCCCACCTAACCACCCATCGGCCTCGAGCAGTTCGTGACGCGTTCGATCATTCCAGGCAGGCGGCGGTGATCGCTGCTGCCCGGCAACGTCTTGCGAGACTTGCCCAGATGTTCGTCCGTGTCCCCTTTTATTGAAATGCTCAGGAAATCTGCATGTCTGATTCTACCGACGATCTGAATCCCCGCGCCGACTCCGCTGAATTGACGCCGGAAAACGCCGAAGCCGCACAGGTTGCCATCGCCGGCGCGCTGGTCGATGACGTGATTCTGGCGGAAGTCGCTGTACCCGACGAAGTTAGACCTTCCAACGGCCCGGCCGCCGTGGCGCCCGTTGCGGAGGAGTTTGTCGCCGAGCCACCCGTCGCGGCGCGCCAAGCAGCCGACTCAGTACCCTCAACTCCTGTTGTGATCGCGAGCCACGTCGAACCAGAGGAAGTCTATTTGGAACCGCGTGCCGGTTACGACGATCCGATCAATGACGACAGTGCAGCTAATTCAGAGCCTGACTTCACGCAACTGAATCTCATTGAACCGCTGTTGCAGTCCGTCCTGCGAGCCGGATACTCGCAGCCCACTCCGATTCAAGCCCAGACTATACCGCTGCTATTGGAAGGTCGCGACGTGATCGGGCAGGCACAGACCGGCACCGGCAAGACGGCCGCTTTTGCGCTACCGATGTTGGAGCTTGTCGATCTCAAACAGAAGAAGCCTCAGATTCTGGTCCTGACTCCGACGCGGGAACTGGCGATCCAGGTTGCCGAAGCATTCGAGAAATACGCGTCGCAGATGAAAGGCCTGCGCGTCATGCCGATCTACGGCGGCCAGGATTACACGATTCAATTCCGTCAGCTGGAGCGCGGCGTCCACGTCATCGTCGCCACGCCAGGGCGGGTCATGGATCACATGCGGCGCGGCACGCTCAATTTGGACAACCTTCGCGGGCTAGTGCTTGACGAAGCAGACGAAATGTTGCGGATGGGGTTTGCCGAGGATGTCGAATGGGTGCTTTCGCAGTCGCCTGACAGTCGACAGACCGCCCTGTTTTCTGCCACCATGCCGGCACCGATCCGCAAGATCGCCAAGACGCATCTGAACGACCCGGCGACGGTCACTATTGGGCAACGGGTTGCCACGGCCGACACGGTTCGTCAACGCTACGTTATTGCAGTACCACACCAGAAACAGATGGCCCTGAGCCGGATCTTGGAAGGCGAGCCGACCGATGGCGTGTTAGTCTTCGTGAAGATGAAGAGCAGCACAGAGCCGTTGGCGGAATACCTTGCGGCCAACGGCCATAGGACCGCCGCACTTAATGGTGATATTCCGCAGAGAAGACGCGAACGGACCATCGAACAGCTACGCGACGGAAAGATCGACGTCATCGTAGCCACAGATGTCGCCGCCCGTGGATTGGACGTACGGCGCATCAGCCACGTCATTAACTACGACTTGCCCCACGATAGCGAATCGTACGTACATCGGATCGGTCGGACTGGACGAGCTGGTCGGAGTGGCGAGGCGATCCTGTTTGTGCACCCGCGCGAACAGCGGATGCTAAAACGGCTCGAACGAGAAACCGGGCAACCTGTCGAAAAGATGGAACTCCCTTCAAATCGCGCAATCAATAAGCAACGCGTTGCCCGTTTTCACCAACGGATTACCAACGGTTTAATGCACAGCGAAATGGAGACGTTCGAGGCAATTGTCGAGCATTATCGTCGTGAAAACGATGTTCCGCTGGAGCATATCGCTGCAGCTTTGGCCGTGCTTGCCAATGGCGAACAGCCGCTGCTTGCCAACGAATCGCTAAAGCCCACGACGTTTGGTGCTGCCAAGCAAAACGGTCGGAAAGGGAAACGCCACGACCGTGACAAGGCGTCATTTCAATCGGCTCGCTCACCACGCCGTAGCGATGGATCAGAACAAGGGATGCAAACCTATCGAATTGAAGTTGGCAGATCGCATGACGTGAAGCCAGGAAATATCGTCGGCGCTATCGCCAACGAAGCGGATATGGATAGTTCGTCGATTGGCCGAATTCAGATCTTCGATCACTACAGCACTGTTGATCTACCCGAAAGAATGCCAGAAGCCACCGTCCAGATGCTGCAACGCGTCTCCGTCGCAGGGCAGCGGTTGAACTTGTCCCGTTTGGTTGGCAGGTCAGCGTCAGTTGGGCGCCCGGCTTTCAAGCGGACGCAAACACACTCGAGCCGCCGCACGTTCAAGAAGATGAGCGGCAAACCGAAGCGTCACAAAGAAACGACAAGGTAGCGCCCTGTTTTCTGCATGGCAACTGCCAGCATAGTTTCCAACGGACGCAAAGTGAGTAGAATGCGTCGACCACGCCCTGGCGGCGCGTTGTTCCCAATGGTCCGACCCGCCGTAATTGATGCGTTCGATCATTTCCTCCTGCGACGGACTGCAGCCCGATGTCGAAACACGACCAACAGTTGCTTGACCTGGAGATCAAAGATGCCCAGGTCATTTTCAAGACCGTCTGGGAAATCCTCGACGAGGAGATCGGTCACGACAACCTCCGGTTTCCCAAAGAACTGATTCTGCTCGGCGGAGCACCGGGCGCGGGCAAAGGAACCCATACGAAGTTCATCATGCAGGCCCGCGGTCTGACCTGTCGGCCGATTGTCGTTAGTGAGCTGTTGGTGACGCCGGAAGCTCAAGAGATCAAAGACCAAGGCGGCATGGTCGGAGACAAAGAGGTCGTGGGGATCCTGTTGCGAAAATTGCTGGAAGAGGATTTTCGCGACGGAGCAGTGCTCGACGGGTTTCCCCGAACACGGGTCCAGGTGGAATGCCTGAAACTATTGGTCGTTGAAATCAACAAGCTCCACAAAGAGTTCCAGAATACTCCGCTGGCGACAAGGTTTCGTCGGCCTACGATCCATGCGATGGTCCTCTTCATTGGCGAACGCACGAGCATCGAACGGCAGATTAAGCGTGGCAAGGAGATTGCCAAGTACAATCAAGAAGTCGAGGAGATCGGTTCCGGAAACCCCCTTGATCAACGTGCGACAGACTTGAGTGAAACAGCAGCTCGCCGTCGGTACCGAGTTTTTAAAGAGCAAACCTGGGATGCGCTCACATCGTTAAAAGAACTCTACCACTACCACTACATCAATGCAGAAGGGCCGATCGAAGAAGTCGAGGCGAATATCCTCAAGGAGTTGCAGTATCAGAGTTCCTTGGAATTGGAGGCGCGGACCTACGATCGACTTCGCCCCTTGCCGTTGGCCGAGGAGATCATTCGGCACGCTCGGCAAGAGCTAGTGAAACGACTGGATAGCTACGAGTTGGAGCATACTGATCAGTTCGATCGAGTCGTCGAGATCATCAAGACGAAGTTTGTGCCAATCATCACGCGACACGCATTGTCTGGACGATCGATCGTAACTTCTGAAGATCCCGCGTTCGCTGATCCGTTGGCACTTGCCATGCTCATCGACATTTTTTCCGAGCGGGGCTTCAATGCGACTGTCGACAAGCGAATTCGGGAAGTACCAGAACGAGTGGATCTGGAAACAGGACAAATCCATGTGACGCCGAAGTCGATCTATCGCATTCAGATTCAATTCAAGGGATCTGAGATTCGCCGCGGTTAGAACCCTGCGGACCGAATTGTACACCAGCAAAGTGCGCTCGCCGTTTCCCTGACATGGCGCCGTCAAGAAAGCCCGTCACAAAGCAGAAGCAATTCAAGAAAGAAAACAGTCGAGAAAGAAGCCCGTCAAGAAACACAAGAGGCCGGCGAAAATCACCGGCCTCTTGTCGTCTGAATTGTTGTAGCGCCTATGCCAACCGAACGTTTTCGGCGGCTGGCCCTTTGGGGCCACTACCCTCGGTGAAGGTGACGCGCTGTCCCTCTTGGAGTTCCTCGTACTGAACTCCTTCGAGGCTCGAGTGGTGGAAGAACAGATCTTTGCTCCCGCCAGTATCGATGAATCCAAAACCTTTTTCCGTCAGTTTCTTAATCGTGCCTTCTGCCATTTTCGTCGCATTCCTCAAAAGTGTTTTCTTTTGGCGCTGCCACAAACAAACGCGTTCGGGCTAGTCTGACGCCAGTAGCCATTGTATCGGCAGGATCGGAGACAGCAACGGTCATCTTGCATAATCGCCCTTCAGTTCGTCAGTTTTTGAGATCGTCAATGCTGACCCAAATTGCCAAGTCACGGTGATCGACCCGGTGAGGAAATGCTGCCCATGCGTGTTTCTTGCCAAAACAGCCGTCTTTTTTGCCCCTTTCGTCACATCAGATGGGCGTTGTGCCAGCGGTTTGCGATAGAACGATAGCGCCAGGTCAGATGCGAAATTGCGGCAAGATTCTCTGTCAGATCAGAGATCTCGTCGTGGTTTGATAGGCCAGTCCATGAGTAAAGTCACACCAAAACAACCTCCGCCTGGCAGACTTTTTCGCTTTGGAGGATTAGGAGAGCCTTGAAAATGTCCTTCTCCCCTCGGGAGAAGGTGGCCGAAGGCCGGATAAGGGGTGGCTGATATCATTTGGCAGTTCGCCCCCTCATCCTATCCTTCTCTCCGAGGGGAGAAGCGACTCGCTGCCGGCTTTTTGTCGTCGTCAAAAGCAAAAAGGTCTGTCGGGGACAGGGACACCGGCGGCAGGGAATTAGCGGGCTCTATGACGAAGGCATGATCGATGTTCAGTGCGATCATTGACCATTGCCCTCACCCATAATTCGGCGAATCTCTTGCTCGTCCTCTTGATTGATGCGAGTCGTCTCCGGATTGACGTGGAAACAATCAAGCAGGCTGCGACCACGGAAACACTCGTCAATGATCTCGAAATTCTGCGGCGAGACGAGGGCGGGGTGTGGATGGCCGCAGGCTCGAGACAGGTCCAACACTTCTTTGCGGAGTGTGACGATATAGTTGGCCAACCGTGCTGATTTGTGAGTCGGGTCCAGCCCTGCCATTAACCATCTGCTCTGTGTGGCGACGCCAGTCGGACAGTGGCCGCTGTGGCATCGTTGAGCTTGGATGCAGCCGATTGCCAGCATGGCTTCCCGTCCGACGGCGATCATGTCGCATCCCAGTGCAAAGGCCAACAGCGTTTGATCGGGGAACCCCAGTTTTCCGGCGCCGACAAATACGACTCTGTCCTGCATGTTGTACTTTGCAAAAACGTCGTGGACTCGAGCCATCGCCATTTTGAATGGCAATGCTACGTGGTCGCAGAACGTCAACGGTGCCGCGCCAGTGCCGCCTTCGCCACCGTCGATCGCGATGTAATCGACGCCGCGCTGTTCATTGGACATTTGATTGGCCAACTCGTCCCAAAACTGAATCTCGCCCACGGCGGACTTGATGCCGACTGGCAGGCCGGAAAGCTCGGCCAGACGCTCCACAAAGTCCAGCATTTGATCCACGTTGTGAAACTCACGATGTCCTGAGGGGCTGGCGCAGTCGACTCTCATCGGAATCCCACGAATGGCAGCGATTTCCGACGTTATTTTGGCTTTGGGTAGCAGTCCGCCCTTGCCCGGTTTGGCGCCTTGGCTGAGTTTGATTTCGATTGCCTTGATCGGGTTGGCTTGCACGACATCCAAGAACAACTTCTCGTCGAAACGGTTGTTCGCGGAGCGGCATCCAAAGTAGCCCGTCCCGATCTGCCAAATCAACTCGCCGCCACATTGATGGTAATGCGAGACACCACCCTCCCCCGTATTGTGCAAGCAACCAGCTAACTCGCTGCCACGGTTGAGCGCCTCGACAGCGACGCCGCTAAGTGATCCGAAACTCATGGCGGAGATATTGACGACCGATGCAGGTCGAAAAGCGTGCTTGCGTTGGCGATGTTGCCCCAGTTTCTTAGCGCAAGGGATGGCGTGCAAATCGTCGCCGCGTAGATGTGGCGGAGTCAACAACGGAAAGGGCGCGTGCTTGATGATCAAGTAGTTCGGTGACTGCTCCAGATCATTGTCCGTGCCGAAACCGAAGAAATTGTTCTGCTTCTTGGAAGAAGCATATATCCAGCTTCGCTCGTCCCGGCTGAATGGCCGTTCCTCATCGTTGCCGGTGACAATGTACTGTCTCAGCTCGGGGCCAATGCTCTCGAGTAAGTAACGGAAGTGCCCGACGATGGGGAAATTGTGCAAGATCGCGTGCTTCTTCTGCCGCAGATCGTACACGACCACGACGACCAACAAGACCAACAACACTACGATCAACAGTGTGCCTGCGATATACCAGTGCATCTATGGATTCCCATTCGCCATGGCATTCACTCCCCACTGCTTGTCAGGGCCATGGTGAGCGCCAAAGACTGTCAGTTTCTTGCGCGTCTGAAAGGCAGAAGGCATTATGGATGAAATTATGCCATGTAGGAAATGAGATTCTAACGAGGCAGGGCCTCGAACCAATCCGAGCTACCGCTCGGTCTGGTTAACCCGCTCCCCGACAAACTGCGGTCGGTGCCCGTCGCTAAAACGTGACTCAAATATGACTAGTTTCCGACCATATAGAGACTTTCATCCGCGCATTCGGTGGGCGCATCTGTGATCGCAGTTCAACTCGGCGCTCGTTCTGAACAGGCTGATTTCTTCACTTCAGGCCCACACGCCCGTGGTAAACCCTGTCGACTGTTCGCACGACACGGATTTTTGGGGCCGACATGGTTGTGCCAGTCATGCCTCGCCATGCTGGAATCCTGTTTGCGAAGCGGCTGGCCGTCGATACCACAGATGAACATCATCGTCCAATGGAGAAAATGCCATGAGAATGGAAACTCTCATTACGTCTTGCGCGCTGCTCGCGTTAATGGTCTGCTCACCGGCATATGCACAGCAATTTGCCCCTTCGGCAGGCTTTCAGCAGCAGGGGGTAGGACGTTTCGTGCCGTTGTCGCAAACTTTTGGCTATCGGATCCAGCCTCGCTTTGGAGCCAGTGTCATGCCCGTGGCGCTCGTCGAGGCGGCAGATCCAACGCCGTTCGTAGGCATGGGTGTTCATGCTCCGCCCGCCCGTCTGCCTGGCTCGGCTGTGCCTCCATCAGGATCAGTCGCACCGCGTGCGTTGGGGCGGCCCGAGCTGGTTTCCGCGTATGAAGCGACTTGGCGATCAACGCAACACTCAGTACCGGCACAGGAGGTTTCATTCGGAGCCGACCAAAAGCCTGTCGCGTGTGACAAAGATTGCAAAGGCAAATGCTGCTGCCCACCGGCCTGGGCGCACCGCAGCGGCCTGTTTGGCGAGTTGCTTTATCTGCGAGCCCGGGATTCGGAAGTCGCTTTCGCCCTGCCCGTCAACGGCGCGATTCCCATCGGACCCGTTGGCGTTTTGGATCAAGATTACTCCACCGGTTTCCGAGCAGGCTTCAGCCACTGTCTGGATGAGTGCACGAGTCTGGTGGCGACGTACTCGCATTTTGAGAGCAGTACGTTCAACTTCATCGACACGAACCCAACGCCTGCGCTGCGTGGCCTGTTGTTACACCCGGCAACGGCAAACGCCGCTGCGGATTTCCTCACGGCCAGCGCAAATTATGATATCGATTTCGAGCTGGTCGACATCGATTATCGATCGGTGTTGTTCGCGGGAGACTGCTACGCCGTCAACTACTCAGTCGGAGCTCGATACGCACACTTGGACCAGGACATGCAGGTCGTTTACACAAACGCCGGGACCACCGATACCGTCATCACCGACATCGATTTCGATGGTGCAGGTATTCGAGTGGGGTTGGACGCAGAACGCCATTCCGGCCACCACGGGTTCCTGTGTTACGGAAAAGCGTTTGCCAGCTTTGTGGGTGGCGAATTCCGCGCGGATTACGATCA
>JASLPZ010000293.1:0-8955 GCA_030744725.1 Pirellulaceae bacterium
CATCAGCGTTTTAGGATAGTCTTCCATGCCTCAACACTACATGTTGGGGTCACTTGAGGGAAGTGGATACCCATTTCTTGCGAATCCGGCTACACGATGCCGCTGGCAGGGCTACCAACGGTCCTCCGGTCTGCGGAGAATCTCGCTCAGGACAATCGCATCCCGAATGTTCGTCGGAGAACGGAGCAGCTTCTGAATGTCGAACGCTGCCGTTTTTTGATCACTGGGGCCTTGACCTGCGTTGTCGTCATCCAGTGACGAGTCGCTCGCGCGGCTGGTCTCGCCACCTAAATCGCCCAATTTGTGTTCAAAATAGCCGTGCAAATGGGCTTCCATGCGGTCGTCTGCTTGGTCGATTTCTTCACCCATGTGGGAGATTCGTTCGCCGAATCCCGACGTATTGATATGCTGCGACACATGATCGCCGACATCGTGCCCGGAGAGAATTCCCGATTCTTCGACGACATGAGCTTCCACGACATCCTCGTCACCTAAGATCTGGATCTCCGGTCGAGGCGATGAGGCGGGGGGTGCGGGCGGTGGTTGTGGGACGCGGCGTTGTGCCGCACGTCGCAAGAAATCCTCGATATCGCCAGCCATGGTGAACTCTTTCTCAGGTCGGACGGGTGATCAGGAAGTGCCGCTGGTTCGTGCAATCGACTTGCGCATATCCGTATCGCTTTGCACGTTGCGAAGTTTGTAGTAATCGACAATTGTGAGGGCGCCAGTGCGAAATGCTTCGGCCATGGCGTGGGGCACTTCGGCCTCCGCATCAACCAGGGCGGCGCGACTCTGCTCGATCGATGCCAATTTCTCTCGCTCAGCCGCCACCGCCATCGCTCGGCGCCCCTCAGCACGAGCCTGGGCTACGCGTGTATCCGCTTCGGCCTGGTCCGCTTGAAGACGAGCACCAATGTTCTGTCCCACGTCGATGTCGGCGATATCAATCGAGACAATCTCGAATGCCGTCTGAGAATCCAGTCGCCTCGACAGCACCGCTTTGGTAATCACGTCGGGGTTCTCAAGCACTTTCTTGTGTGAATCGGCCGAGCCGATGGCGGAGACGATTCCTTCGCCCACGCGCGCGACAATGGTCTCTTCCGTGGCACCACCGATCAATTGCTGTAAATTGGCACGCACGGTAACACGTGCCTTCACCTTCAGCTGAATTCCATCCTTGGCCACGGCGTCCAGCGAATCGCGCGGCGAGCCTTTCGCCGGGCAATCGATCACCTTGGGATAGACGCTGGTCTGAACCGATTCCAGCACGTTTCGTCCGGCCAGATCGATGGCCGTCGCCTCACGGAACGTCAGTTGAATGGTCTTCGCCTTATGTGCGGCGATCAGCGCCCGAATCACCAGCTGAACGTTGCCTCCGGCCATGAAATGGGCTTCCAGGGCTTTGGTTGTGATTTCGGTACGATCGATCCCAGCCTGGACCGCCATGATCTTGCTGCGTGTGATCACCGTGGCGTTCACTTTGCGAAAGGTCATTCCCAGAAGATCCCAGATGCGAATGCCAGCGCCCGTTAACGCTGACTGAACCCAGAGACGGAAATAACTAGCGAAGACCGCAAAGATGCCGAGGAACACAAGGATAACAATCACCAACCCGACAATGGCGGCGATGGCGGCGGGGTCGATGTCTGCGTCTTGAGCCAACAACATGGTGAGATTCCCTTTTTTTGCGGCGAGATCTTGGTGGATTTCCGGCAACAGCCAGAGACGACCACCTAACCTGCACACGACGTTAACCCCTGCGCGATACCGGTGTCAAGCCA
Organism: Pirellulaceae bacterium; assembly: GCA_030744725.1. Lineage (GTDB taxonomy): Bacteria > Planctomycetota > Planctomycetia > Pirellulales > Pirellulaceae > ARS98. The sequence continues at coordinate 1,782 of JASLPZ010000293.1, forward strand.
GTGGGTCGGTCAGATCGTCCAGACCCAGAGATTCGACTGGTGTCGAGAGGACATCATCAGCCGATTCCGCACTCGTAGACGGTGCTTCATCTGGGCTGGTTCCTCCCAGCATGGCATCCACGGAGTCGATTTCGCCTTCCGCCGGTCGAACAACAAGGCGGTTCGTTCGTACGTCGATCACCTGAACGACTTGATCCGGGTCGATGGCAAATCCGTCACTCAGTGCGTCGTATTTGTGGCCGGCGATCATCACCAGGCCGCCGGGCAACATCTTGCTGACGGCTCGACCGCGTTTCCCAATCAAACCGTGCAGGCCCCGATAGGCTTCGGTTTCCGGCAAAACGTCGTCCGGGTGGGCTGGTCGCTTAGCCAGAATTAGCTTGCCGATCGGCGTGTGAGGCCACAAGTGGACGGCGCTCCAGAGGAGGACCGGAACGCAAAGCGTCACGGTGATCAACATGATCGTACCCGACTTGAAACCATCCATGAAGGCGACCACGACAGAAGCGACGATCAAGGTCACTGCCAGGAAACTCAGCACGCCGCCTGACGGCACGAAGACCTCCAGAATCAACATGCTCAGACCCAGCAACAGCAAGGCGATTGCCCACAAAATAAGATCCATGGTGACGACCCTTATCAAATGACAATTCGTCGTAGGCAGTGTTCGATCTCTTATTGTCGTCTTTCGCTCCGCGAAAGCACGTTCCTTTCGCAGAGCGAAAGGCGACTATCGGACAGTATTTCGTCGAACGATCCTAAGCTCGCAGCGCTGACATGGACAGCGTCAGGCAGGTCGCGCCTCTGCGGGGCTGGAGATCGGAACGACAACAACTCGGCTACCTCGCACGCTCGCCACGCAAACGTCCGTCCCCTGTTCAATCAACTCTCCTTCACCAATCACGTCGACCACTTCGTCGCCGAACCGAGCCTTGCCGGCCGGATTTAATCGTGTCGTTGTCGTGCCGCGTTTGCCAGCAAGGTGTTCACAGTGAACAACGGCCTCGCGCTGTTGCAGGTCCTCGAGTTCTTCGTCCTCGGCTGGGGCGAGCAGCATGTGGCGCAGTATCGGCGTGTCCGGCAAGTATTTGCGCAATAGGAATATCGAGAAGAAGGCACCCGTTCCTGCCGCGACGAGGACAAACAGAGATTGGGGCAACTGCTCGATCTGGTATTTGTTCTGCGGAATAACAAACGTCTGGCTGGCAAGAACGATGGACGCAACAATCATCGCCGACCCACCGATGCCAAAAATACCAAATCCAGGTATGACAAAAACCTCTAACACCAGGCAGCCGACACCGGTCAGGAAAAGCATGATCTCCAGCCAGCCGGCGGTACCATGCAAGACGTTGCACCAAAAAAACAGCACGAAGCAGACGGCCGAAACAAAGCCCGCCACGCCGATTCCTGGTTGCGAAATTTCGATCATGAACATCAGCAAACCGACAAACAAAATGGTGCCGGCCAGGTGAGGCGAAGCGAGCCGTTCGATCAACAGGTTCGCCCAATTGGGCTGGACCACGCCCAGGTCATCTTCCAGCGCATACACGCGTCTGAATTCGTCAAAGCTGGCAACGGTTTGTGTTGCCAGTTGCGTTTCGACCGCTTCGATGCCCAACAAACCACTACCAGCGAGGATCTCGGCATCCTGTTTCCATTCATCGGGCGTGTCTTGCGCTGCCAACTCTTCTTCGCAAAAATAACGTACTTCGTTGGTGCCTTGGCGAATATAGCGATGGACAACCAAACTTGAATCAACCAGTGCGACTGACAGCGACCAGTCGCGATGTTGCGATTCGGCCATGGCACGGATCGAACGTCGAAGATCAGGCAAGTTGCTCTTGCGAATGACGACCGCGCCGGGGCCGCCGAGAACGGCATCGTGACCGACCACCATTTCGTCGCAGGCCAATGCGATCAAAGATGCGTCCGACCGAGCTTCGGCGCGAACGAAAGCCACCGTGCGGACATCTTGGTCCGACAACGAAACCAGAAAATTCGCCAAACGCAGACTGTCATTGGCTGATCCGCCAGCGCTATCGATGTTGATGCAGATGAAATTGAACGGATGGCCGGCCATCTGCTGATTGATCGAACCAATGATCCAATTGACCATCTTGCCACTGATCGGCCGCGCGATGTCGACGCGCAACGCATCGCCAGGGCCATCCAGGGACGGGTCGTCTTGAATGGCGGAAATGGGTATTTGCAGTGCTTTGGCCAGTTCACCACGATCGGCGGCTAAGTGACTGGCGAAGCCGTATTTCAAACGCAAGTCACGACCAGTGAATTGAGCCATATCTCCCGTCGCAACAAGCGATTCGACCGCACTGACAGTCGTCGATTGCTTGAGTGCGTCGAGTTCTTCCTGCAGGATGTAGCGAACGCCATCGACCGTTTGAACTTGGAGTACGGTAGCTTGTTGATCGATCATCCCGACGGCGATCGCCGGTGGGATCGTGCGACGGCGTTCGGCAATTTCCGCGTAACTGCTCTTCATCGTGCGATCAATGAATGACTCCGCCACACCTGCCTCGCCAAATTCCGCATCCGGGTCGACGATCAGCTCTTCACAGGCGAGCACAGGCAACAACGCATGGCCTTTGAGATCGCCGGCCACGAACGCCACCGTCCGCGCCCCACCCAGTCGGTCGCTCGCCAAATAGCGAGCCAACGAGAGACAGCGTTCAAATTCACTACGTTCGCCTGCTTGATCGCCATCACTCGAAAACTCAAGAATCAAGATCGGACGTTTCTCCGATGTTGCCCGCTGAGACAATAGCAGATCGATCTTTCGTTTGATCTGCGTATCCACCATTCCGGTGATCGGCAGTGGCACTTCGATCAGATAGGCCGCAGGCGTTGTCGTGTCTCGCAGTCCGCCGGCAAGTTCTGACTGCGCTCGTAACTCTGGCACGTGAATGAGCTGCGCAACCAAACAAACGAACGCCATGGCCATCCACTTGGTCACCCAAGGGAATGAGGCGCTGCTGGCGCGGCGAACCGATTGTTGGCGTGTCATCAGATGGTTCCTGAAAACATTCGGGGGGTCGAAGGCCTGTGATCTACTCACTTTGAATTATACGACTGTGATCGCGCGACGACAAAACCATGTCTAAATCGCGATCGACCCAATTCGCCAGCGTGCCCGCGAATTCACAATCAGCAACGTTCTGTGCGCCGCAAGCAGCTAACGTCGATACAAGGAATTCGTCGGAATCTACTCGTTTCTTGCCGGAAATCGACTTTGGTCCGCAAAATTCGGCAATTGCGATGGGATTTCGCCCGAAGGCGTGTGAGACCGTCGCCCGAGAATTCGCCCGTGGGCTGCCTGATCAGCGAGGCGCTTGTCGACCGCGCGGGGTTTGCGCTTGCCGAACCGGTCCGAATGGCGGACGCACTGCCGCGCCCCGGGCCGCTTGTCTTGCGGGCCCAGCTGCCGCCTGTTCCGTCGGGACAACGACCTTCTTCCAGTCACGAGCAGGCAACGCCGGCGCGAAGAACGCGCGCTTGAATATGTTTACGTCTTCAAGCGTGGTGTTCCAGTTCACCTCTCGGTTCTTGAACTCATAGGAGGTCTTTGCTTTGTTGAGATGAAACATCACCATGCCCTTGGGTAGGAAGTCTCTTTCAGCGATGACGATGAGTAGCTCTTTGAGATTCTGGGCATCCTGAAGCGTTCTGGGGACGGCTTGGAGATGATATTCCTTCTCCGTGTTCGGTGGAGTAACGACGCGTACCCAAAAACGACGTTTGATCTGTGCGGCTTTCGCTCCGAACATGAAGGGAAGTGGCCCTTCGGCAATCTGCTTGCCTTTCATATCTGGCGGAAGTGGTCGCACGATGAGCTGTTTTAGCGGATAGTTGAATTCGAAAATCGATGCGCCATCACAGATCCAATGCTCGCGCGGTCCACCTACCTGCTCTTCCCAGACTGGTGGACCTCCCGGTTGCTTGGGTGGCGTTCGGTGTTTGATGACTTCCGCTTTGAACAGGCCTTTGTCCGGCGCCGCATACTGAATCCTCCCCTCGGTGTACGTCTTTCGAACGAATTCGTAATTCATTCCATTGTTCGGTGTGGTACGTCGAGTCATTTCGTATTCGTGTCGCTGAAAATCACACCGATAGCGTTCTACCGAGGATGTCTTGTGCTCCCAATAATTCAAAATGTCATTCAAGTACTTCTCATGATCCGGTGTCAGGGGCATCCAGGGGGGAGCAGTCGCGCTTCGCTGTGGGGCAACGCCCTGATTACCCGCCGGTCTGGGTTGAGTCTGCGCCACGGGTCTCTGTTGTCCGGTTGGTTGTTGCCCCGGTACTTGCGCTGCCACGTGCGATATTGCCGCGCAGGCGAAGACCGAAAACAGCACGGAGCGAGTTACATTTCGATAGACCATAGGTGGGCATTCCTGCAGATGGATGATAACCGCGTGCGACCCCGACCGTTACGCGGCATTTCGGAGCGGGAGTCTAGCAACATCTGCCAACCGGCCCTAGGTCGTTTCTGCGGCTTCGTACACTGCCAGAATCCGCTATTTTTCAGCGTGGGCCGGACGATCCGTCGAGTGCGCGACCCCGTTCGTTCAACTGGCTAGGAATATGGTGACCGCTGAGAAACAGCGATGACTCGCAAATCGCAGACATTGGTGTGTGTCGGTCCCGTTTGAATCAACGCGTCGAGCTGCTTGAAGAGATGATAGGCGTCGTTGTTGGCCAGAAACGCGGAGGGATCAAGCTGAAGACGATGCAACGTCTCGACGATCTCTACGTCAATTAACGCGCCCGCGGCATCGGTGGGGCCGTCTTCGCCGTCAGTGCCTCCCGCCAGCAACGCGATGTCCGTCAGCGGGTTCGGTGATTCAGTTTGACGGGCGAGCAATCGTGCTAGCGCCGCCAGCACCAACTGCTGATTGCGTCCGCCCACGCCGCGCCGATCGCTGGGGGCGAGCTGCACGACGGGTTCACCGCCGGTGATCAAACAATCGGGACCTGGTTCGTCGCGCATACGGATCGCCATATCAGCCAGGTGTTCCCCGACAGCTTCGGCCTGACCTTCCAAGTTACGTGCTGCGACCATAGCGTGTGAATAGCCTCGTCGTTCGGCCTCTATTCCGGCGGCGTCGACCGCCACGGCGTTGTTCCCGATCACGAAGTGACTTACGTGGCTCAGGTCAGGCATGGTCGTGGGCTGGCCAGCCTTTCGCTTGAGCGCTTCCCAAATGGTGGAAGGAATCTGTAAAGGGTCGGTGACAAACTTGTCTAGTACTGCCAGTGCGTCGGTTGCTGTGGTCGAATCTGCAATTGTGGGCCCAGACGCGATCACGTCCAACGGATCCCCAATGACATCCGAAATAATCAGCGTGATCAGTTTCGCACGGCACGCGCTGGCCAAGCCGCCTCCCTTGATTAGGCTCAGCTGCTTGCGAACCGTGTTCAATTCCTGGATGTTCGCGCCTGCGGCACTGAGAAAAACTGTGATTGCCTGTTTATCCGCCAGCGAAATCCCATCGATCGGTAGCGGTAGGAGTGCGGACCCACCACCGGAAAGCAGGCAAATGCAGAGATCGTCGGGATCGAGCGATTCGACGAGGTCCAAAATGCGACGTGTACCCTCAACGCCCGCGTCGGTCGGTTCGTTCACGCCGGCCGGTCGTCCGGGATGTAAGACAATGCGATGCAATGGTCCAGCGCAGTCGGCCGGCACGTTGATCCAACCAGATACGTCGTTGTGAGACAGGCGGCGGTCGCCCAACACTTCTTCCAGCCCTTGGCTCATTCCGGCACCGGCCTTGCCCGCACCCACGACCACGAGGCGACGCACGTGCTGCAGGTCAAAGCGCTCGTCGACGACGACCAGATGGTCCCCGTCGATATGCACGTTGTCGAGAATCAGCTGTTTGCTATCAACGGCTTGGACACCAGCGTGCCAGATTGCCAAGGCGTCATCGCGAAGTTGGCGAGCAGTTCGAATCATCACTTCCTATCGGGACACAGCGCATCGCCGTGGAGTTCTTCAGTGGCCGAGGTCTCACGACTTGGACCGCGGTGAGTAAGTATGGCTCAATTCTTGACCCGCAATACGTCGCGCCATTGCCCTTCTTGTTCAATAGCCAACTGTCCAAGCCCGCTGGCTTCATTTCCACAGCAAACGATTCCAGCCAGGTACTGTCCACCCAAGGCAGTAAACCGTCCTGCCATTGCACACCAAGGAGTTCCTTTGCCACGATTGCCGGGCAGGGCGACGTTGCCGAAAAACGAATTCGCGAAACCAGCCGTGCTGACCTGCGCGGGCCAGAAGTGTAGTAGTGGTCGATGCGCGGCAACCACTTGAAGAAAGTGCGGAACAAACTGCTCGAACAACTCCGGCAGTTGTTCTTTCTCCGGGATCGACCCATCACGTCCAACGGGTGCCAGAATCAAGACCGCCAGCCGAACCGGGCAGCCGTAGTATTCCAATTGGGGTAAACCCGCTGGTGCACCGGAAGCATCAAGCGTCGCAACGTCAATGGAACGATCCAGTGACTTTGCTGGTGGTGGCACGGGCTTGCGACGGAAAGCAAGCCACAAGACCATCACGATCAAGGCGAGCATGAACAGCAGAAACAGGACGCCCACCCCGAGGATAACGAACCAGACGAGAGGTGGCTGTACGTCCATAGTCGCGCGACATTCTGTATTGGGAAATGAAACAACCGTTCATCGTTCATTCTACCGTATCCGCTTCCGTGCTGGCAGCCATGTCATTGGAACTGCGGCGCGAACATTGCTTGTTGCCCTCAATGGCTGGAACAGAGGGAGCCTAACACGGCAATGCCGCAGCTAAATAGGGATCGTGCCCGTATTTGGTGTTGCTGATCAACTTTGGCGAAGAACTGATAAGAGACGGCATCTCGCGCGTGATCAATGGCTGCAAGAATAGATCTGAAAGAGGGTCTCACGCAAAGGCGCGAAGGCGCAAAGCACATTGTTTCATCGGTTGTTCTCTTCTTTGCGCCTCTGCGCCTTTGCGTGATTCTTCTCCGCACGACTGGGGTTGCTGATCAACTTTGGCGAAGAACTGATGAAGGACGGAATCTCGCGCGTGATCAATTGGGTGCAAGAATAGATCTGAAAGAGGGTCTCACGCAAAGGCGCGAAGGCGCAAAGCACATTGTTTCATCGGTTGTTCTCT
>JASLPZ010000294.1:0-8874 GCA_030744725.1 Pirellulaceae bacterium
CAATGACAGCAGGTTCAGCGTCGTGACGTACAGGCGACCGGCGTGCGGGGCCCAAGTATCTGGAATCGGATTTCTCGGATCCCAGCTACCAGCCAACGGGCCATTCATTTCTTGTGAACCAACCAGCAGTGAATGCAGGCGATTGTTCCAATCACGCCAATGGTCACCACCCACGTGAAACATGACTTGCGTCGCGTAGTACCAATAGTACGTATCCCGTTGGGGTTCGCGGGTCGTGCCGATCTCCGGTAGATTTTCACGCAGGTAGTCGGCGCCTTTCATCATCTGCTGATGTTCGCGGCTCCATCCCGCATACAGTCGCATCAGCAGCCCAACTGACGTCATGGTCTTACTCGTTTTTCGTCCGTGGCGTTGCTCTTGGGTGTCCGGGGCATTCGGATTGTAGCGGAACATATGCGCCTGATCGCCCTGACCTTGGGCCGTTGACAGGAACGTCTCGAGTCGTACGAATGTCTCGTCAGGGACGCTCAAACCGGCCAGCCGCCCGCTTTTCAAGGCCATCATCATCCAACCTGAGACGGACGTATCCGATTCGGCACCCGGCGAGTACCGCCAACCACCACGCTGCCTGTGTTGCGAAGCGACAATAAAATCGATCGACTTTTGAGCTGGCTCGCGCAGTTCAGGATCCTGGGTCATTCCATAGGCTTCACATAAGGCAATTGCTGCGATGCCATGACTGTACAGCCATACGCTGGCATTGGAACGATCATCCAGTGGCACGAACAGATCACCATCAGGGCGTTGGTTTGCCACCAAGAACCCGATGCCGGCCGAGACAACATCCGCATACTTGAACTCGCGATGGTTATAACCAGCGCCCTGGAATGCCAGCATTGCTAGTCCCGTCGCGGCCGTATCGGAAACCAGCGCCACATTCTTGTCCAACGACTGGAGGCTCCAACTTCCGTCCGCCAACTGTTGGCGGACGAGAAATGCCAGTCCGCGTTCGATCGCCTCTTCGGTTTGCGGCCCGAAGCCGCCGGCGGGTCCACCCGCCTGGTCATCGCTCATCCGTGAAGCGCGTTTACGAAATGACTCGGCAGCCACGACGGCGCTGGTGCTCAAACTAGGAACGCCACCAAAATCGCTCCGGCTAAACCGAGGACCCGTCGGTTGAACATTCGTGCTATCACGACGTGCTTGACGTGTGTTCACACCGACATCGATGGTTGGTTCAGCTCCCAGTCCGCCGGGTCCTTCAATCGTACCCAAATGAACGGGCAGCGCGCCGGACGACTGACGCGACATGGGCTGGATATTCGAGGCCATAGCCAACACGTCAGCGACGCCGTGATCGCGGGCCACAGACATTGGAATTTTCGAGGCCTCCGCAGTTGTCGCGGTGAGTGGTCCGGCCGTCATCCCACCCGCTTGTGATCTACTCAACGGTGCTGTCGCCAACTTTGCGCCACCCGCTGCGGGCCCCGCCTGGCTGCTCGGCGCACGCTGGCGCAATCCTATTGTCGTATCGGGACCGGCAGCAGTTCCCGCGACCGCCACATCGCCGTCCACCGCGCCAACGGGTGCCTGATTGGCCCGTGCGACAACGCCACCCACCGAACGCGACGGCGCCGTCGCCTGCGCTTCAATCGGTGTTCCGTCAGGGCTTCCGCCTGATTGGTTGACACCCGCTACGGTCATCTCGACCGACGGCAGGTTCGCGGCAAATGCCCGGCTTGTCACAGATCGAGCAGGCGAAGATGTGCCACCACCTGGCGTGGCTTGTCCCGTTTTGGCAGCCGCTGCCTCGGCCCGCTGCATGGTCGCCGCACCGATCGTCGCACCACCCAAACCGCCTCCTGTCGTTACCGCCGCCACGGCGGTCACGGCTATGCTCGAGGCTGGTGCCGCCGCCGGGCTCGAACGGGAAACGGCTCCAGCCGTGGAAGCAGCCTCGGCAATTGCTCCAGCGTTGGGCTCGCCGCTGCTGCCGGGTTGCCCACCAGCTGACCCAACTTGTGGCGACACGACCGGTGCAGAAACCGCGAGCTGTGGTGCTCCACCAACGGCGCTACGTGCAAGCCTCTTGGCTTTTTCTTCTTCGTCCTCTTCGCCACCTGCCATGGCCGCAATCTGTTCCGGGGCATCACGTGCTGCACCACCGGCCCGCGCCACCGATGGAGCGGAGACCAGATCGTCAGCTTGAGACGTTCCTGCGGCGACTTCCGATGCCGCGGCGGTCGGGCTGCCCGCGGCTGGAGCCGCACCACCCGCTTCGCCGCGAGACGCAACGGTGAGGGACGGTTCAACGTCTTGCGCGGCGGGTCGACCTCCGTCACTACCCGCTACCGGCGAAGGCGTCTGAGCAGCGACGTTGGTGGCGAGCGCGGGAGCTGCCGAAGCACCGGCGCGCGAGCGAGCCACTTGCTGTGACATGCTCTCCTGGTTCAACTCGGGTTGCCCTCCTCCTGACGCGCGACTAACGCCGCCTTCATCCACCACGCGCGTCGGTCCTGTATCTACGTCGATGTTTCCCGCAGCTGCGGTCGCCTGGGCCGGACTTGCGTTCGAGTCAGCCCGTGCTAACGCAGAACTCGCACTGGCATTCACTTCCGTCGGGGTGTCGCTGCCCCGCGATGTCGCAACGTGATCCGTGGCCAATAACGATGCTTGGGGACGATCAGCGCCTGCCATAGAGCTGCGTGCAAGGGCTGGTGCCATCGGCGAGAGCGCGGCACCTTCAGGCGTATTTTGCGTCGCTTGTGCGCGGCGCGCCGATCCTGAAGAAACCAACGAAGGACTATCATTGGCTGCGAGTGAACGATCCATGTTCGAGGACTGTCCGATGCCGGCAGTACCAGCCAATGAACGGGTAATGGCCATTCTGGAGGCTGCCGGACTTGGTTGACCGGCTCCCTCGGACGTTGCTCGGGGAGCGTTTGTTGCCGTCAAATTGGACGACGGTGCGCGGCTGGCAGTGCTTCGCGAAGGTGCTCCCGTCTGTCCCGCCACCTGGGCATCAACTGCGGGCAGATCGCTGTTGCTGCTGCGACGGAGCGCTCGCGTCGCGGCCTGGCTTCCAGCTTCCGTGGCTGCGACGGCACCCGCCGACCGCGCCATATCCGCCGTGGGGCTCGAGGCCGACCGCCGTGCGACAGATGTCGCCGTCGCTGATGGCGAGCCGGCTGCGGTCGAGTTTGTCGCATTCGATGCGGGCGCGGCAACTGCGGCAACCGAGGTCGTCGGTTGCGCTCCGGAACGCGATTGTCGTTGCAATGCGGAACTGCTGGTGACCAGCGCCTGCGGCGATGGAATGGACTCGGCGCGCCGCCGCGCTCCCACGTTGACAATGGCCGAGTCCGGCGACCGCACGACCGCCGTCGCAGGCTCGGACACGGCGCGCGCCGCCTGTGGTCTGGCAGTAGCCTGCAGCCGCGTTGCCACGCTGGTGGGCGACACCTCACTGGGCTGATTCTGGCGAACCGCACCAGTGACCTGTTCGGCCTGCGTGGTTGGATTCGGAAGCGCCGTCACTTGCGAGCTTCGCGCGATGCTGCCAGTGGCGGCCTGACTGTTGGCAGAGGTTGGCTGCTGGGAATTCCGTAAAACCCGTTGCTGAGTCGTGGCAATTTCCGTCGATGGCCGTGTCGAAGGTGCCTCCGTCTCCCGACGCTCAACGGCCATTTGTGCGGTCGAGCGTTGGACGGACGTCGATTGTGATTCGACCGTGGCCGGCTGTTGATTGGGTTGAGACGTCGCACCAGCGGCGGCGGCCATCGTATTGACCTCCGGTCGCGTGGTGACGCGGGGCCGAGGGTTGGGAACCGAACGGGGAGTCTGGGCCAAAGTTGGCTGGCTTTCGCTGGGTTGCTGTCGCTGCTGGGCGCGTTGGACATCCACACGAGGCTCGCTGGTGGGCTCTCTGATCGCGCGATTCGTGCTCGGACTCGCCGTTGGCTGCTGACGTGTGGCAATTGTGTTGGGACGAATCGCGCTGGCCTCAGTTTGGCGCGATGTCGAGGGGGTCTGGGTGGCACTGACCGCTGTGCGAGGAACATTGCGCGGTGGAGTTTGTGTCCGTCGCATTGTGGGCGATGGAGTTGCTTCGGTCTGCGGACTGACTTCGGCCACGCGACGCGTCATCTGGGTTTCGTTGCGTGTGTTGGTCGTCTCCTGCCTGGGACTTACGACACGCCGATTGGCCTGTTGCTGCGAAGGCTGTCGCGTCAGGGCCGTGTCGTTGGCCGTCAGTTCGGATGGTTGCGACTCGGTTCGTTGGTTCATTTGTGGCGTCGCAACGGGTTCGGCGGGGCGCGGCTGCGCTTCCGCCATCTGGCGGCTCAATTGCGACGTCTGTTTGCTCTGACGTGGTGTCGTCTTGGCTGGTGTTGGACGTTTCACCGCGTTTGGATCGACGGTCGGAACGGTCTCCGGCGTCGGCTGAGGTTCAGGGTTGGCGACGGGTTGCTCTTCGACCTGCTCCCGAGACAATTCTTCGATTGTGGGATCGGGAGTTTCTGTTTCGACGGGCCGATTGACATCTTGCTGTGGGCGCCGCTCGGGCTCCAGTTGGATCTCTTGGTATTCCGGCTCGATCAACTGTTCGTCGCGCAGATCGGCCACCTGATTCGACTGCTCGAAGAACCGCGCGAAGATATTGGTTTCAATGAAGATCAACAACAGAACCAGATGGACAATGATGCACAGCACCGAGGAAAACTGGACACCACGATGCACCGCGCGGCTTTCGACTTTCCGCAGCAATGCGATCAGAATGCACAGCACGATTGGAATCGCGAACATCCAGATCCAGGCCTTGGCGTACCAACGCGGATCTTCGAAATCGAGGTAGGCCAGCACGGTGCCCATCAGGAATCCGCCGAGCACAAACACGGCTAGAATGACGGGCCAGAATTGCTCGTCAAAGGCGGCATCGCCAGCAGGCTTGATCCTGCGAATCACGCGGCGGCTCTTTGCCATGTTCTCGCACTCCCTGGGGCCTTTGAACTCCGTGGGGATCTCGACCGTTACTCGTTGGCCGCAATGTTCGCCATAAACTCGACGCCGGCCCGCTTACATAGATTTCCCGCCGTCACGACCTGCTGAAACGGGACGTTGCGGTCCGCGCGAATGATTGCAGCCTGATGGGGATTATTCGCAGCCGCCCGCATAAGAATCTGCTCCAGTTCGGCTACTTCAACTTCTTTGCCGCCGACAATAAACCGGCCCTCGGCATCAATGTTGATGAACACTTCTTTGGGTGCCACCGTCAATGGCATCGCTTCGCTCGCATCCGGCAACGGCATCTCCATTTCGCGATCTTCTTCGGCAAAGCGAGTCGCGACCAGAAAGAAGATCAGCAGCAGGAACACGACGTCCAACAGCGGCATCAAGCTGAGCGCGCCGACGGATGCACCGGTCTTGAGTTTGACCACCATTGTGTTGCTCCTATTCTCCAGCGGCCGTGGACTCTTGCACGGGAGGAGGAGGCACGGCGCCACGTTCATGTGTCGCGCCGTTGGAATCTTCGGCCTGTTGACCGAAACGGACCTTTCCTTCAAACCGCTCGATCTGCGGCATCAAGCTGAACAGCATCTCGTCGATCTGTAGAAACAGCGATTGAATTCTTCCTTCAAAATAATGCGCGAAAATCGCGGCTGGGATCGCCACCATCAGTCCACCCAGGGTAGTGATCAATGCGACGTAGATGCCTTCGGCCAAGTAATCCGCCTTGTTTTGGCCGGGAGACAGTTGCGTCGTATCGTGGAAGGCTCGAATCATGCCCCACACGGTACCCAAGAGTCCCATCAACGGCGTGATTGCCGCAGCCAGATTCAACCAACGAACGTTTGCGTAGAGCTTTCCCGCCTCGCGTTCGCTGGCCTCGGCCACGGCACGCTCAACTTCACTGTGCGGTCGCCCGACTTTCACGAGCATTGCACGTACCACGGCGGAGGCCGCGGACGTGTGCTGTTGGCAAAGTCGATATGCCTGGCGGGGGTCGAAGCTCGACTGTGGACCTCCCAACTGCCCCAATCCGGTGATCAGATCCTGTGGCAGCACACGATCGCGACGCAACCCGATGAATCGTTCAATCGTAAACGTCACAACGAGCAGTGACATGACAAGGATGGGCAACATGAAATAGCTGCCCTTAATCAACAGTGAAAAGAAATTGAGCCCTTCAGGGTCCGCATTGCCACTCGCTCCGCCTGTTGGCCCCTGGGCGAAAACCTCCGCCAGCGGCCAACTGGATATCACTCCCACGGCCAGAACGGCCGCCAGACCGGTGTACCACACCAAACTTCGCTTGCGGTCTCGCATTGCGTCTCTCCGTCTTTCCGCCAGGGAATAACGCTGCCCTTGCATTGTCTGGTCAAGTCGTAGTTCCGTCAAAACAAATAGTAGTTCGCGGCAAGACGTATGTCGTTGGATTGAAGGCGTTAATTGGTAAGTTTTGCCAAATCCGCCAGCCGCTGCTTCGCCTTTGCGGCGTACTGGCTAGCCGCGTGCTTTTCGACGACAAAGGTGTAAAACTTCTTGGCATTTGCAATCAACTGGGGACGTGCCTGAGCGTTGGCCGCACTGATCTGTGTCTCCACGCAACGACCGGCTTCGAAACCGGCAACGGCCTGCCACGGCTTGATCTCTTCGATCGCTTTCTCCCCACCGTAGCCATACATGACTTTGCGGAAAGTGCTGACGGCGGCTTCGTACTGTTTTTTCTGAAACTCGATCTCGCCAATCATGAAACGGGATCGGGCACCGATTCCCGTTCTCGAAATCGCAGCCGCGCGCCCGAAGTCCTCCAACGCCGGTTCCAGGCGGTCAAGATTCTGCCGAGTTCGACCGCGTTCAAACAGCACTTCGGCCAGCAAGGGGGTCTTTGGATACTTGTCCGGGATGGGCTCCAGGAATTCGTTACCTTGCTGCCATTGTTCAAGTTGAGCGGCGCTTTGACCGCCATGTAACAGTAACAACACCTGCATGGTGTCCGACTGAGGCAACGTCTTGCGTGCTTCGGTGAATGCGGACAACGCTTCGGCAAACTTCTCGGACTTGAACAGGCTCTCGCCACGCATAAATGCCGCGTCAGCAAACAGCTTGCCATTGGCGTGCGTCTTTAGCTGCTCGTCGAACTGCGCCAACGATTTTTCGTACTGTTCCAGGCGATAGTAAGCCCATCCCAGCTTGTGGGTGGCTTGCTCTGACAACTCGGCAACCTTTGAAGATCTTTTGGATGCCGCGTAGGACTTGACGGCCGCGGTAAAATCCTTCTGGGCATATTGGCTCTCGCCTACATGAAAGCTCGCTTCGGGAGCATAAGACGAATCCCCGTGTTCCGCCACGATCCGAGCGAATGCGACCGTCGCTTTGTCCTCCTTCTTGCTGTTTTTCAAGGCCCAGCCAATCTCGTACAAGACGCCGCTCGCATTGGGGTACTTCGCATCCCCTTCAAGTAAGGACTCGAATGTGGCGACTGCGGCCGTATAGTCTTTTGTACCGACTTCGCATTGACCGCGTTCGTAGAGGGCGTTTGATTTATCCGCGTCCTTCAGATCTGTCTTCAGATAGATCCCAATGTCCGCAATGGCCGCGTTGTACCTGCTCAATTGACGCAGACACATCGCGCGACCGAAGTGCGCATCGGGTGACAATTCATGCTCCGCGTGCTTGGTGATCAACGCGGAAAACTCGGCCACACTTTCGGGGTATTGCATCGCTTTCAAATGGGCCCACCCCTTTCCATACATGGCAAAGGCGGCAAAGGGCGAATCAGCAAACTTGGAAATGACTTCGGCGTAGGCCTTCGAGGCAGCGGGGTAATCGTCGGCGGCATAGCTATACTCTCCCAGTCGATAATTCGCTTCGGCGACCAATTTTGATTTCGGAAAGTCGGCAAAGACGTGGTTGACCGTCTTTCGCGCTAGAGCAAACTCGCCACGTGAGCGTTGGCTGCGGGAGAGCAGCAACCACACTTCGTCAGACTTGCGCCATTTGGAGTTTGCTGCCAGCGAGGCAGCGAGCGCCTTCTCCGATTCGGCGTGTTGTCCCTCGAAGAAGTGGCTAGACCCGATGTAGTAATTGGCTTCCGCCAAATGATCGACGTCGGTGAGAACTCCTAGCATCGGCACCAGACTAGCGATGGTCTCTGTGTATTTTTTTTGCATAAACAGAACCAACCCCAGCCGTACTTTCCAATTCTCAATCTCACCGTGATCGGCGTGCTCGGCCACAAGTCCCGAAAACCGTTCTTCCGCATTGGCATAATTCGTCAGATGCAAGCTACATTCGGCAGCAACGCTCTTTGCATCGGGAACCAACACATCATCCTGGTACTTGGCGACGAGGGCATCAGCATGATCAAGCCCTTCATCAAACTTCTTGAGATCAAGTGCCGCGAACGCCGCATTATAGAGCGACTGTGCTGCCAACCGATGATCCGCATGGTCAGCTGCGATCTTCAAGTACTTTTCCAGCGATGCCGGCCGAGATTCAGCGACTTCGTACATCGCGTCTGCTTCGTCCAGCTTGAGGTCCACATAGAAGTCACTTTTAGCAGCATTGGGCAGGATGGTGGCGGCCAGCTTGCTGGCCTTGGCGGGCTCACCCTGTTCGATGTGGATGCGACATAGCCAATGAGCGGCTTCGCCAACATCTTTGCCATTCGCCTTGATTGAGGCCAGCAACCACTTTTCAGCATCGGCAAGTTTTTTCCCACGATAGAAACTCCGCCCGGCCGAAATCATCGCCGTGGCCACGTAGCCAGATTCGGGAAAGTCAGTAGCCAATTTGGCATAGAGATTGCCGGCAGCGTTAAACTCGTCCTGCTGGGCGGCACAATATGCCTGTCGAAAAATTGCGTGATCTGCGGCGGCGAACCCTTCGACAACGGCAACCTCGGCAAAC
>JASLPZ010000295.1:0-8870 GCA_030744725.1 Pirellulaceae bacterium
AAGCCAAGGACGCTACCTCCTCTTGATTACACGCGAATCCCCCGCCCAAGCGCTAGCATTTTCGAGCGCCGTTCACAACAGCCGCACTCCGTTACAAAGACACACCTAGTGGTTGCCTGTTGAGAAGAGATCGACGTGGCCAAGACGCCAGAATCGGAAAATCGTGGCACCATCGCAAGAAATGGTGGAGTTCGCCGTTGGGACTGCTAGGTCAAGCATATTCGTTACACGAATGGCCCAATCACGGGGTCCGCACCTAGCTCAGAATCATCACAACTGTCACTGCCCCACACCTGTCCCATGAGCTGTGAAGTGTAGGTCAGCATGGAAGGAAGTCAAAGGCTACCGGTTGTGACGATTAGGCAGAAAATGCTGTCTGCATGCGATATGGGGGACCGAACAAGGCAGTGACGATCTCTGGTCTTTTCGGATCCTACCATTGCCACAAATTTTGGTAATGCTCGAAACGTTTTTTCCAAATTTCCGCACCAAAGAAATACTCTCTGAAAGGCCGATCGTCATTTCAAGCAAGTCATCTTACTCGGACTGTCTGGGGCATTAATCTGGGGCACTTTGTAACTGAGTAACTGAACATCGGCTTCCCCGCGAGCGGATTTCACTGGAGAATTAAGTCATGGGAACATCGGTTCTAGTTGCTGCGATCGCCTTATCGACGGTTGGGCAATCTATCAATCAGGCAGACATCAAGACGCAGAATGAGGTTTTCCAGCGGCTCTGGGGTACAGAATTCTCATGGACATTCGCCGATCTGCCGGAAAAGGGAGGCGTCGAGAGTTTTCGCGTTCCCTATTCGGGACATATTTACCCTGACACCCAAGGCGGCACGATCGAGGTTATGCGCAAATACGACCGCGCCTTTCACCGCGGTCGGACACCGGCTGCCTCGTACGAACGCTACGACACGACCGCATTTAAGGAGAAGCCCGAACTCAAAGGTCTATTTGGTCGCACCTTTTCGTTCGGCGCCGCCCGCACGCCTAACTGGCATGGCCACTGTAATGGATGGAGTGCAGCTGCAATTCGACATGCAGAGCCACAGAAGAGTGTCTACCGCAACGGTGTCGAGTTTGATACGGCCGATATCAAAGCCCTCCTGGCTGAGATCTACATTTACAATGATACGGCAATGCTGGCGGGCGATGGTACGAACATCAATCCAGGAGTATTGCATACGATCCTGGGCAACTGGCTTGGTCGCGGTTCACACCCTGTCGGCATGGAGTCGGATCCAGGCAAGGAGAAGTGGAACTACCCAATGTACGCCTACGCCAGCGCGTCGGCCAAGCGAAGTAATAACCGTGTCGAAGTAAAGACGAACATTGCGTACGCCAAGGACTCTGACGGCGAATTCTTCGAGAGTCCGCGGATCAAGCGTGTCAAATACTTCCACTACATGTTGAATCTAAACGACGCCGGTCAGATCACGGGCGGATCCTACATGCGAGACAGCTCGATCATCGACATGGTCTGGGTACCGCTCGCTCCAAAGCCAGGCGGTGCCGAAGGAAACGAACGCGGCAACCCACACATCAACATCAATACGATCCTCGCCATCTGGCGTGAATCCGTCGATAAAGAAACACGGCAAAAGTGGTACACCGTTGACCCTGCACCACTTGATCGCATCACTGAAAACGTTGGATTGGCCAGTGCGGACGATCCCGTTGACGACGATGAAGAAGCAACCGTGGAAACGAAACTGAACGGGTCGGCAACAGCCGCTCCGGTGGCTGCGGAAACGGATCCACGGCCGGCACCAACACCAGTCGAAACAGATGACGATGATGCGGCCCTCGACGATGCAGCGAACGACGATCCGGCAACGGAAGCAACGACCGCTGAAGACGAAGAGAATGATGACGTTGCACCTGTCGTCGTGCAGGTGGATGCCGATTCAACACCGCTGCCCGTTGGAGTTGGATCGGCGGATCCAGATGTCGAACCGATTGGCAACTGAGTCACAACAGCGGCCATCACATGAATTGACGCCTGATCGAATCTTCGAGTTCGATCAGGCTTTTTTTGTAGAGCCGCAGGGCGCACCATCACTGGGCGACTGTCAACACAGAGCCGATGCCGTGTTGCCGAGCAAGATCAAGCAACTTGCCACCGATCGCCACGTCCTCCAGCGCCATGCCGACGGACTTGAATACGACGATGTCCTGCAGGCTGTTGCGCACGATCTTGCCCGTCACCACGTTGGCCAGCTCCTTTGCGTCGTCCCATTCAAACACGCCTGCCTGCTGAGCCTGGACCAAATCGCCCGCTTCCTTTCGACAACAGGCAACGTTATCACAGACGACCAGCCGAGCGCGTCGAAAAACTTCCGCATCCAATTCGGATTTCTGCAACCAGTTGGAACCAACGGCGCACACCAACGCTCCGTCTGCCAGTCGCCTGCCGTCAAACACCGGTTCGCGACTGGTGGTGGCCGTGATGATGATCGGCAGGCCCTCGACCGCATGACTTGGTTCGACGCAGGCAACCACGTCGATGTCTAGCTGGGCCGCCATTTTTTCCGCGAACTGTTTTCGACGATGAGAGTCGCGACTGAAAACAAACGCTCGGCGCAGATTTCGCACGGTCGCAACGGCTGCCAATTGGCTTTCGGCTTGCCAGCCACACCCAAACATGCCGACCTGATCGGCTTCCGCAGCCGCCAAATGTCGCACGGCGAGTCCCGTCACCGCACCGGTACGCAATTGTCCCAACCGATCCGCCTCGATCAAGGCAGACAGTTCGCCGGACTGCTGGTCGTACAACCCAACGTGGAATCGAGCACCATGTGCGGTTGTCGTGTATTGCTTCCAGCCGACCAACTGACGGTCAGCCAAGGCCGCACTCATCGAATGCAACACGATACCAGGGGCGCGAACACGCTCGCGCGGCGCGTTGTCCGCACTTCCGCCTGCCAGGCTGCCAAACGCCTCGTCCATCACTTGGATCGCGCAGGGCATCGTCAACAAGCGATCAACGTCGGTTTCGCGTAGGTAAAGGATCGACATGGGTTTGGTGGACTGCCCTCACTGAGACGCGGGCAAATAAGAACAAAATCCTCGAACCGATCAACCCAACGAGCTGATGGTCTTGAAGTCTGCTTTGAGCGACCGATACAGCTGCTGATAGACGGGAAAACCGCGATCGTACACCCGGCGAACCGCCCTGTCGGTCGGAGTCTTGGAGACTTCGCTGATCGTGGCAGCGCAAGCTTGTTGGATATTCTTGAAAGCGCCATCTCCTACCGCGGCCAGCAATGCGACGCCGAACGCCGGCCCTTGCTCGGCGTTGATCGTCACCACTTTCTTGCCAAACACGTCGGCTTGTAGCTGCCGCCATAAGGCGCTCTTTGAACCACCGCCGGAGACCCGAACCTGCCGGACGGGCACACCCATCTCTTGGATGATCGCCAGACTGTCTCGCATGGCGTACGTGACACCCTCCATGATCGCCCGCGCCATGTGGCCGCGCGTGTGCTTCAGTGTCAGTCCGACAAAACTGCCGCGTGCGTCGGGATCGGCGTGGGGCGTTCGTTCGCCCGCGAGGTACGGCAAGAAGAACAGACCTTCGCTACCCGCCGCGATCTGACTCGCTTCAGCATTGAGAACGTCGTAGACCGATTTCTTTGGAGTCCCAAGCTCTCGGCAAAGTTGTTCGGCAAACCACTGCAGCGCCCCACCAGCTGTCAGCGAAACACCCATCATATGCCACTTCCCGTGAACGGCGTGACAAAAAGTGTGCAATCGTCCAAGCGGATCAATCTCCATCCGGTCGCTGTGCACAAACATGACGCCGGACGTACCAATGGATGTCGAAAGAATGCCGCTCTTGACCACGCCCGTCCCAATGCCATTGGCCGCACAATCTCCCGCTCCACCAACTACGAGACAGCCCGTGGTTAGCCCTAAAAGCTTGGCCGCTGCCTTTGTCAGCTTGCCGGTGACTTCCTCAGATTCATAGCACGTCGCTAGTAAATCGCGATCGAGTTCGAGCTTTGAAAGCAGCTTGGTGGACCAGTTTCGCTTGGCAACATCCAGCAACAGCATCCCGCTGGCGTCACTCACGTCGGTGGCAAATTCGCCGGTCAAGCGACGCCTCACATCGTCCTTCGGCAGCAGCACCTTGACCGTCTTGTCAAAGTTACGAGGTTCGTTGTTGCGCAGCCATAGAATCTTGGGCGCCGTAAAACCGGCCAATGCCGGGTTGGCGACCATCTTGATCAGTCGCGCGCGGCCACCGGCACGACGTTCAATCTCGTCACATTCAGCGGCAGTCCGCTGGTCATTCCATAGCAGCGCGCGGCGGACAACGCGATTGTGTTTATCCAAGAACACCGAACCATGCATCTGACCTGACAAGCCGATTCCACGGACGTCGGCCGCCTTGAGCTTCGCTTTCCTGACCACGGACCGAATGGTCTTGACCGTTGTTCGCCACCAATCTTCCGGGTCCTGTTCGCTCCACAAAGGCCGGGGATGATACAGTGGATATTCGCCGCTGGCTTCGGCCAATATCGTCCCGTCGCAACGAACTGCCAACGTCTTTGTTCCCGACGTGCCAATATCGACTCCCAGATAAACACTCATGCACTTCTCCTTAACGTGGTCGGACCTGCGACGATTTTAATCGTCGATGCGCATCGGCCGCAACCAGCAGGTGTGTCGATGAACGATGATTGACCGAACGCAACGCCAGGGATTACCATGCGCATAGCCTTTCAAATCGTTTCCCTCGGGACGCGTAGACCGCCTCGTTTGAACTGAACGTGATTCACATTCGTACTTGCGCCATGAACACCCCCTTCACGACAACCGCCCTCGTGCTTGCTTTTGTCCTGCCCGTCGTCGCGGGATGTCCAAGTGGCCCGCCAGAGGAACCGCCAGCGAATTCGGCCCAGCCAGGCCCGCAACGGACGCTGCACGTGCTGGTGATCGGCGACGACAATCTTGCCGAGGGGATAGAAAGGCAATGGCGAGCACGATCGGACACCGCCATTGAATTGCATCGGTCCAGCGCCGCCGGCGTCCGCGCTGCAGGCGGCGAGTCGTTGGGAGCGGATGTCGTGGTCTTCCCAAGCGGACTACTCGGCGAATTCGCTGAACAAGATCGCATCGTTCCCTTAGGAAAGCGGGTATTGGAGTCCGAGAACTTCAATCAACAGGACGTCTTTGAATTGTTGCGACGAGGGGAGACGACCTGGGGCAAGAAGTCCTTTGCCGTTTCTTTGGGTTCGCCTCAATTGACGTTGATGTATCGGCAGGATCTCTTCCAGGCGCTCAATCTCACACCTCCGACGACATGGAATGCCTACCAACAACTCGTCGACCGTTTGGCGAAGCGCGACGAATTGGGCGATCACACGCCACCGGTGGATGGGCCATGGTATGCGGCACGCGAACCGCTTGGAGACGGCTGGGCGGGACAGCTGTTGTTGGCGAGGGCCGCTGCCTATGTGCGGCATCCGCACCAGTATTCGACACTGTTCGATCTGCGCAATATGCGGCCGCTGATCGATGGAGCTCCGTTTGTGAAGGCACTCGAAGAACTGGTCAAAGCCGCACCATCGGAGGCTGAGGCGCGGGCCACAACCCCCGCTCAGGTGCGTAGTGATTTCCTGTCAGGTCGTTGCGCCATGGCGTTTACTTGGCCGAGCCATGCGGATTCGGCTGACGGTGGTCAACCCGCCGGCGAGCCGATGCAAGTGGGATTCGCTCAACTGCCAGGATCGTCGGATGTTTTCAACTTCCGCAGCCAGCTGTGGGAACCGCGTGCCGCAGGCGCGGTAACCACAGTGCCATTGTTAGCCAGCGCCGGACGTTTGGCAGCGCTGACCCGCAGGGGACGCCGTTCATCCGCGGCGAACACCATGCTCTTGTGGCTGGGCGGGTCTGAACTGGGTAATATCGTCTGCCCGACCAGTAAGTCGACCACCTTGTTTCGTACCTCCCAAATTGCTGGCGCACGCCGTTGGGTCAATCCACAGCTCGGCGACCGATCGGCAGCGGAATATGGCGAACTGCTGCGTCGCACGCAAGACCAGTCCATATGGCTCTCGTCTGTCCGAATCCCAGCACGGCCAGAATACCTGGCGGCTCTGGACCAGGCCGTCCAACGTGCGCTCGATGGCGAACCGGCTGAGAAGGCGCTAGCCGAGGCCGCCACGAAATGGCAGCAGATTACGGACGAGCTGGGTCGGGACAAGCAGCAGGCTGCCTACACGCGCAGCATCGGCCTTGAACCCTGACGGCCGAGGCTTCCGTTGCCGACCTAGGCGCGTGATGCCACCCCTTCTAAAATGGCGTAGTCGCATCCAGCCTGCAGCTTGGTGCAACCTGCGAGGGGCCGTAGCTCATTTGGGAGAGCGCTGCGTTCGCAATGCAGAGGTAGAGGGTTCGACCCCCTTCGGCTCCACTAGAACTTAAATCCTGCCGAATCAAGAGTTTGTGATACCTGCCGGTGGTCGGCAGTGCGGCCCGTTTCTCACGGCGCAAAACGGTAACTACCGTTTTGGCGACCAATAACGGGAGAACTGCACATGCCACGTCTGACAAATTCTCTGCCCAAGTACCGCAAGCACAAAGCCACCGGGCAAGCTGTCGTCACGCTCGATGGACAGGACTTCTATCTCGGCCCCCACGGATCGCGCCCCAGCCGGGTAGTGTCCTTTTTGTCATGAGCGCGCATCCGTGTCGAAATATCTGCAGCCGGTGTTGTCAACCGACGAACGTTCTGGCAGCCGCATTCCAGACTGAGAACTCCGATTCAGCGCCATTATCCTGATGACAACCACCGGCAAACCATCGGAAGCTATTATCCGCAGTTCGTCCAGGTAAATCCTGCTGCGAGCTTCGTGTTGTAAGAGCGAACCGGCAAGAGTAGTAGTCGGCAATTAGTGTGGTCACGTTGGGCGGCGATATGCAGATACTTGAAATTGTCCGCAATCTCGGCATTTGCCGCGCCGGTCAGGTTCACATCCTGGTCGGCGCCCTTGGCTGCATGCCGGCAGGCACGAAGCTGCCCTCGACGAATCACTGTTCGAGTATACTAAGTAGGACGACGCATGCACCGCAGGTTGCCCGGACGCAGATCATGTCCGCGGACGTACCAATGTAACCGATATTGCTTCGATGAAAGACTTTCACCCGCAACCCGATTCGAGGCTACAGATTGCTTTGCGGCCCGAAGCGCAGACGCGCCGAGGTAAGGCCGTGTTCAAGCTGCTACGGGCCTTGGACGGTACTCAGTGGTGGCCGCGGCAGCGTTTGGAGCGGGAGCAGTTTAAGTTCCTCCAGCAGTTGCTCGACCACGCCCGTACGACCACGGATTACTATGCGGCCGCTATGGTCGACGTACGATCGACGGATGCGGATGTTTGCTTTGCAGGGCACCGTCTATGACGAGGAAGACGCGGCGGTCAGCGCGCTGCGCAGCTTATTTCATGGAATCCAGACACAGCGATTACCGGGACTTCGCGACCGCCATAATCTGTGGCGGATTCTGGTCCTGATCACCAAGCGCAAGCTACGCGCGCAATGGCGGCGAGAAACCGCTCAGCGGCGCAGTGGCGAGCCTGTCGAGGCGGATGCAGCGGAGATCAGCATCGAAGAAGTCATCTGCGACGAACCGACACCCGATTTCGTGGCGGAAATGATGGACGAGACCGAGCATCTGCTCGAAGCACTCGATAACGATGCCTTGCGGCGAATTGCCGTGATGCGCATGGACGGGCTGACCAATGACGAAATCGCCGCCCGGCTGGGATGCGCCTCGCGTACCGTTCGCCGCAAAGTGGAACGCATTCGGGATGTTTGGAGTGTCCCTGACGACGACTGATGTAAAACGCAGGCTATTACTGTCCGCTACTGCCGCGATCTCGCCATGATTCTTTAAGGGAGCATCTCGGCATAGAGGTCAACAGTCAGCTCTCGCCCCTTGGTTCGCAAAGAGACACCCTACGTGAGAGAAGCCGACCCAATCACGCTAATTGCCCTGACTGCTGAAACCTGACTGCTGAAAGCCAAAAAATGGCTCATCTTCAAGCATCTGAAGTTCGCCGACTCGTCGACAAACAATGCGACGCCTTCGAGCGCGCATGGTCCAACGGAGACCGCCCGGCGATCGGTGATCTTCTGGACGCCGTTCCCGAAGAAGGACGGCCGGATCTGTTTGGCGAGTTGCTGGCGCTTGAGTTGGAACTGCGTGCCCGCGCGGGCGAAGGCTCAGAGATCGGCGCCTACAAGGATCAATACTCGTCGTACGACAAGGTCATCGAGCGGGCCTTTGACGAGTTTCATTCTTGGGCAGAATCGACGGACGTGCTCGATGCGGCGCTGAAATCCCGCTTCATTCCAAGCGATCAAGATACCCAAGCGCGGGCCTTGGAAACGCGAGAATGGTCACCCGAAGGTGCCGCGCCGTTAGGTTCGCAAGGGGAAAGACCCGACACGCTTGACGCCGACATCCCCCGCCAAATCGGCCGCTATAAAGTGCTGCGGAAGCTGGGGCAAGGCGGCATGGGAACTGTGGTGTTGGCGCACGACGCGGTGTTGGATCGGAAAGTCGCGCTCAAGCTGCCTCGGTTCGACCCTCGCGATGGAGCGGAAGCCATCGAGCGTTTCTATCGCGAAGCCCGTGCGATGGCCACGGTCCATCATCCCAACCTTTGCCCCATCTACGATGTCGGAGAGCACGACGGATGCCCCTATCTGACCATGGCCTACATCGATGGCCAGTCGTTGACAGAGGAGATCGATTCCGCCGGGCCGATCGAGCCGCATGAGGCCGTTCGACTTGTTCGCAAGTTAGCCTTGGCCATGCACGTCGCCCACGAAGCCGGTATCCTGCACCGCGAT
>JASLPZ010000296.1:0-8835 GCA_030744725.1 Pirellulaceae bacterium
TAAATCAAGACTTCCTGTTCTTTTTCCAGGACCAGCGTACCCTTGGTTCCCATCACGACCTCGCCATACCCGCCGTAGCCATTGCCGTTAATCGACGAGTAAGACACCATGATCTTCTTGTTCGGATCTTCGTCGTAGCCCGCAATTCCGCGTTTTGGATCCGGTAGATTTGAGACGGCATCGCGATATCCAACGTCGAAACTGGCATCGTACTCGGGGCCCGGGAATTCGAACATGCAATAGACGTGGTCTTCGCACTCACGGTCGGGAGCAAAAATGTGGCGGCCGCCGACTGCGTGCACCGATAGCGGATGCGCTTTCTTGCCGTCGTTCCGCATTGCGCTGATGAAGATACTGGCAGCGTCCAGTTGATGACTGCCAAGTTCTGCCATGAGACCACCGCCAGTACGTTCCCACAGTCGCCAACGACAAAGTTCTTCCATGGCGCTGCGTTGTCGACCGTTGCTCAGCGTCTTCGCCTCGTAACCAAAGTCAGCGGCATTCAACGTTCGATCAGCGTCCCACGCTGTCCACTGGGCTATTCTCTTCTGGAGCAGGTCATACTTCTCCGGGTCTTTCTCTTTCTTGATTGACGCCTCTAGCTTCTTCAGATGGTCTGCGATCTTGTCGATCGTGCTTTCCTTCCCATCGATGATTGCCCGCTCGCCACCCGGGAGCGGCTGTTGCCAGCTATCACGACCCGGCAGGTTTCCTCGATGCCATTGGGCGCGAATGTGGTGGAGTTGTCCCAGCAGACCCCATTGCAGCAGATTGACCGCATTGTCGTACAAAACGCTGTAGTGTCGTTGGTGCCCAGTTGCCAGATAGAGTCCCGTTTCTTCGGCCACACGAGACATGACTTTGCATTGCGCCACATTGTGCGCCATCAGCTTCTCTGTCAGGACATGCTTGCCGGCCTTCATTGCGTCAATGCCGACCTGAGCGTGCAGGAACAGCGGCACGGCGATCACCACAGCTTCAACTTCAGGGTCCTTGAGCAGGTCGTGGTAGTCCTTGTCGTAGACCTTGACGTGTTTGCGGGCTTCGTTTTCGCTTGACCAACCGTATTTGGTCAGCAGGCCGCAGCGAGCAGCGATCGCATTTGGGCTGGCCCAGTCGCCGTGGAAGGCGCGATGGATGTTGTAGGGACGAATGTCAGCGATGGCGACCACCTGATGGTAGTCGGGGTTCATCGCGTTGATCAACACATTTCCCTCGTCGCCTGTGCCAATGACGCCGATCCTTACGGGGTTTTCCACACGTGAATACCCGAAATAGGCACCACCCAACCCCGCGCCGGTGACAGCGCCAGTGGTGACGAGCCCTTTCATGAAATCACGCCGCGATACGCCCGTCGCTTCGTAATAATTGTCCTTGCCAACTTGTTTTTCTTCGGGCGATAGGTTGTTCATGATTCGTTTCCTTGTTTTGGTCGGCAGCACCAACGACATATCGGACTCAGAAAGCAGTCCAATCCTGCGACTTGGCCTGCCCCGACTGCCGCCAGCACGACAAGTCCAAGCATTTCAATGAACTGAGGCCAGACGGGCACGGCACCCGACGAACCGGGCCATTGCGATGCGATCACCGACGCCAAGAAGCAAGCGCCGACAATCGCAGTTGGACGCGTAAATAATCCCAAGATTAACAGCACACCGATAGTAACGTCAAAATATCGGATGATCCCGTCGATGGACTCTGAATCAAGAAACCGCCGGCCAGGCTTGGGGATCGACTGCGGTCCGCCACGCCGTTGTTCGTCCGTTGCAATTGCATTGATGTCGCGTTCGTAACCGAGCCAAAGTTGGTCGATGGGGGGCACGAGGTCCCTTCTCAGGGATGCCATGTCGCCGTCCATGCGAGCGAGCTGGCTTTTCAATGAAGTGACCTCGGTGCGCGCCGAGTCGGTGAGGTTCTTCGAACGACGGACCAGGCCATTGCGATACTCCTTGACTTCGCTGGCGTGATTATCCAAGAACCAATTCAACTGTCCCACGCGGGTCTCGAAGGTCTTCTGTGCGTTCTTTTTCTGCGCTTCGTCAAAGTCGAAGCGTTGCCCTGCACGCACATGAAATTCGTCCCAAATCTGTGTGGTTTGCTCGAGATCGAGACGGGCGACACCGTCGGCATCCCAGACCAGGTTGTGAAACATGGGGGCCAGCCAGCCTTTGGCGTTGCCAAGGAATCCAGCCGAGTAGGGTTTGGGGTCCCGGATCTTGGCGGCACCTTCGCGATAGAAATGAAGGCCGATGCCAATTCGCAGCGCGACCAGCGCGACCATCGTCACAATTCCGAGATTTCGAACGGAAGCATTCAGTGGAGTCTCTCCCATTGATCGGGACATGCAATTCGGCACCGCGATCAAAGCAGTTGAGTTATTTTGGGGCGGGAAATGTCGCGGGAGCTCGTTTTGGGCCAAACCGAAGGTGATTTGGAGTTTTCGTTCGATAACCCATTATTGTCCAATGGCCCGGTTTCGCCAACCTCCGGCCACAATTCCTGGGAAGGAATCATTGCAGCATTGTCTGACGTCGTCGCCGCTGAACCGAGGAAATGCCGCTGCGAGACGCCAATTTCGCGCACCCGTCGAGGCGATATACGTGTTGTTTTCGCGGGTTCTGCTCGAATTCGCATCGGCCTGGGTACATAAGTCGTTCGGAGGAAGCCCGCCAGGGGCCTCAGCGAGGCGTGATTTGTGGAGAGGGCGGAGTTCTGCGCGGCCCAAATGCCCTACCCGAGTACGACACTACATGTTGTGGCGAATCACGACTTACCTTCCCTCCGAACGTGGGCCGGTCGGGAGACTGGCCCAAAACGAAGTCGGGAGACCGGCCCACAACGTGCGGGTCGCCGCAACCGAGCGATAGCTCGGATCGGTCCGGGGCACAGTCTCGCTAGCCGGCGTCTCATGACGTATCATCAGCGAACCGGAAACAGACGTTCCCGCTGCTGACTGTCGAGTCCGGCAGCGTATTCACTGATCTCGTAGGCTTCGGCCATCTCGATCGTACTGCCGGCATCGCCAAAGGCCGCGACCAAGGCCTCGCGAAATCGGTCCGCAACCGAACGTGGTCGTTCCGCAAACCACGCGGCCAGCCATTTTCGACGTTCAGATGGCTCGGTGGGCACGTCATCCAACACACCCTTGTTGTAGGGCAGCCATTGATAGACCTGGGAATGATGGCAGTCGAGCATCCCGACAATCGCGTCAAAATGTGCCGACACGTCGATGACGATATCGGGCGCGAGAGGACAAGGTTTGGTGAACAGATCTGCCATGTATGCGACGACAGGGTCGCTACGTAGCGCTGGAACGTCCGCAACGCTCAACGGTACAGTCACCATGTAGGAAGCATCTTGAACGGCTTGCCCGACGGCCCGGTGATCCGGGTGATAGTCATTGGTTCGGTGCGTCAGCACTAGGTCCGGCTTAAATATGCGGATCTCACGTATGATCCGGTGGCGGACTTCCAGAGTTGGCTGCAATTGGCCATCCGGAAAATCCCAGACGTCGAACACGACCCCCGTCAACTCGGCCACGGCTTGGGCCTCTTGTTGGCGTACGGCGGCAAGTTCTTCGGCGCTCAACGCGTGATGTCCGGCCGCGCCGTTGGTCACCGAGACGATTTTTACTGTGTGCCCAAGTTGCCGGTAGATCGTGATCAGGCCACCCGCATGAAATTCTGCGTCGTCGGGGTGGGCACCTAGCACAAGCATCCTGAGCGGTTCGGTGGGCATGGAGCGAACTCCTGACGGATGTGCGGACTTCGTTGCGACTGTGGGAACGAGGTTACATAATGGAACTCGCTTTGAATAGGCGCCCGCTGGGATACGGTTGAAGCCCGGGCACGGGGCGTCGGAGAACTCGGTTCGAACTTTCAATCGGAGACTGTCATGCGCGGCCCGCAAATCCTGTTGTTGACGCTAACTGTTTTTTCCAACGCGTTTGTGGCTTATGCCGACGACACGTCATTGCGGCCATCGCAGAAGTCCGCCGTGGCTGATGTCCAGCGGCGGGCCGAACAGATCAAGGCCACGAACCGAACACTGTGGGAACTGGCCGAGGTCGGCTTGCAAGAACGAAAGTCGAGCGCACTGCTTGTTGGTCAATTAAAGGAAGCTGGTTTTGCGGTCAAGGAGGGCGTGGCTGACATGCCGACAGCGTTCGTGGCTAGTTACGGCAGCGGACGTCCGATCATAGGCATTTTGGCCGAATACGACGCGCTACCCGGGATGTCTCAACAGGTCGTGCCCCGGCGCGAGGCGGTCACAGAGGGTGGAGCCGGACACGCGTGCGGACACAGCGGGTTAGGCGCGGGTGCGGTTGGAGCGGCATTGGCCGTTAAAGGGGTTCTCGAGAAACATGACATTTCAGGGACGATCCGCCTGTACGGAACGCCCGCGGAGGAGACCGTCATCGGCAAAGTCTACATGACGCTCGACGGACAGTTCGACGACTTGGACGTCTGTCTGCATTGGCATCCAGGCAATCGCAATGAAGCCTGGAGTGGAAGTTCGAAGGCCTTAGTTTCGGCCAAGTTCACCTTCGCTGGCACGCCTTCGCACGCCTCGGTCAGCCCGGAGAGCGGTCGCAGCGCGCTTGACGCGGTCGAATTAATGAACGTGGGTGCGAATTTCATGCGAGAACATCTAAAAGAAGACGCGCGGCTGCACTACGTGATTACTGACGGTGGCGGGCAACCCAACGTCGTGCCGCCGACCGCGACGGTGTGGTACTTCGTCCGCGCCGACGGGCACAAAGATGTCGAATACAATTTTCGCTGGCTGCAGGACATCGCCAAGGGCGCGGCTCTGATGACGCGTACGAACTTGTCGGTTGCAATCGATACCGATTGTCATGAGATCATCGTGAACGCGCCGTTGTCCGATCTGATCACGAAGAACCTGCAACGTATCGGCGCACCCGCCTTTGACGACAAGGAAATCGAATTCGCTCGTCGACTGCAAGCTCCGTTGACTGCGCAGTTTGGCACCGAGTTTCCATTGGCAATTGACGAACGAATTCACCGTGCCGCGGTGGGAACAGATCCCAGCAAGGGTTCGACGGACGTTGGCGACATCAGTTGGCGCGTGCCGACAGGCGGACTTCGAACTTCGTGCCTGATCGCAAAAAGCCCGGGTCACAGTTGGCAGAACGTAGCGAGCATTGGCTCGACAATCGGTGAAAAGGGCATCATCTATGCTGCCAAAGCGTTGGCTGTCACGGCGATTGACTTGTACGAAGATCCAAAACTGCTGGCCGCCGCACGGGGCGACTGGCAAC
The DNA here is from genome assembly GCA_030744725.1 of Pirellulaceae bacterium. Lineage (GTDB taxonomy): Bacteria > Planctomycetota > Planctomycetia > Pirellulales > Pirellulaceae > ARS98. The sequence continues at coordinate 5,285 of JASLPZ010000296.1, forward strand.
AACGCATGGAGGCACGCACGTACTTCAGCTTCATTCCAGATGGCCAGGCACCACCGCGGAAGATCCGTTGAGCGTGGCGGTGCGGGCGAGTGCGTGCCTCGGACCGACGCGACCTGTCGCTCGGTTGCGGCGACGCGCTCCCCGACCAACCTGCGGTCGGTGCCCGTCACTGAGAAGTTGACTCATTTGTAGAGAAGAACCTGAAACAAGCTTTCTAGTGCAGTGTCAATTTTTGATTTTTGGGTGGAAGAGGAATGGTCGCCTGGCGAGATAGCCGTTGATCGCTCCGCGATCAATCGTTTGGTTTGCGGAGCTCACCACGACAATCAGACTCGACACCCAGATGCTCAGCCTTGACAGAGCACTAGCTGGAAATCTCAGCGAGCATTTTCGCAAACAACTCCATCGGCAGGCCGACCACGTTTGATTCGCTGCCAACAACGATCTTCACCCACTCCAGTCCGTCCTGGAATCCGAAGGCACCGGCCTTGCCCTGCCACCTGTCGCTCTCGAGGTGTTTTTCTAACTTTTTGTCAGACAATTCGTACATCTGAAGCTTCGTTGCTTCAACTTTGACCAAGGTCTTCATCTCGGGATTACGCCACAAGCAAAGTCCACTGTATACGTGGTGCGTACGACCGCTCAGTAGTTTCAGCATCTGCCGCGCATGGTTTCGATCGGTTGGCTTGCCAAGAATCTGGCCATCGCACTCGGCCACTGTGTCGCAACCGATGACAATCGCTTGGCCGCAGCGCCCTGCGACATCGGCTGCTTTCTGGTAGGCTAACCTCGCAACCAATTCCTGCGGCGACTCGCGGGTCATGCTGCCACACTCGGCTCCATCTCGGGGGGGCATCACCTCGAACGAATAGCCAGCCAATTGCAGCAATTCCCGACGGCGGGGCGATTGGCTGGCCAAGACCAGCTTCATGTCCGCAGTTGTCATGATGTCACTTGGATTTCGTCATTAGGCTTGCTGTGGCGTCCGCAATCGCCACGTTCACGTTCGGTTTTTCGGTTACCGCCAAATGCTATTCTCCGTGTTGCATGAAGACAACCATCTGCTGGTCGTCGACAAGCCTGCCCATTTGCCAACGATGGGAGTTCCGGAGGGCGAGCCAAGCTTGTTGACGGCTGCAAGGCAGTACATCAAACAGAAATACAATAAGCCCGGCAACGTCTATCTGGGAATCGTCAGCAGGTTGGATGCCCCGGTGACGGGGGCTGTCGTGATTGCGCGAACATCGAAGGCGGCAGCGCGTTTGACGAAGCAATTTCGCGAACGCAGTGTTCGGAAATGCTACTGGACGCTGCTCGAAAAGCAGCCCAATCCGCTAGAAGCGACGTTGGTCGATTGGCTGCGACACGACGAGCGCCACCGGCGAATGCACATCACCACAAGTTCGCACCCAGATTCCCAGGAAGCTCGTCTGACCTATAGAACGATACGCCGCGTGACCGGCGCGGTTTTGGTTGAAATTGAGTTGTTAACGGGTCGCAAGCACCAAATTCGCGTCCAACTCTCTCACCACGGTGTTCCAGTCTTGGGCGATCGAAAATACGATTCGAGGCGCAAATTTCCTAGCGGCATCGCCCTCCACGCACGGAGTTTGACCTTCGAACACCCCGTTCTGAAGACACCCGTCGAGGTGGTCGCGCCGGTGCCGCAGGCCTGGCGAGAATTCGGTCTGAAGGTCGGGTCTTGAGCGAACAGAGGGCGGAGCTTGGCGAAAAATTGGCGCAGTCCGCGTCGCTTCCGTGTCTGGTAACTTCGGCTACGATGAATCGTTACGCGGCTTTCAACTGCGCCCGGCATTCCTGCCGCGACACGATGGCCAATTGGTGTTCGATCACGCCGATCAAGTCGGAATTCAGAAACGGCTTGGCAATGACCTGACCGACCCCTTCGTTTCGCAGTCGTCGTTTGTCGGACAGACGGGGAAAGTTGACTAAGGCCACAATAGGGGCGTGGTCAAGGTGACGGGCGAACCTGTGCAGTGGATCCAGCGACTCGGGGAGTTGTGATTCGTCCCAGATTCCTGCGGCTGCGCCGTGGATCATGGTCGATTGCCGTGGTGCAACCCATACGGTTGCAAAGCCAGCCTGGACGCAGGTCGCGGCCAGCCCTTGATAGGCAATTGACGTTTCTGTGCCAATCGCGATCAGTTTCTGTTCACCCGCTATGCGTGGGGCAGGGAGATCAAGCAGCCGCTCCACATCCGTGGCAGTCCGAGGGTGACTCCAGAGAGGACTCGTTTCCGCCAATAACTCGCGCAAGCGGGCCTCGCCCTGGTGCCAGTAAAGTCTGAGCATTCCGGACCAAGGGTGGCCGGTGCGCATTTCGCCTTCGCACCAGGATCCCGCTAGGATGGACAACCGAGCCAACGGCGCCAGGCGATGCAGCGCCTCGATGTCTGCTTTAGCAAACTGCCCCGGACGCGCTTGCGCTACCACCATCAGCTCCGGCGGCAGGGCGGGATGTTGCAGTGCTTCCGTCGCTTCGACGGTCGTCGCGGCGACCGAAAGGAGACTGTGCTCGGCTAACCATGTGGTTGCCGAGGCAAACTCGCGGTGGAGATGGTCGCCGATAAGAAGTACACGCCGAAGGACCATATGCTGTCGCTCTCTATAGTGTCCGAAATGAATCAGACTGGCAGTTTCTATCGCATTCGTCCCACAACTGTGTCCAACGTGGCAGGCTCCGCCGACCGGCGAGCATTGGTCATTGGTAAGTGTGGCCAGCCACCAACCGTTAGCTCGGCATGTCCTGCTCGCAATCTTCAATGCAAGCGAGAACCTCTGTGGGACTTTGGGCATCACGCAACGACGCCAGCACGGCTGTGCTACCAATCAGTCGACTGAGCCTGGCTAGAAGTCGCAAGTGGCCCCGATCATCGCAGGAGCAGACGAGAAAGAACAGATCGGTTAGTCCGCCACCACCGAAAGGGATGCCGTTTGGTGTAATACCGAGTGCCAGAAACGGTTCGGCCAGAATGGTCGGCATGGGCCGGCGAGCGTGAAGCAGCGCCACGCCGTTGTCCAGTGCCGTGGGGTGCAGATTTTCGCGGGCCCGAATGGCCTCAGCCATCTTCTCCGGATCCCACAACAGGCCCGTTTTGGCGGCAAGTTGCGTCATGGCCACGATCACCGAACTACGCGTCCTAGCGGGCAATGGAATAGCAATCGCTGCTAGCGGCAAGTGGTCGACGATGGAGATCGTGGCTTGTTCGGTCTGGTTCGCGTTACGCTGGAGAACCTCCTCGACTTCGACGAGTTCGCTGGCATCGGAAGCTCCAATTCGTTCCTCCAGCCAATGATGAATCTCTGCCTGCGAGAATCGCCACCGACCACCAATCTTCCGCCCGGGAAGTTTTTCGCGATCGGCCATTCTTGCGATCTGCGCCGGGGACAGGTGCAAGTACGCTGCCAAGCTATCAGTGTCAAAATCTTCGTGAGGCATGGGATGGTCGGATGGTAAGGCAACTCCCAGCAATAAATGTACCGTCAGGTTTTCTGCGGCTGAATGCGGACGGCGTATTTGGAGATCGTGG
>JASLPZ010000297.1:0-8813 GCA_030744725.1 Pirellulaceae bacterium
GCGGGACAGCGACCAACCTTCGCCGGTGCCAACCAAGGTCCACAACTAGTAAACTCAGCATTGACAAGCCACTAGTCTCTAATTCAGTTCGCTGTGTTTCTCGTCCCATCTACGATCAAGTTTCCCACGGAGGTTCCTCCCATGTTCGCTCAGAGAGACAACTGCCCTGATTGCAATACCGAGCACGGTACGCGTCGCGATTTCATCAAATCGGCAACTGTGGCCGGTCTTGCCGCCGCTTCAACTGGCCTGCTGACAGGTATTCCCGCCGTCGCCAAAGAAGGCAAACTTGCCAAACCAGAAACACTGGTCCAGCAGCTCTACAGCTCGTTGAAGGACGAACAGAAGAAGAAAGTTGCATTTCCCTTCGATCATGATCTGCGTTCGGCCGTTAATAATAATTGGCACATCACCAAACCGCGACTGGGAAGTGATTTTGACAAAGACCAGCAGGACTTAGTTCGTCAGATCTTCAACGGTTTGCATAGCCCGGAGTGGGTTGAGAAAGTGCTGGCACAAGTTGAACACGATGCCGGCTTCGGCAAAAGTGCGATCGCCCTATTTGGCGAGCCAGGTAGCGGCAAGTTTGAATTCGTGCTGTCAGGCAGGCACGTCACCCGACGCTGCGACGGCGATTCGGTAAAAGGCGCCGCCTTTGGTGGGCCGATTTTCTACGGCCACGCGGCAGAAGATTTCAACGAAACCGCGGATCATCCTGGCAACATCTACTGGTACCAGGCCAAACGTGCGAACGAGCTGTTTCAAGCACTTGATGGCAAGCAACGCAAACTCGCACTGCTGGGAAGATCGCGCGGCGAACACGGCAACGAGACTGTAAAGCTAAAAGGCAATGCAGGTGACTTGGATGGAATTCCCGTTAGTGAATTGTCCGCCGACCAGAAAGGGTTGGCCGAAAAGGTCCTTGAAGACCTGCTTGCCCCGTTTCGCGAAAAAGACCGCAAGGAATCGATGAAGTTGATCAGGAAGAACGGCTTGGACAACCTGCACTTTTCATATTACAAGAACGAGAACATTGGGAACGATCAGGTCTGGGACGTATGGCAAGTGGAGGGGCCAGCAATGGTCTGGTACTTCCGCGGTAAGCCACACGTCCACACCTGGGTGCATATTCGTGAATCGGCGTGATTCATTTCTGATTCAGACCGAACGCGAAACGGCCGCGTCCTTTGGAGATTGTACAGCTTTTACGACGTCGATTCAGTCATGACGTTGGTGTCGCAGATCGCGTGACAAAGAGCCCAGAGCGGGCCTCAGACGGCCAAGAATTCGCGGCGCGTGCCTATCGTGAACTCAACTCATGCACGGCGTTCACCAATGCGATCGCGTTGTCGACCGGTGTTTGTTGAAGCACGCCGTGTCCCAGGTTGAAAATGTGACCAGGTCTTCCTCCGGCCTGGTCAAGGACCTCCTGAACGCGCTCGCGGATTACGCTTCGATCGGCCAGCAGCACCAAAGGGTCGAGATTGCCTTGCACGGAGCGATCATGGCCAACTGTCTCCCAGGCTTCGTCCAGCCGTATTCGCCAGTCGATGCCGATCACCTGGCTGTTTGCTTCGGCCAACAGAGGAAGCAGTGCGGGGTTGCCCGTGCCGAAGTTGATCACCGGCACACCCGGCACGATTCCTCCGACGATGTCGGAAATGTATGGCAAGACATAGCGCCGGTAGTCGTCAGGCCCCAAGCAACCGACCCACGAATCGAACAGCTGCACGCATTGTGCTCCAGCCGCGATCTGGGCATTCAAATAGCGCGTGACGGCGCGGGCAAACCGTTCCATTAACGCTCGCCAGGCGCCACCGTCACGGTACATCAGCGTCTTGGTGTGCAGGTAATTGCGACTGGCACCCCCTTCGATCGTATAGCTGGCAAGTGTAAACGGGGCCCCGGCAAAGCCGATCAGCGGCATGTCGTCGGGCAGGTCGAGCCGCGTCTGGCGAACCGTCTCGATAACGAAGTCCAATGAGTCAACGTCTTCGAGTTCCAACACGCGATCCACCTCGGTGGCTTCACGGATAGGATTGTGAATGATCGGACCTTCGCCTGGTGCAAATTCCAAATCCAAACCCATCGGCTCTAAAATCGGTAGCAGGTCGGAGAAGATAATCGCGGCATCCACGCCCAAGCGATTGACGGCAGTGACCATAATCTCGCTACAAAGCTGGGGGTTCTTGCAGAGTTCCAAGAACGTTGTCTTGGCGCGAACTTCGCGATATTCCGCCATGTACCGTCCCGCTTGGCGCATCAGCCACACAGGCGTCACGTCGGTCGGTTCGCCACGACAGGCCTTCATGAAGAGACTGTCGTACCACGGAGATTGTTGGTCTTGGGGATCCGAGACAGGACTCGACAGCATGGCCGTGACGCGACGTTTGCGCGCCAGGATCGGTTCACTCCGCGCCGCTGCAGCGGCAACCAGAGGACCCATTTTGGGATGGTCGGGTTCAATGTCCACGGAGATTCCAAGTTCTCGCAGCGTCTCGCTGGTAGTCGGTCCGACGGACGCGATCACGGCACCGCGCAGTTGTTGTTGAACCTCTTCGCTCAACCCCATCTCTTCGGCGACCGCCAGCACGTTGACAGCTTGTTGCGCAGTCGTGAATAACAACACTGATCGTTCACCGGCAGCAATGGCGCGGACGTTCTCTTCCAACGGCCCCCGCGCTTCCGGCAGCCCCCATTTGTAGACCGGCACGATGACGACTTGCGCGCCACGTGCCTCCAAACCGGCGACCAGACTCGGGTTCGACTTGCCATACTCCTGCAGCCCGATGACCTGATTGGCCATCGGAATGCCTTGATCGATCATCGTGAGTAGGTCGCGCCAGGTGTTGGGTTCGGGGACACGATGGGTTGGCGTCAGGGCAGCCGCCTTCATCGCGGCGGCCGCCTTGGGACCGCGCACGATGGTCGTAATGTCCGCCAACGCATTCAAGTAACGCTGACGATCGACATGCCGTTCGACAACCTCCAGCAATTGCTTAAACCCAACGCCAGTCAAAAACACCGCAATCCCGATTTCTCCCGTGATCAGCCGGTGTGCAAAGTCGATTGCCTGCGTGTTCTTCTCGAGTGGGATTTCGCGCATTGAAGCGCTGACGTGGGGTTCGCCACCATGCCTGGCAATCAGGCGAGTCATGTCGTCAGCACGCCGGCTCTCAAACGCTGCAACCGCGAGCCCGTTAAATGATTCCAAAGGTGTACTCATGCAGTTATGCTACTTGATCGTTTGGATTGACGGAACAAGCCTGAATCCCGGGCGATTGGGATTTGGAATTGGAGATGGTAAGACGTGGTTGGGGCTTTCGGCCGCAGTGCAGGGGCAGTAGGCCCCAACGCCCGACGATTGGGCAGTAGTTCACATTGTCTCTGGGCGGTCGTGGCTTCTCATTGGGCCCGTTCTACACGCAGCAATTTTCAGTTAGGATGTCAGAACGTACTTGCATAACGCCGTGCGCGTGAGTGGCCTTCCCGCACGAACCCACCCAAAGGACCCGCTGTCCAACCATCCGCGACTGGAATCTTTCTATGTCCACGACACAAACAGAATTCAATCGACTCGAACAGGAACTTGCCAATACCGGTGTCGCCGGCGTCTTGGACCAGTTGGTCTCCCAGCTGCGCGAGAAGAAGAAGCACCACGAACTTTTCGAGGCCCTGAAAATGCGAGTCCGACATGGCCTTGGGCTGCCGATCACGTACAGCGAATCAGGCGACGAACTCGATGAACCTCGGCGCAACGGATTGGAAGAAGGGCTAATTGACGCCTGCCGGGAGGTTGGCATGCTGCTGTTGCGAGACGGTTTCGCCCGTGAAGGGTGGATGTACATGCGCCCTGTCGGTGATCGCGCCGCCGTAGCCAAGGAACTCGAGAAGATCGAACCGACTGAGGAAAGCGTTGAAGAGCTGATCGACGTCTGCCTGCACGAAGGCGTTGATCCAGCGCGTGGGTATAGCTTAGTGTTGGAGCATTTCGGTACGTGTAATGCAATCACTACGTACGAGTCGTCGATTGCCCGCCACCCGATACCTGACCAGCGGACCGCGGCGGGCCTACTTGTAAGACACCTGCACGGCGAATTGCTATCCACCGTGCGAGCAGACATCGTCCAACAAGAAGGCACCGAGCCGCCAGAAACGACGCTGGCCGAACTGGTCGCCGATCGGGATTGGATGTTTGGCGAGCATTCCTACCACATCGACACGACGCATTTGGCTTCGACAGTGCGGTTTTCCCGGATTCTGGAAGACCCAGAATTGTTGCGCCTGGCGCTGGATCTGACGGCGTACGGTCGTCGCTTAAGTTCGCAATTTCAATACCAAGGGGACGAGCCGTTTGGGGATATTTATCCCAGCACGGCGTTCTATCTGAGTGCCCTACTTGGTGAAGGCGTGGACGAGGCCATCGCCTATTTTCGCAACAAGGTCGCCGCACTAGACACGAACGAACATGGATCGCAGCCGATGGAGGCTTTTGTGCAGCTGTTGGATCGCGTCAATCGTCCCAGCGAAGCGATCGACGCCCTGATTGACTTCAGCGCGGCTCCGCAACAACAGGACGCGCAAGTCGTCCCGATTCTATTAGAGCTGTCCGAGAAGATGGGTGACTTTGAAAAGGTCAAAGATCTTTGCCGCAAGCGAGGTGACGTATTGGGTTTTGCCAGCAGCTTGATACAGGCGTCAAACTAGGAGGCAGTTCGTGGCCGCACGGCGGGGCGGTGTTTGTCTACCACCCCCGACATCAATTCGAACGAAAAAACGGCCTGAAGGACTTCTCCAACAGGCCGTTCTCGATTCACATTCATCAAGTCAGAGCCGGACTAGCGAACATAGCTGGTCGCTTGGATGACAGGACGACGAGTCTGCAGGAAGGCCGAAGGATCGACAACCGGTGCCGGGGGCATCGGGGTTTCGACTTCGCCGTCGGCGCTGGGGCCAGCTTTGTCGCCCTTGTCGCCCTTGCCGCCCTTGCCGCCTTTTCCGCCCTTGCCACAGCTATTGCAAGCGAACAGACGATCTAGCAAGCTCGTGCGACATCCGCTACCTTTGCTGCCGCCCTTTTGCGAGCTACCGTTGCCACAACCGCCCTTGCCATCTTTGCCGTTCTTCTGAGCATGACCGCCGAAGAGGCCGCCGCCCTTTTGGCAAGCGCCGCCTTTACCGTCGTCTTTGCCATTGCCCTTTTGCGAGCAACCGTTGCCACAACCGCCCTTGCCATCTTTGCCGTTCTTTTGAGCATGACCGCCGAAGAGGCCGCCACTCTTTTGGCAAGCGCCGCCTTTACCGTCGTCTTTGCCGTTGCCCTTTTGCGAGCAACCGTTGCCACATCCGCCCTTGCCGCCCTTGCCGTCATCGCCGCCTTTCTGAGTGTGTCCACCCAGAAGACCACAATTGCCTTTTTGGCAAGCGCCGCCTTTGCCGCCGTCGCCCTTCTGCGAACAGCCACAACCGTCTTTACCGTTCTTTTGCGAAGCGCCCAGCATCCGGTCCAGCAACTCGAAGCCGAAGCTCTGAGTACACAGACCGATGCCCAGCACTACTGTCCCTACTAAGATTTTCATTTTCATCGAGCCATGTCTCCTTTTACGATGGAACCATCGACTGTCGTTCTTTGCAAGCCGAACGTGGTTGAGGGTCAGATGTGAGCAAAGGATGCGGGTCCATGGCGCACATCTGTTCCTCCAAAGATCCTTGCGAATCGAAAACAATGAATTTCGTGTCGGCTAGTTACTGTTTGTGGCAACTTGGGGATTAACCGTGCAAACAGCAAAACGACTTTTGAACCGGTCGAGCCATTCCTTGACTCGATCAAAGTCTGCTCCGGTTTGTCGTGCCATTAGCCGCGATGAGTTACATGACGCGACGTCTGACACCTACCGTATCGACCTTGCAATTGAGACTGCTTGAACGATCGGAACTATTTTTCACCAAGTGGTTTACAACTACTTTTAGAGAAACCTTGACGGCTTGGTAAGGAGATCTGGCGGTGCGGATTGAACTGCGCCAAAACGCAGCAAATCTGGCCCAACAGGCCATGCCAAATACGCAAACGGCAAGGATTGCCAAGACGTATACCCTCACCCTCGACTTGCTCCCCCCCTAACAAGTTCGGGCAGGTCATGGTCGGACGATTTCCGATTTGATAGAATATACCGGTCCGGCAGGATTTTCCTGTCGGCTTGATCCCGCCCATGGTTGTTTTCGATGACCGCTACCAGCCAGCCCGGCTACGAATTGGTTGATTTCACCGACCTTCCGAAGGTTCCCTGCCCTTGTGGCCAGGCGCGGCGCGCTTTCGCTGAAGTCGAAGATTTCCCGGCGACCATTCATGTCACGGAAATCTCCGCCAACGCGCGTCTCCATTACCACAAGCAATTGACGGAAACCTACTACTTTCTGGAGTGCGGCCCTGGCGCCAAGATGCAACTTGACGATGAGCTCATCGGTGTGCGACCTGGAGTCTGTTTGGTGATCCGCCCTGGGACTCGCCATCGCGCAGTCGGAGAGATGAAAGTACTGATTGTTGTGTGTCCCAAGTTCGACCCGGAAGACGAGTGGTTTGACCCGTAGAGTGCGCACCCTCGCAGTCGGGACTCTTGAAACTGCCGATCCCCCCAATCCTGAATGATAGTCCAGGGCTCTACAATGACGTCCTGGCAGATTCGTACTTCGACAACGTCAGCGTGACAGCTTACAAATAGAATTCGCCACAAAACTCTTGCGAAGGAATAAAATGACGAAGCATTGGACGTATTTGCGACTCTACGGTTGTCTGGCCGTCGTTGCCCTGATGGTTGGGTGCCCTGCCAAAGCGCCACAAACCGCAGGCAGCCTGGGAACCCTAGACCTCGAGTCGATGGAAGAACAAGATCTCCAGGACGATACTGACGGAGCCGATGAAGCTCCCGAAGCGACCCCCGATGCGGCTGCGCCGGAATCGCCAGAGGTGCCGGCGGGAGAACCGAAGCCTGAACCAGAATCCGAACCAGAATCCGAACCGGAACCTAAACCTGAAACTAGAGCTGAACCTAGACCGGAACCCAAACCTGAGCCGGAGGCCACACCGGCTGAACCGGCTGTGGGCGCTGCGGATACCGTGCCGAAGAAAGATCGTGTGGTCACCGGCGACTGGCCTATGTGGGGCGGCGCAATCGGTCGCAACATGTTCAACGCGACCACCGGTATTTCAGTTGATTTTGAACCTGCGAAGGACCCCAAAGATGGCAAGAACCTCCTCTGGGTCGCCAAGCTTGGATCGTATGCCTATGGTAACCTCGTGGTTGCCGGTGGACGTGTCTACGCGGGAACAAACAATGATGGCAATTACCGGCCGAAACATAAAGGCGACCGAGGTTGTTTGCTGAGTTTCGACGAGAATTCCGGCGAATTCCTGTGGCAACTGACCCGTGAAAAACTGCCGCAAGGTCGAATCAATGACTGGGACGAAATAGGGATCTGTTCAACTCCCTGCGTCGAAGGCGATCACGTCTTTATCGTTACCAATCGAGCGGAACTGATGTGCCTCGACGCAAACGGCTTTTATGACGGCAAGAATAACGGACCCTACGAAGAAGAAGTTGACAAAGAGAAACAGGATGCCGACATCATCTGGAGCCTCGATATGATCGAGGATCTCGGCGTTTTTCCGCACAACATGGCGACGAGTTCTCCGTTGATTATCGGTGATCTCGTCTTTCTCTTGACCTCCAACGGTGTCGATGAAACGCTTGAGGAGGTCCCCGCCCCAAACGCACCTAGCTTCCTGGCAGTCAACAAGAATACCGGTGAAGTTGTCTGGGAGGATAACACACCTTTCGACAAGATTCTCCATGGCCAATGGAGCTCGCCAGCGGGCGGCATAGTCAACGGCAAAGCCCAGGTGTACATGCCCGGCGGTGATGGCTGGCTGTATGCTATGGACGCAGCGACGGGCGAACACGTTTGGAAGTTTGACCTGAATCCCAAGGATTCGGAATGGGGAAATGGCGGTCGAGGAACTCGCAATTCCATCATTTCGACACCCGTGTTCTTTGAAGGGAGTGTTTTTCTGGCTGTCGGCCAAAGCCCAGAGTACGGCGAAGGTGTTGGCCATCTGTATCGCATCGATGCCAGCAAGACCGGCGACATCAGCCCCGAAACTGAGGATGGCAAACCCAACCCGAATTCGGGCCAGATCTGGCACCTCGGCGGCGTCGACAAGGACGGCAAGGTGACGGGTAGTGAAGGTGAATATCTATTCCGTCGCTCGATCTCTTCGGTCGCCATCCACGACGGGCTCGTCTATGCGCCCGATCTGACCGGGTATTTACATTGCGTCGATCTCGAGACTGGCCAGCGCTACTGGGAACACGATACCCTGGCTTCCATCTGGGGGTCGCCAATGTGTGCTGACGGTAAGATCTTCCTGGGCGACGAAGATGGCGACCTGGTGATTTTGGAAGCTGGCAAGGAACACAAAGTCCTGACGGAAAAGATCTTCCCCGGATCCCTCTACAGCACGCCAATCTTCGCCAACGGCAAGATGTTTGTCGGCGGCAGTTCGCGCATCTTCGCGTTTGATACGGAGTGAGCACTGCCGTTTTGGCGACTTTGAAAAGCGAAAGCCGGCCTTCGGGCCGGCTTTTTTTGAGGGCTAACTCGAATTATTCATGAGCTTCGCCTGTATCGGTGCAAGTCATGTCGTGAAAAGGTGTTGTTACTATCTTACCTAAAGCATCTCGCAAAATCGAATCCACACTAGCCCGACGCGCGAGCGAGGGAGTCATGCGTTTCCCTCGCTCGCGCGCTTTGAAGTT
>JASLPZ010000298.1:0-8712 GCA_030744725.1 Pirellulaceae bacterium
CCAAATCACGAATTTGAACGCGGCGAGCAACTGGTGCACGCACTGCGCTGCACGGCCTGCCATCAGCTTGCTGGCGAACCGGCACCACGACAGGCACCAGCTATTGATCGACTGTCCGGGAATCTATCGTACGCGTGGTTGGTTGATTGGCTAACCTCGCACCCAGCCGGCAACACTCCATCAGCCATCGCTGGGCAGGGGCAAATGCCATCATTTGGTTTTTCGAAACGGGAGGCCGTGGATGTCGCCACGTATCTGATCGACCGCTCCAAGCCGCCGCCGCGGGCCGCGACCAATCCCAAGAAAGCAGATCGCGAGAAAGGCCGCGAGCTCTTTCTTTCGAGTGGCTGTTTAGCCTGTCATCAACTTGGCGACCTGGGCGCCGCGTCTCTCTTTGGTGGCGGCGACTTGACACACATAGCGGACAAGCGGTCAAAGGACTTTTTTGCGAGGTGGATGACCAATCCCGCAAAAATCAACGAAGATCATCGCATGCCGTTGTTCGAGTTCTCAAAGAATGAGAATCGAGATCTTGTGGCGTTCCTGCAATCACTCGATGGAGGCAAAGACAAACCAAGAGAGATTCCGGCGGTCGATTTGCGGCAACTGGATCGCGGCAAAAACCTCGTTGAAACGGCACAATGTGCCAGCTGCCATCGACTGCCAGGTGCCCAGCCTGCCAGTCGACCGTCGACGACTTTGTCAGGTCGCTCCAACTGGGCCACCTCCTGCCTGCAGCCAGCGACGACGCGACACGATCGGCCCAGCTTCGCCCTCAACACAGCGGATCAGCAGGCGATCAAGCGTTTTGTACGCGAGGTTGGGTCTGGCCCAATGTCGGTCGCCGCTCAAGGCAAACGGTTGCTTCGCGAGAACAACTGTCTCGCCTGTCATCCGCGCGATGCAGCACAGGGACTGGCCGGCACAGCCACGCGCGCAGCAGCGGCACATGAACAACTTTCGTCACTGTTACCCGCCATGATACCGCCGTCGTTGGCCAGTGTGGGCGACAAACTGCACGATCGCGCCTTGACGGAGATCATCGGCCGCAAGCATTCCAGTCGTCGAAGTTATCTGCGCGTGAGGATGCCGCGTTTCGTATTGAACGATGAACAACTTCAGTCAATTGTCCACTACTTTGTCACACTCGACCGGATACCTGCTGGACAAGAGCCCACCGTTGCGCGCACCGAACTCGACGCGATCACGCTCAGCGCAGCCGGGAGTCGTTTGGTCACACCCGATGGATTCGGTTGCACAAGTTGCCACCAGATTGGCCATGTGCTCCCCGTCAAGGCTCCCGTCAACGCTCGCGGGCCCAATCTGACGACACTCGGCGATTACGTTCGTCGCCCGTGGTTCGACCGATTTGTTCGTAATCCGGCTCGGATTGTGCCGCGCATGGAAATGCCCTCGGTGCGCGTCGCGGTTCACGGTTTGCTGGATGACAACATTAATCACCAGTTGTCGGCCGTTTGGGACGTGCTCAACACACAGGGCTTCCAACCGCCTCGCCCGGACCCCGTGCGCGTTGTCCGTCACACCAGAAAGGGTCAGGGTCGAGCGGTGATGCTGACGGATGTCATTCGTTCACCATCGGCGAATTATCTGAAGCCGCTGCTGGTGGGACTTCCCAATCGTCACAGCATGTTGTTTGACCTGGCGGGCGCGCGGTTGACGACTTGGTCTGTCGGGGATGTTGCGCGCCAGCACACCGAAGGCAAGACCTGGTTTTGGGAAGCCGCCGGCACGCCGGTGCTGGAAACCAAACTCGATCAACCTGAAGTCAGCCTTGTGCGTCGCGGTGTGGCACTGCAGCCGGTCGTACAGGGACAGTTTCTGACCGAGTTGGATGCGGTTCAGCATGCACAGCAAGGATTGACGGCCAATTATCGACTTCGCTTCGCGACGGACGACAAACAAACTCCCACGGCGCTCTACATCGCACAGACCTTTGCCCCTCTGGCAGTGGACGACACTGCGTATTCCGGAATTCAACGTTCGTTGGTCATCAGCAATGTCCCCACCGACGCGACAGTACGACTGCGGCTGGCCGCTTCGGCGCTGGCGGCGAAGAACATCGATGGCAAGACGCTAGTGATCGACAACCACACGCAAGTCCGTGTAGTCGCCCCTGGCAAGACGCGATTCGCAGACGATGGCGTCGTTACCCTCTCACCCAATGCCAATGGCAAAGTGCAGCTAACACTCGCCTACGCAACGACGGTTCCTGTCGACCAGTTTCCGGTCCTTCCCGTGCCGGCCATCGCGAGCGAACCTGTTTCTCTGAACGTGGTTCCTGGTTACGAAGCAGTCCGCGTGCCGCTGGAAACTAGCATCATGCCGACAGGACTCGCGTGGCGACCAAACGGTGAACTCGTGGTTTCATCCTTGAAAGGCCGCGTTTGGACGGTTCAAGACACCGATGGTGACAGGCTCGAAGATCAGATCACGCAATTCAGCGACGAGCTTGCAGCGCCGTATGGTTTGGTGGCCACAGACAGCTACGTGGATGTCGTCAACAAGTACGGCCTGCTGAGACTCTATGACGACGACGGAGACGGTCGCGCCGATCGGCATGAAACCATCGCGTCTGGTTGGGGCCACACGACGGACTACCATGATTGGGCTGTTGGGCTTCCGCGCGATGCAGCTGGGAATTACTACATTGCCATCCCTTGTCAGCAAGACAAGCGCTCGGTGGCGGCCGCACACCTGCGCGGGACGGTCTTAAGACTGACGCCGCGCGAACCAACCGTCGAAAATCCTCGCGCCTTCGAACTTGAGACGTTAACTGCTGGACACCGTTTCCCAATGGGCATCGCGATGAACCGCGCGGAACAATTGTTCGTGACGGACAATCAAGGCAACTACAACCCATTCAATGAACTCAATCATGTGCGCCCCGGAAGACGTTTCGGCTTCATCAACACAGTGGATCGCAAACCTGACTTCAAACCGCCATTGACGCCACCTGCGATCGATATTCCTCATCCGTGGACGCGAAGCGTGAACGGGATCTGCTTTCTGGAAACGCCAGAAGAGCTTTCTCGGAAATCCGGTGGTGGACTGTTCGGACCGTTCGAAGGCCATCTGGTCGGTTGCGAATACGACACGCGTCGTCTGATTCGGATCAGTTTGCAACAGGTCGGTGATACGATTCAAGGAGCAGCGTACCCGTTCAGCTACGATGAACCGCCGAGCGGGGTGCCACTGCTGGGTCCTTTGGTCAGTAGCATCTCTCCAATGGGTGACTTGTACATTGGCGGCATCCGTGACAGCGGCTGGGGTGGTTCAAACAATGTGGGCGAATTGGTTCGACTGCGTCCAACGGGCGCAGATCTTCCCTGCGGCATCGCTGAAGTACGAGCGACGAACTCGGGGTTTGTTGTGGAATTCACCAATCCCGCAGATCCAGTGCGGGCGGCAGACGTCGCCAACTACACCCTGGCCTCCTACACTCGCATTTCAACGCCCGCCTATGGCGGCGACGATAGCCAGCGACGTGTCGAGTCGATTCACACCGCCGAAGTTGCTGCCGACGCACGCAGTGTGAAGTTGACGGTAGGCAGTTTGCGACCGGGCTTTGTCTACGAAGTGAACTTGAGAAACTTATCGCCCGATGGCGGTGAGTTCTTTCCGTCGCAAGCACACTACACCCTGCGTGTCATTCCTGATTAGCCCTCTGTCAAGACTAAGATTTAGGGCTGTCGAGCCTGATTGTCGTGGTTCGCTCCGCAAACCAAACGTTTTGATCGCAGCGATCAACGACTATCTCGCCAGGCCACCATTGGCTTGGGAATAATCGTTCCGCCCTTCTTTTTCGGAACAATCCTCACGATCGGGCTTCACCGTTGCCGATACGTTTCAGGACGCTACCAACTCCTGCGTTTGCTGTTCATGCTGTGCGCGACCAAGGAATGCTGCGATGCTAGCAATCATAAGCGACCTTCACCTCACCGACGGAACCACCGGAACGAATGCCGACCCTGGCACATTTCATGGTTTCTCGAACCATCTTTGCGAACTGGCGATGCAAGCGTCCTGGCGAGCCGATGGATGCTATCGCCCGATCAAACAGCTCGACTTGCTCTTACTGGGTGACATCTTTGACGTCATCGATTCAAACAAGTGGTTGGCAGGGGACATCCGGCCATGGCACGACCCGCAGACGCCGGAGGTTGCCGAAACCGTCTCTTCGATTGTCGACGACATTTTTCGCACCAATCGCGACACGATCATGAATTTTCGATCGCTCGCCACGGATGGTGCGATTTGCATCCCCTCGGCAACTCAAGCGGGTATGCCCGCCATGGACGCCGAGGGCGTTCCTCTTACTGTTCGCACGTTTTACATGGTCGGAAACCGTGATTGGCCCTTGCATCTGACCGGCCTTCAATACGATGTGATTCGTCAGCGGGTCGCGCATCAGATTGGTTTGTGCAGCGCCCACAACGCGCCATTCCCACACGATCCGTATGAATCGGAAGAACTGCTGAGCGTTCTGCGAAGGCACCGCGTCTTCGCACGCCACGGCGATGTCTACGATCCGCTTAACTACACCGAGGACCGCGATTCAAGCAGCCTCGGTGACGCGATTGTGATCGAGCTGGTCAATCGCTTCACGGCCACGATTGGGCAAGAAATGGGCGCCGAACTGCCTTCGTCCGTCACTGCTGGATTGGCTGAAATGAACCAGATTCGTCCGCTGCTGCTGATTCCAGTATGGCTGGAGAGCCTGTTGGAGCGTTGTGGAATTCGACATGGATACCGCAAACGCATCAAGCACATTTGGGACGGCTTGGCAGACGAATTCCTGCAACTAGACATCGTTTGCGAACAGGATGCGTGGAGTCCGTTCGATTTGATCGACGGCCTCGACCGGTCGCTGAAGTTCAGCAAACGACTTTCGATTGGCTGGGCGGGCAAAATCTCCAGCTGGATGCAGTCGTTGCGCGGTACAGACACAGATTCGTATTGCCAGCACGCGTTAACCGAACAGGACTACCGTAATCGTCGCGCAAAACACATTGTCTACGGTCACACGCATGTGGCCGAGAATGTGCCGCTGGACGCCAGTTACGCAGACGGATATGTTTTGAATCAGGTCTATTTCAATACTGGAACCTGGCGACGCGTTTATCGCCAGACGCAATGGGCAGGTGGCGAACACGAGTTCATTCCAACCGATGTGATGAACATCTTGTCGTTCTACCACGCCGACGAGCGTGGGGGACGGCCGTTCGAGGTCTGGTCGAGCATGTTGGCGTCCGACGCCGTGCAGGCCCCGGTTCATCGTGTGGATACCGCGCGGTCGAGTCATGCCCCGGAACAATCGATTTCAGCACCAACACTACCGGTCCGCGCTCCCCACTTCCAAGTTTCACCTGCTGCGTCCCGAGCCACCGGTCCACGCCGCACCCGCTGATCTGACGGAGCGGATTGCCTGTTTGGGAACGCACATGCGCGAGGCCCGGGTGACCGCCATTTACTTGGTGCATGGCACGTTCGTTGGCGCCGATGCGCTCGGCTTTCTTCGCGAAATCGCGCGTGTCTGGCCCGCCGTCGGGGATTTGTTGCGGCGAATCCAAAAACAAACGCTCGACAGCATCGCGCGGGAGTCGGGAAACTTCACACGTGACTATGCCCAGCAGTTGCAGCGCGCACTGCAAGGCGATCACCCGTCGCCGATTCCCGTCAAACTTTTCCACTGGTCCAGCGAGAATCACCACATCGGTCGCGCCGATGGTGCCGTGCGACTACTCGGCGAATTGGCCGCACAGCCTCTCTCACCAGGTGACCGGCTCGTGATCTGGGGACACAGCCACGGCGGGAATTTACTCGCGTTACTCACCAATCTTCTGGCAAACGATTCTGCGACAAACGACCGCTTTTTCCGCGCCGCACGTCCGTACTTCTGTTGGCCTGGAACGAACAAGATTGATCTCCCCGCCTGGCCTCGAGCAGCCCAGATCCTAGCTGACGTCGATCATCCGATTCACACCGCACAACTTGACCTGGTCACCATGGGCACGCCCGTGCGTTACGGATGGGATCCGTGCGGATATGCGAAGTTGCTGCATTTTACTAATCACTGCCCCAGCGAAGGTCTGCCAGAACACGTCGCAAACTTCCCGCCGAACGCTGATGAAATATTGCAAGCGACCGGCGGCGATGTGATTCAGCAGCTGGCCATTGCGGGGACCAATTTCACGCCACAACTTTGGGCCTGGCGCGCGGCATTGGCCGATCGCGCCTTGGGATCACTGCTGCAGTCTGGCATTCGTAAACGGGATCTGCTGAATCGACTGCGGATGGGATGCCGCATCCACGCTGACGGTGTCAATCTTCTTGTGGACTACGGGCCCAGAGAGGGCAACGTCGCGTACCACCACGCAGGACATGCCGTCTACACACGCAGCCAATGGATGCCATTCCACCTGGAACAGATCGCGCGTCATTGCTACGGGCTGAAAACGGACGGCTGAGGTCGCCGCCGGGCCAGTCAGCATTCGACTTGTTGGTTGGCAGTGTTTTCACATCATGTCAGTTGTTGTGATGCGGTCTCCTGACCGCAACACCACTCCGACCGAAGGTCTCCAGGAGCGCGTGGAATGCTCGTCCACGTTCGCTGTAGAGAAAGGAGACCTTCGGTCGAAACGGTGAGCGGGTCGGGAGACTGGCCCACAACCGAGGCACGTAGGGGAACCGCGAATGAGCGCGAATCATTTCGTCTCATGAGCGTCCGATTGCGTCCATTAGTGCGAGGTGGACGATCTTACCGGCCGAAAGGCGGTCCACCGGGAGGAAACGCGCCGCCCGCAGGAGGTCCGGTCGGAGCGTCCGGGGGCGGATTCACGCCGTCTTCTTGCAATTTGCGAAACGCGTCAATCCCGAATCCTTCATCCACGGCAGCGGCGTTCTCCTTGATAATGTCGTTGCGACTGAGATGAACTCGCTTGTAAACATCTTCTGAAATGATGTAGTACCAATCGGAAAACCTCGAGTTCAGTTCGGAGACCTTGTCCGCCGCTTTCTTCTTATCCTCTTCCCATGTATCCATCTTGCGCTTGTTCTCTTTTTCGACGCGTTCGACGGCCGCCTGCAGTTGACGTTTTTGCTCCTCTTCAGCCTCTTTCTTCTTCTCGTCGTCGCTCTTTGCGTCATCGCTCTTCGCGTCATCGCTCTTCTTGTCGTCACTCTCCGCGTCGTCGGCATCCTCCTTCTCTGCATCCGCGTCCGGTGGGGCGGGTGCGTCGTCGGCTGCTGGCGTTGTAGGTTCCACGCTGGTGGGTTCAGGTTCCAAGACCGGCGTGGGGAATTTGCTGTCATCCACGCGAGCCGAAACGAACAGGTAGCGATTCAGCGAACCGTCGTCCCCACTTTCGTCTGTGATGGCAACACTGCCGAACCGCAAGATGTATTCGTACCCGTCTTTCATTCCGACATAGACTTCTCCGTTGGCGGCAAACAGCTCGAAATCACCGGACTCCGTCGCACTGGCATAGTAGCCGTGCTGCATCAGCGAGCGTCGACTCTCCGGATCATCCATGAACGATTTGTCAGCCTTCAAATTGGCGCCCAATCCAGCCGGTTTGCGTCGCACGTCGACAATCTTCAAATCACTGAATGCATTCTTCACGTCATTCAACTTGGTCGTGTCCAGCTCTTCATTGTCGAGCAATTCCGTGGGCACCTCTTCGCGGCCACGAAACGTCAGCATCTTCTCCAACTCCCATTTACTGTCGGTGCTATTCCAGTTAACTCGAACTTCGGAGCGCTTTTCCAAAACGCCGCCCTGCAGCGATTGGACAACGGAATAGTCGCGCAATTGCATCATCTCGACATCGATGGCGCTAAGGCTGAGCAGGTCGCTCTTGATCCAGTCTCCGAATATCGTCGACAGTTTTTCGGGATCAATCGATGCTGCGTAGACCACGTCTTGGCCAGGGATGCGGACAAACCGCTGGTCCTCGGTACCTTTGACCGGCTTGCCGATGATCACTTTGGCGAGATCCTTGCCCTTGGTGTCCTCCACTCTGATAGACAGGCCAACGCCCTTGCTGGGGACTTGAGCGCCTTCCTTAACCGGTTCCACGACGCCAAACAGCTCATGTTCGGATTTCTCCTCGGTGGCCAACCCGAGCTTCTTCAAACCGATCAAGGTCGTAACGGCGTCGCGCACCTGTTCCGCGGCGTCAGCCGGATAATCCGAGTGCGAAGGAATCGTCCACAGTTCCGTCTTGGAATTCTTGGCAACTTTAAAATCATGCGGTCTGCCCAAATCCTCGTCATAGCGAATGATCTCCAGGCTGGCAGCCTTCGCAGGATCTTCGAATTCGAAAAGATCGCTGCCTATTTCGACCCCGAGGTCGACATCAGCTGGCTTGGGAATCGACCAGTAGCTTGCCAGGGAAAGGACCAGCGCAGCGCCCACGAAGATCGCAGTCTTTGGGCCTTCGTTCATTCTTATCTTCTCCTCAAAGAGACTCTGTTGTCTTGCATGGCAGAGGATTGCTGTTGGACATTGCCAGTGATTTCCAAACCGAATGCGACTATCGCAGTCGTGTCTTAGTCACGCCTTCTCGCTCGCGCAGCCGACGATGTACAAACACAATCAAGCCAATCAGCAGTGGCGGGATCGGCGGGATGACGACAGCCCAGAACTTATACCAATTCTGGATCTTGAGCATCCCCAAATCCGACTCGCGA
>JASLPZ010000299.1:0-8712 GCA_030744725.1 Pirellulaceae bacterium
TGGCAACAGTGAAACAAAACTGCCCTCCAAAAACTAGCTCAGTTCACCAGGAAATGCCAACTTTGGCGCGGCCTAGTCTGATAGTCAAAAAATGAGAACTTTACCAAGGCGCTACACACGGGGGGGGCGCATTCTGTTACAATGAGCAACATCCGAGCCTGGAGTGGTTCCAGGTAGATCCATATGGGAAATCCCGGCTTAATATTTTCCCCCTAAGTTTTTCCACGAGGAGTGTACTATGAACCACTTCACAGCACGGCCCCATCGTCAGGAGGGCTTTACGTTAGTTGAGTTGTTGGTGGTGATCGCCATCATCGGAATCTTGGTAGCTTTGTTGCTACCTGCCGTTCAAGCGGCTCGCGAAGCAGCGCGTCGAATGCAATGCACGAACAATCTCAAGCAGATTGCTCTGTCATCGCATAACTTTCATGACACCTACGAGCGAATGCCGCCAGGGATTCTGGGTCCGGTACCCAACCCGCAGTATCCGCCCGGAGCGAACAGGGGCCGGCACCAGTACGTTGGCGCCTTGGTATACTTGCTGCCGTTTATGGAGCAGCAGAATATTTACGATCGGATCGACGGGGTACTCAACCTAAAGGTCGATAGTTTCTATCCAATGGACAACCGGAACGGTGACTTGGTAAACAGTTGGTGGGCCTACGGTGCATCGTGGTCCGCTGCACAGAGCAAGATCAATTCCTATGTGTGCCCGTCCGCGAATCCATTTGCGAATCAGCGCACGTTTGCCTATCTCTACACACGGCAGACAACTGTGACCGGCGGATATTGGGCCAGCCCGATGCCCGATTTAGGGCGGACAAACTACGCCCCAAGTGCTGGCGGCATCGGCGAAGGCACGAGAACCAGTGACGGGCAGTCGACAGGTTGGACGCAGTACAAGGGCCTGTACTGGCCACGATCCAAAAACCGTTTTGCCGACATGTTGGATGGCACGAGCAACACGATTGCGTTTGGCGAAGTGCTTGGTCACCGCATGCCTCCTTACGACAAAGGGCCGAAGCTTTACGCCTTTACTTGGATGGGCATGGGGGGAATGCCGAGCGCATGGCGACTGCCGACTCCCGTCAGCAAGCCAGGATGGTACCAGCATGGTTCCATGCATCCCGGTGTCGTTTTGTTTGCACTGGGCGACGGCTCCGTTCGGGCCGTCCGCGGAACGGCCGACCGAAACGGTTACCTGTATGCCACTGCCACCCAGGAAGGTCGTCAGCACGACGTTCTTAATGACTAACTTGAGGAAAAAAAATGAAGCGAGTTTATTGCTGGCTGTTTGTCCTTGGTTTGACCATCTCAACAATCGGTTGCGGCGGAGATAGTGGACCGGCAACTCTACCGCCGGACACGGGTGAAGCTGCGCCGGAAGCGCCGGACATGAGCGGTGACGATCTAGTACCCCCTGATCCTGGACCGCCCCCTCCCTAATCGCTGATACTTGAAATCTCAAAGAGAACGGAGGTGGCCAAGACCTTTGGCGCCTCCGTTTTCTTATGAGACCTGTCGGCGGCCAAATCTGCCTCCCGCCCCATTTCTGGCGTTGATTGGCGGCGGACTGCGGATTCCTGGTGTCTGCAGGGGTAGTCTGGCTTTGCCAAGGGCGCGACAATGACATACCATTGTCGGAACTCTCCTGGGCTCGCACTGGCCAACTTTTTTTCCTTCGTCCGCGGACAATTGCCATGCCTCTGCGCAACTTGACGGTGATCTTTGTGACCGCCGTGTTCTCACTGGTCTGTTATCAGAAGGCCGAACACAACCGCCACGCGTCCTCCGTCGCCGAAGCGATGCGGCTGATCGAAGATTTCTATGTCGAAGAAGTTGATTCGCGCGAGCTGTTCGAGAACGCGATGACTGGGATGGTCAAAGGGCTCGACCAATATTCGACCTACATCGGACCTGAACCATTCAAGCAGATGGAAGAGGATTTGGATCAGGAATTTGGCGGCATCGGGATCGAGATTGCGAAGAAAGACGACGACTCGCCCTTGATCGTGTTGAGCCCGCTGATCCACACGCCGGCTTTTCGAGCAGGGATTCGGGCCGGTGACACCATTTGGGAGATTTCCGGCGTGCCGACAGTCGGGATGTCGCGGCCCGATTCGGTTAAACGAATGCGCGGTCGACCAGGCGAAACGATCGAGCTGTCCGTAAAACACGCGGGTGAAGAGAAACCTGTGGCCATGACGCTTCAGCGCGAGATCATCCTTATCCAGTCGATCAAGGGCGATGTACGTCGCGCCGACGGATCGTGGGGTTTTCACCTGGCAAAGAACCCACGCATCGGCTACTTGAGGCTGAACAGATTTGGCAAGCACACCGTTGATGAACTGAAGGCGGTTTTGACTGACGTGACGATGTCTCCTCCGTTGGAGGCAATCATCTTGGATCTTCGTGACAACGCGGGTGGACTCCTCTCCGCGGCGGTCGAGACGTGTGATGCCTTCGTTGCGAAAGGGCGCATTGTCAGCACGCGCGGACGAGATGGTTCGATTCGTAGCAACTACAGTGCCACTCCCACCACCATCGTTGACGCCAAGGTGCCCATCGCCGTACTAGTGAACGGGTTTTCGGCCAGCGCCAGCGAAATCGTGGCCGCATGTATGCAAGATCATGGCCGCGCCCTTGTCGTTGGCGAGAGGACGTGGGGGAAAGGAACCGTGCAGAACATTTTGGAACTTGAAGGCGGTCGCAGCGCACTCAAACTAACCACTGCCAGCTATTGGCGACCAAGCGGCGAGAACATTCATCGTCGTCGGGACGTGGGTGAAGACGAACCTTGGGGTGTCAAACCAAATCGCGGCTACTCAGTTTCGTTGAATGACGAAGAGATCCGCCGAGTCGTGTGGGACCGAGAAAAGCGAGATCTATTTCCGGGCCTGATCGAAGCCAATCCCGAGATTCTCAATACGCTGCGGGAGCGATTCGAGTTCCCCGATGCTGTCGAACTGTCTGATGAACCTTATGACGATCCGCAATTGCAGCGGGCCATCGAATACGTTGAAGAGAAGCTTCGAGAGAT
Source organism: Pirellulaceae bacterium (assembly GCA_030744725.1). Lineage (GTDB taxonomy): Bacteria > Planctomycetota > Planctomycetia > Pirellulales > Pirellulaceae > ARS98. Next base: position 3,041 of record JASLPZ010000299.1, read on the forward strand.
CGATGCCGAAGCGCGTACGGCTTAGGATTCTCGGAGGAATTACTGTCCGATAGTCGCCTTTCGCGCCGCGAAAAGAACGTGCTTTCGCAGAGCGAAAGACGACAATAAAAGATCGAAAACTGCTCAGTCAGGGCTGGCCTGGACCTTCGCCGCGCAACGTGCCCCGAATCTCGGCGGCCAAGAAGAACGAACCGGTGACGCACACCAGACTTTCCGCATCGATCTCCGCGCGGCACGTTTGCCAAGCGGAGATCGGGTCGTTGCAGATCGACACTGAGAGGTGCGACGGTCGAGCGCCGATGGCTTCCGCGTCAAGGCGTTTGACGAGCTTCATTAGGTCGGCCGGCAACACCGATCGCGGATTGTCGTGGTACCGCGTGAGAATGGTCGAATCAAACTGCGGCAGCAGCAGACGCAGCATTCCGAGGGCATCTTTGTCTCGTGTCGCGGCGAAGATCAGGACCCGTCGCTGCGCAGTGAATGACTGATTCAGCACCGCAATCAGGGCTTCGATAGACGCTGTGTTGTGCGCCGTATCGAGAATGATCCAAGGGTGCTTGGCGACAATCTCAATCCGCGCAGGGCATTCCGCCACAGCGATGCCCTGAACAATTGCCTCCCTGGGAACTGCCCAACCCAACGATTGCAGGCGACCGATCGTGGCGACGGCCACTGCCGCATTGGCTGCTTGGTGACGACCGAGCAGACCGGGCGCCAGATGGAGTCGGCGGTCCTGGCCCGTCGCGTCTTCAGTGCCATCGCCATTTTCCGAGTAATTTAGCGAGCCGTGTGGTATCACCTTCAGGTTGGTTGCCACAGGTGGCGTGAAGTCAAAGTGAAAATCTCTGTTCAACGAAAACAGGTGACTGTTCTGCCTTGCCGCCACGCGGGCAATCGCCTTGCGTGGTTCCGCCGGAACAACTCCGGACACGACGGGAACGCCCGGCTTGATGATTCCGGCTTTCTCCGTGGCGATCGACTCAAGCGTGTTACCCAGTTGACGTGTGTGGTCCAGGCTGATGTTGGTAATCACCGAAACCAGAGGTTGGCAGACATTCGTCGAATCGAGCCGCCCGCCCATGCCGACTTCCAACACAGCGATCTCGACCGCTTCACGATCAAAATGCGCCAGGGCCATCGCGGTGGTGATTTCGAAGAACGTCAGGCCGAAGTCGTTTGCCGCGCGCTGTCGATCCAGTTCGACGACAGCGGGTCGCACATGCTCGATCAAGTCGACCAGTTGTTGCTGCGTGCAAGGCCGGCTGTTGACGACAAATCGCTCTTCGAGCCGCTGCAGATGGGGGGACGTATAAAGACCAACGCGAAATTCGGACTGAACAAGCACCGAGGCGATCATCGACGCCGTGGAGCCCTTCCCTTTGGTACCTGCGACATGGACAACGTTCAAGTTATGGTGAGGATTACCCAGCCGTTGAAGCAAGTCGTGCATCCGGTCAAGGTGCAAGCCATGCGAGCGAGCGGGAGCAGCTGCATTGCGTTCGTAGTCAATGCGGTCGTAGAGGAAGTTCAGCGCGGCCGAGAGACCGTTTGCGTCGATTGATTCGTCCATGTTCGGTCCATGTTCGCCAGCGGTCCAGCGTTCCCAGAGACTCGAAGGGCCCAGTGCTCGCTGGCCCAGTGCTCGCTAGCGCCAGTGTTCGCTAGCGCCAGTGTTCGCTAGCGCAGTGTACCGGTTGATTTGAAACTTGTCAGGAGTCGCCCAGGCCAACCGGGTGCCTCGCGAGGCCGACCGACGGGGCGCGACAATCGGCAGAATCTGGTAGATTTCGGCGAGCGATCGAGGTTCGGCCGGGCCGAGAATGCGTTGCCGAATCAACTTGGGTCATCGGGAAGGCTGCGCAGTCTATAACGTCCGTCGACCCGATCAACGGGTTCTCAACCGCAGTTTGCCACGCAGGGATCCGCGATGACATTCTTGCGATGCCCTGGGGGCTCATCTATAGTGAAGTCTACCTATCCATGAATTGGCCTTGGGTTTGCCAGCGGGCCGCAGGAAACGGATTCTCCGTTTTTGAGCGTCCTTCGAACCCTCTGATCCGGGTCTGCGTACACAAAGGACACGTGAGGTGCAGCCCCTTCGAACGGATGGTTTCGAGGATCGGGATATGGTGCTACCCGGTTGGCTCGGCAATTTCCGCCGATTCCTGCGTTAGCGTTCTGTTTATCGTCTGATTTTCGTCATCCCACGCGTTGCTCGTCGGAGAAACTTCATGTCGGAGCCTATGACCGCGGCTGCCCCTTCGCAGGATGCAGTAGACAAGTCCGCGTCTGATGTAATCGTTGAAACACGAAACCTGGCTAAGATTTACCGCGATTTCTGGGGTCGCCAGAAAGTAAATGCACTAAAAGCGCTCGACCTGGAAGTGAAGCAGGGCGAGGTTTTTGGGCTGTTGGGGCCCAATGGTTCCGGGAAATCGACAACCATCAAGCTGCTCTTGGGGCTCTTGTTTCCAACCAGTGGCCAGGCGCTTGTGTTTGGCAAAGATGCCAGCGATGTGGCCAAGAACGAGCGAATTGGCTATCTGCCGGAAGAGTCCTACCTGTACAAATTTCTGAGTGCCTCGGAAACGCTTGATTTCTACGGTCGCTTGTTCGATATGCCCGCTGACATTCGTCGGGACCGCGTCAACGAATTGATTTCGATGGTTGGCCTGGACTGGGCCAAACGTCGTCAGTTGAAGGAGTATTCGAAAGGCATGACGCGCAGAATCGGTCTCGCGCAAGCACTCATCAATGATCCCGATTTGATCCTTCTGGACGAACCGACGACGGGCTTGGATCCGATTGGAACGCGGGAGATGAAGGACCTGATTATCAGGCTTCGCGACCAGGGCAAGACCGTCTTGATGTGCAGCCATCTGTTGGCCGACGTACAAGATGTTTGTGACCGCATCGCGATTTTGCACCAGGGCGAGTTGAAAGAGCTTGGCCGCGTTGACAGTCTCTTGAAGGTTCAGAATGTGACCCAGATGCAGGCGCAGGGCCTGAGCCAGGAAGCGGAAGAAGAGATTCGTGCTGTTGTGGCAAAACATGGTGGAGAGTTGCTGTCGATGGAGAATCCGACCACCACTTTGGAAGAGCTGTTCCTGAACATTGTTATGGACAGTGAAGCGCGCCCAGGCCGTCGTGCCCACGGCGACAGTTGATACGAGCGACAACTAACACGGGTGACTATTGACGCGAACCGCCAGGTCTTCTCGATCCCACAGCCTCTTCGTAAGTTCCCTAGAAAAAAATGACACTCGAACAAGCCATCCCAAATTTTTCCGATTGGATCGGTGAGGCACTTTTTTACCTCCCGCTCTTCATCGTGTTTTTTGCCACTGCCGGTTTTGTTATCGGCTACCTCGTGTCAGCGATTCGACGGGGACCCGTCGAGGGTTTTTACGCCGTGGCACAAGTCATTGGCAGTGCCGTCTTTGATCTGGCCAATACGTCGGTACGTCGCACGCTCGCCATGGCCATGCTGGCAGTCCAAGAGTCAATTCGCCGCAAGGTGCTGATCGCCTTCGCTGTTTTCATTGTCGTGCTGTTATTCGCTGGCTGGTATTTGGATGTCAAGAGCGACAATCCTGGGCGGCTCTATCTCAGTTTTGTGCTTACGTCGTCAAATTATTTAGTCTTGATTCTGGCGCTGTTTCTCAGCACTTTCAGCCTCCCGGCGGACATCAAGAACCGCACGATTTATACGATCGTCACCAAACCAGTGCGGGGAACCGAGATTGTTCTCGGTCGAATCATCGGTTTTATGACGGTCGGCACGGCGATTTTGGTTGCGATGTGTCTGGTTAGCTATCTGTTTGTCGTGCGCGGCTTGAGTCACGAGCATCAAGTTGACGGACAAATTCAGACCACGCTGACAGAATTGGCGCCCGACGGGTTGCTTCAAGGAGTCACCACGTACGATGCTCACCATCGCCATACGATTACGATGTACGACGACGGCACAGGTGAAACGGACGTCGTGATGGGGCATTACCATTCTGTCAAGAAGGTGGATGCCGACTACAAGATCGGTCCGCCCCAGGGCGGGCTGGCGGCTCGTGTTGTTCGGCGGGGAGATTTGCGATTCAAGGATCGTAGCGGCAATCCAGGCTCGGGTGTCAACGTTGGGCATGAATGGGCCTATCGCAGTTATATCGAGGGCGGGACCTTGGCCGCCGCGGTCTGGACATTCGATGGCATGACCGCGGGCAAGTACCCCGAGGGCTTCAATTTAGAACTCAATTTGCGTGTGTTTCGCACCCACAAGGGCAACATCGAAAAAGGAATTCGGGGATCGATCACGATTCGGAATCCCAAAGCTGGTGCCGCTATTCTCAGCAGCGAACCAATCTCGTTTTCAGCAACCGAGTTTGCCATTGACCGCCAATTCATTCCTCGGCAGCTGAAAGCGATCGACAGCGACGGTACGGTAAGTGACGTCGACCTGTTCAAGGATCTCACCGATGACGGCAAACTGGAGGTTTGGATCCAGTGTTCCGAACGTGGCCAATATTATGGCATGGCGGAACCGGATGTTTACGTGCTGGAAAACGATGGCAATTTCGCCATCAATTTCATCAAAGGGTTTGTTGGGATTTGGCTGCAAATGTTGATGGTCACGACGTTCGGTGTTGGTTTTAGCACGTTTTTGAGTGGCCCAGTGGGAATGTTGGCAACGTTGTCGACCATCGTGGTGGGATTGTTCCGCAAATTCATCGTCGACTTGGTTACTGGCGTGCTGGAAGGGGGCGGTCCCATGGAAGCGTTGATTCGCACAATAACACAGGCCAACCTAACCGTTGACCTGGATATCGGCACGTATCCAACTGCCGTGGTGAAGTTCATCGATGGCGTCTTCCTTACCGGCCTGAATCTGATCACAATTTCTTTGCCCGACTATGCCGGGTTCAGTATGACGGAATTTGTGGCGACAGGCTTCAATATCGAACCGAGCTTGTTGGTCATACACATACTCCGCGCATTAACCTACTTTGTCTTCGTAACTCTCATCGGGTACTTCTTCCTAAAAACACGGGAAGTGGCAGCATGATCCAAAACGTTGCATTCCAGCGCAAGGTACTTTACTTGGGAATTATGGCGCTGCTCATGATTCCGCTCTACATGATCGGCCACCCCGCAGCGGGTGATCCAATGGCACCGAATTCAACGCCCGGTGGCAAACTGTCGCAATTGCGTACCGATTACGACTTGTCGCAAGCGGAATTGGGGGAAATCGATCCCGCCAGTGAATCCATGAAACTGGCAACGCTGGGAATGCGCGGCGTCGCGGCTAATATTCTTTGGACCAAAGCAAATGAATACAAGAAAAAAGAGAATTGGGAGAAGATGATTGCGGTGGTCAACCAAATGGCCAAACTGCAGCCCAATTACGTTACCGTCTGGGAGTTTCAGTCGCACAATCTCTCTTACAACATCTCCGTCGAACACGACGACTACCGTTTTCGCTACCAGTGGGTCAAGAAGGGCATTGAATACCTGATTAAAGGGACGAAGTACAATCGAAAAGAGCCTCGCTTGTTCTGGACCGTTGGTTGGTATACCGGACAAAAATTTGGTCGTGCCGATGAATCGAAACAGTTTCGCCGGCTGTTTCACGAAGATAGAGATTTCCACGAGAGTCTGAACAACTATGTGGCCATCGATTC
>JASLPZ010000029.1:0-31469 GCA_030744725.1 Pirellulaceae bacterium
GGCTATGCCTCAGACCGACGCGAGCTATCGCTCGGTTGCGGCCACCCGCTCCCCGACCAACCTGCCGTCGGTGCCCGTCGCTCGCGGGACATGCGCGCACCGAGCGCGCATGTCTCAGAGCTGGTCCTTAAAGCCCATCAGCGTACACCTTCGTGCTCTCCTGCTTGGTCACTGGAGTGGGCACTTCGTCACAGACCAGCCGGACATCAATGATATGATCGCCAGCCTGTGCGCCCTTGACCTTAATCTTATAGACGGCATCTTCTTGCGGTCCCAACCGCTCTAGCGGTTCCATCACGACTTGTTGACCTTGAATTGCAACACGCGACGTCCCGTCGCCACTTAGGGGTGTCAGTTCGGCCGGTAGAATGGCAGCAATCTGGACGTTCGTCGCGGTTTTAGAACCTTTGTTGACAATGCGAACCTCGTAGATGGTTTCGCTACCAACTTCGATCGGGTCTTGCGTGTCGGCGACCGTAAAGGCCAGTTCGGTGATTCCCTCGACGGCGGTGGTGTGTTCGTTTGTGTGTGACAAGCCCAAATCGGCCGTTCCTTCGATCCGCAGTTTCTGTTCGCCCGTTGCGACGGGTACCGCGATCAGCTCGGCCTCGCCCACTTGCCCCGGTGCCAGCTGAGCCAGGCTCCAATATACGGCGTGATCGCGCGTGTCATACTGCCCCTTGCCACTGGTGGAAACGAACCTCAGTCCCTTCGGCAGGTAGGTGGCAAGTTCGACATTCCTGGCGATGGCCGTCCCCGCATTTTGAAACGTGACTTGATATTTCACCTGCCGATCAAGGTAGCGACGTCGTGGGCCGGTCAGTCCGACCACAAGTTTCGGCGCGATGACTTCCAACTGTGTCGCGTGTTCGGCCAGCAAGCTGGCGTCGCCTCGGACACGCAGCTTGTTGCTCGTGACTCCCGCCTCGCTGGCCTTCAAGACGAGTTCCAGTCGTCGCGATTCACCCGGACGGAGTGTTCCTACTGGGAGTTCCAATTCGCTGCCGGCAACATGTGACAATCCTCGGGGTACGTCTTCTTCCAGGATAATGCCGGTTGCATCGCCGCTGCCGGGGTTGGAGATTGTGATGGCGAATACGACGTTTTCGCCGATGAGGACTTTGGGATCGGTCGAATGTTCGACCAGCAATTGTGGTTTGGTGCAGATGGTCCGCACTGATGCTTGCGCCTCAAATGTGATTCGAGCCACGCTGCCGATTTCGCCTTCGACTTGCGGCATCACTTCCATGGAGATCAAGACTTCTTCGCCAGGGGCCAACGAATCAAACTGCCAGGCCAGACTTCCGTCCGGTGTCTGAATGGGCTGGGGCGTGGCATCGATAAGTTGAGTACCTTGGGGTGGCCGATCCATCACAACGACGTTCTTCGCGGTTACAACTCCGGTATTTCGAACCAAGGCCTTGAAGGCTGCCGGCTTGCCGACTTGAATTTCTGTGGGAGCCGTCTTCTCGACGGAAATTGACGGTGTTTGGCGACCATCCAAGGAACGAGCGCCCGGAGTCGCGGCCACCAAAGCGGCACTGCCTGCCGCAATCGCCGGAGGCTGACTATATGCAGGCGGCCCGGGACCGGCCGGCGGATAAGCGGCGACGGGAAGCGGTTCGCTCGGCGCGACTGCCGACGCCGGCGGCGGGTCGAACTCGGGCACTGGTGACGAGTCGAGCGGTGGCGCTGAAGAACCGACAGTGTCGCCATTTGCAAAACTCGGGGCGGTGACGGGTTGACTGAAATCCTGGCTCGGTGCCGGCGGCGCGACGACCGCGGCAGGTGCCCCGTAGCCAGATGTGTTGTTTCCGTAGTCATCGGAAACGGTATCTGTCGCACCGTCGTTTGTTGGATAACCGGGCGCCGTCGTGGCAGACGCGGAAGCGCCTTCGTCTCCATAGCCTGTGTCAGGGCCACCGTAGCCTCGCGGAGAAGGCGGCAAATCAGCACCCGAATCGCCATAGGGGCGCGATGGATCGTAGGGTTGATCTCCAAGCGTTGAGACTGGATCGGCTGCTGGGCTGTCTCCCATTTGAAAATTGGTGTCGCCATAGACTCCTTCGGGTTGACTGCTTGACACCTGCCGAATTGGTTGGCCGGTTTGGTCCCGCCAACTTGCTTCTGCGGGCTCGGGTGGCGTGTTACCGAAACCACGATTGTCCACGGCCGTTGCGGGAGGAGCCCCAAACGCCGGTGAGCCTCTCCCGCCCTTGTCCGTCAACGGCACAATCGTCTCTGGCTGTTTGGGACTACCGGTTTGCGCAACCTTAGTGCCTTCTTCACTCGCCTCGTTTGTCGCCGTACCACTGTTAACAAAGTAGTAGCCACCGCCGCCGAGCGACGCGACAACACCCGCAACCGCTGCTAGACGAATCCATAATCGCTTCATGACGATAATCCAGCGAAAATAAAGGAGTGAAGGACTTCCCGAACATCGAGAAGATTCTGTCCAGCGGGCTGCCCGACAAGAACAGTCCACGAGATTTTCGGGGAGCTATGTATCAAAACCCGCCAAGCTGGAGAAGATCAGTTCGCGCGAGTTGCCGTTGCTCCATTGAGACCGTGCCGCTTTGAAGTTGTTGGTTGCCGCGGTTTTCACATCATGTCACCTCTCCCTCGGGAGAAGTCGCGGCTTCAGCCGCGGAAGAGAGGCCTGCGCAATGGCAAAATGGGTTAGCGACGCTGATCCGCGCTTACGCTATCATTGCTTGCCCAGTTCGGCGCGGTTTCCGTGCCCCTGCTCCGTGGGCAAGAATGATCGTACAAATGCCGTTCTTCGGTCCGTTGGAAGCCTGTGTTCATTGCGATCGGGGACCATTGGGATTGTCCGTGTCTTTGACCTTGTCGTCATGCGCCGACGCGCCAGGCGGATTTGGTTCGCCCGCGGCGTGCAATAACCTCCCGGCACGACCAAGTGCCGTGGAGCCAAACTTCGCTCGAATCTGATCCGTGGTGCGGTCAAGATCCGATTGAGCGTTCCGATCAGGTTGATCAAACAGCCATTGCTGCTGTTCCGCGCGGCCCTGGTCGAAACCCGATACGCCGACCCCCAGCAAACGAACCGGTCGATGACCGGCGGGCAAACGGTGTGTGAACAGGTCGTTGGCTGCCTGCCAGATCTCCTGGGTCACGTCCGTCGGCGTGGGAAGCGTGACGGCGCGAGTGATTGTCTCAAAATCACTGAAGCGGACCTTCAGTTGCACCGTCCGCCCACGCAGTTGGTGCCGTCGCAATCGCCAGGCAACCTGTTCCGCCAAGTCCAACGCCCAGGCTCGCAACACTTCTATATCGACGATATCGACTGGAAATGTTGTCTCATGCGAGACCGACTTGGCGATCCGCTCGGAGACGACCGGGCGATCATCGATTCCCTGCGACAACTGCCATAGATGTTGGCCCTGTTGACCAATCTTCGCCTGCAGGTCGGCTTCGGACATCTCGCGCACTTGTCCGATCGTCTGAATGCCCGATTGCCGTAGAGTTTCTTCGGTCACTCGTCCGACGCCCCATAGTCGCCCGATCGGTAACGGATCCAGAAACTCATACACGCGGTCTGGATCGACCACGACGAATCCGTCCGGTTTGTCCAGGTCACTGGCGATCTTGGCGAGAAACTTGTTCGGGGCCACGCCCACCGAGGCGACCAATTGCAGCTGGTCTTGGATATCTTGCTTGATTAACCTCCCGATCTTAACGGTCGGTCCGTACAGCGCCTCGCTTCCAGTCGCATCCAGAAACGCTTCGTCCAGCGACAGCGGTTCGACCGCCGGCGTGTACCGATGGAAGATCTCGCGGATCTGCTCGGCGACCTTCGCGTAGAGTTCCATGCGAGGCCGCAAGACCACGGCCTGAGGACAAAGCCGTTTGGCAACAACGGCTGGCATCGCGCTGTGCACGCCGAACGCTCGGGCCTGGTAGTTTGCTGCTGCGACGACGCCACGACCTTCCGGTGTTCCACCGACGATGACAGGTCGGTTGGCAAGCTCCGGGCGTTCACGCATTTCAACCGAGGCATAGAAGGCGTCCATGTCGATGTGCAAGATCATCTTGTTGCTGCCTGGAGACAAAGCCTACTGGTCGCTGGTCGAACGGCGAAATCCGCCATTGATCGGGATGGTCTGGCCGGTCAGGAATGACGCAGAAGGCGACGCCAAGAAGCGAGCCACGCGAGCCACGTCTTGGGGCGAACCCCATCGCGCCAGCAGCGACTCCGAGGTTGCTCGACGATCCCAATACTCCGAAGCATCATCTCCCCACGACGTTTTGATCCAACCGGGGGCCAGACAGTTAACGCGTATTTCCGGCGCCAGTGAATGAGCCAGGCTCTTGGTGAATGCCATCACCGCGCCTTTGATCGCGGAGAACATTTCGCCACTGTCGCCGGCCATGCCCGTGTGGGCTTGATCCCATCCCATGTTGAGGATGCACCGGTTGTCGTCTTGTTTCACATCTGTCGTTGCGGCGCGCATACGACCGCCGTTGATACGCGACAGCCGCATGGTCGCCACCACATCCACTCTCCAAAGTCGATCCAGCTTTTCTTCAAACGACCAGCCAGACGCCTCGCCGGTCAGCACGTCCACACCCGCGTTGTTGACCCAGATATTGACGCCGTCGGTCATCTCGGGTCGTGTCGAGATTTCCGCTGCCCAATTCCAAGCCTCGTCAACCAGGCGTTGGTGCGTATTACCGTCGGACAGATCCGCGACGCAGACGTGTGCCTGGCGTCGGAGATTGCGGATCTCGTCGGCGACGGCCGCGGCAGCTGTCTCGCTGTGGCCCGCGTGCACGACGATGTTGGCACCCGCGCGGGCCAACTCCAAAGCGATGGCGCGACCGATGCCGCTGGACGATCCCGTCACAACAGCCACCTGGCCGTCCAATTCCGTACCTTCGTCAGCGGCAGTAGAATCGCTCTGTTGCGACCAGTCCGACAAATCACCCTCCAGTAATGCGTCTCGACTATGGAAACTCTTGCACTGGTGCCAGTCTACACGTCCCGCCGGTGCTTCTCAGCCGGGAGTTTCGGGCGGACGGCGACCAAGGAACAACTCATTGGTTGTACTTTGCCGTAGATCAAACGGCAATGGAAGGCCGATGACAGTTAATAGCCGGTTGGTTTTCGTACGATGCGCAGTTCAACAAGAGTCACAAAACGACAGGATTCCGGCGCCGGAACTGCCTCGCCGACGTTTCTTGTACCGGCCTACGCGAATATAAACAGGCTGATACGACGATCCACGGCGATTCATACCTGCCTGGAATTTAATCCTTTGAAGTTGAACCGCAGATGAACCCCGAGCAACTCAAGAAACAGATGGCTGACGCTGTGTTTGCCTTCCGCGGCTACAACGTCACCAACCTGGGCCGCAGCACGGAACTGTTGTCGCACACCGCCTATGGTCCTATCGTGCAATCATGTTTGAGGGAAGCAGGCAACGTCTGTAGCGATGTGATCTCGAAGAAAGTCGACTTGGTCACCCGCGTTCGCAATCACCGAGCGACTACGCTGCGAACCTATTCCGAGGCCATTGCTGTAGTCATGGCGATGGAGAAGGCACAGTTGAGTTTACTCAGCGAGTTCTTCGGGATCGAGATGCGCAGCGCCAGGGCTTGCTTCGGCTACAGTCTGGGTGAGATCTCCGCCGTCGCAGCGGCGGGCGTTTTCGACTGTTATGACGCGATGCGTGTGCCGCTGGCGATGTCCTCCGATTGCATGAAGCTGACCAAAGGCGTCACATTGGCGGTCCTGTTTTGCCGCGGCAAATCGTTGCCAATGGACACGATCCGGCGGCTCTGTCTGGAAGTCAATCAAGCGGGCCAAGGCGTTGTTGGTATCTCAGCCCATTTGTCACCCAACTCGATTCTGCTCATGGGGCAGGGCGACACGCTCGATCGGTTCAAGGAAAGTGTCGATCAGTGCGTCCAGGAACGCCTCCATCTACGCAAGAACTCGAAAAAGTTTCCGCCACTCCACACACCGATCATGTGGGAACGGAATATCCCGAATCGTTCCGCGTCAATCATGCACACGCTGCCGTATGGATTCGGTCTCCCTAGTCCTCCTGTGTTGTCGCTGGTCACTGGCAAGGCCAGCTACAACGAGTACAACGCGCGCGAGCACATGCACCGCTGGATCGACCATCCGCAGTTGCTCTGGGATGTGGTGTATGAGACGCTAAAGATGGATGTCAAGACGATTGTGCATGTTGGGCCCGAGCCGAATATCATTCCCGCGACGTACAGCCGCCTGCGAGACAACGTGGAAGCTGAGACAAGCGGCAGCATCCGAATGCGTGCCTTAACCGCAGTCGTGCAGCATCCTTGGATCAAGCCCATGCTACGCGGTCGAACGGCGCTGCTACGCGCCCCACTGATCGAACAGGTGGTTTTGGAAGACTGGCTGTTGGAAAATAGCGTTGCTTGAGAAGACCGTACGAACAGATGCGCTTCATTAATAGCCCAGGCGTTCCAACTCGTCTTCGTCCAGACCGTGGTGATGGCCTAACTCATGGAGGACGGTAATTCGGATCTGCCGCCGTAACTCGGCTTCGTTCACCCGCCCGTTTTGGTCAGTCGCGAGTGCCATTACACCTTCTCGAAATACGTGAACCACGTCGGACGGGACTCCCGAGTGTCCGACGCTCCGTTGTGTCAATGGAATGCCGGTATATAGACCGCAAAGGTGGTGTCGCCGCCGAACACCGAGCCGCCGCATGATCCGGTCGGACGGATAGTCCTCGACCAGCAATGGCACATCGTCCAACAACTCGTGAACGCGTTGCGGTAAGTCGCGAAGCACGTCTTCCAGTTGGATGTCAAAGTAATGGCGATCGTCGGGCGTCATGCTTCGTTCCAGCGCGAGTCGGCCGGCGATTGTCTGGTGGGACGGCCGTTTTTGGGCCAGGCACACTGCATTTGTTGCTGAGAGTTCGTGATTGGAAGGATTGTGTCGTCGGGTGGCTTATTAGTCGCTGATCCGCTTCGCAATTGGGTCCAGAGTAGACTAAAATTGAATTCAGGCGGCTAGTCAGCTCGGACGACAGAGCATAACATCCATGGGAACAATACGTTAGCGATATTTGCGAAATCAGTTCTGCCTCCAGAAAGGGCGTTGATGGAGAAGTCCCCCCAGGATGACCTAAGCAAAGACGATGGTCGGCCCGCAAAGCGCCGTCCGGGTCCCAATCTCTGGCTGCTGCTGGCAGTGATGGGAGTCTTGGCAGCCATGTTCATTTTGCGGACGGGTGGCGTCCAACGCTCGAAGATCACCTGGGATTTCTTCCTCGATCAGATTGAGGCCGGAAATGTCGAACAAGTTAAGATCTATCCGGAAAAGGCGCACGGCCTGTTCAAGCTTCAGCCGAAAACTGCACCGGCCGAGTACGATTCGAAAGGCGTACGAAAAGACGGTGATCCTGACGAGCTGAAGCTGAATTTCTGGGTCGTCTTGCCAGCGGACGATTTTTCGCGCGAGGAAATGAGTCGTGCATTGACGGAAAAAGGCGTTCAACGCGTCAACGAGCCATCTTCGGCACCGACGCTGTTTACGATCTATCTGTTGGTAGGTGTTGGGATACCCTTGCTGCTGTTCTTATTTATCTGGACATCGTTTCGTCGGTCGCGCGACCAATTCATGGGCGGCGGATTCCTTTCGGGTTTCAGCAAGAGTCCCGCCAAGAAGTATGAGCCTACCACGGAAGCGACTACGTTTGACGATGTCGCCGGGCTAGAGCAGGTGAAGGCCGATCTGACGGAGATGGTCGAATATCTCAAGGACCCCAAGAAATTTCAAAAGCTCGGCGGTCGTGTGCCCAAAGGCGTCCTCTTGATGGGGGCACCTGGAACTGGAAAAACCTTGTTGGCACGGGCCGTTGCGGGCGAGGCTGGTGTGCCGTTCGTATCGGTTAGCGGTTCTGAGTTCATCCAGATGTTTGTCGGCGTTGGCGCGAGTCGCGTGCGCGATTTATTTCAAAATGCCAAAGAGCAATCGCCGTCAATCATCTTTATAGATGAAATTGATGCGGTGGGCCGCCAGCGAGGTGCCGGCCTGGGCGGTGGTCATGACGAACGTGAACAGACACTCAACCAGATCCTCAGCGAAATGGACGGGTTTTCGCAGACCGATTCGGTCATCGTGCTGGCAGCCACCAACCGTCCCGACGTCCTGGACCCCGCACTGATGCGACCGGGACGATTCGACCGCCACGTCACCGTGGGGCGGCCCACGCAAAAGGGACGCAAGGAAATATTCAAGGTCCATGTCCGAGATGTTCCGCTGTCTGAGAATGTTGATCTGGATGTGCTGGCGTCGAGCACGATTGGCCTGACGGGCGCGGACATTCGAAACATTGTCAATGAAGCGGCGCTGTGGGCGGCTCGTCAAGATAAGTCGATTGTCGAAATGAACGACTTCGACTACGCCCGCGACAAGGTGCTGATGGGTGCCAAACGCGAAGAGACGCTCAGCGAAGAGGAAAAGGAAAAGACGGCTTATCACGAAGGGGGGCACACGTTGGCGGCATGGTCGCTCAAAGGAGCGCATCGCGTCCACAAAGTCAGCATCATCCCGCGTGGACGCACGCTCGGAGCGACGCACACGATGCCGTCTGAAGATCGCATGAGCATGTCACAGAAAGAACTGGAAGACCATCTTGTCATGCTGCTCGGTGGTCGTGCCGCCGAGGAGCTGGTGTACAGCGAAACAACCATTGGCGCAGAAAACGACCTGGAACGTGCCACATCAATGGCCCGCCGGATGGTGACGCATTGGGGAATGAGTGAACAGTTAGGGCCGGTCAGTTACAAAATGTCCGATGAAGATCCCTTTCTGGGGCGTGAAATACACCAACAGCGCCAGTTCAGCGAACACACGATGGAGTTGATCGATGCCGAAGTGGCCAAGATCTTACACGATGCCTCGGAACGGTCGGTGCAGTTGCTGACGCAACGGCGGGACGAACTCGAGAAGATAGCCCGCAGTCTGATCGAAAATGAAGAGTTGGACGAGACGGAAATCACCGCCTTGATTGGCCCGTCGGTGCACGCGGACCCTTCGTCGAATGGTCGATCCGACGCCGCACGATCCTCCGGTCCAACTGCGGATGTCTGAGTCAGTCGGTCAGCCGCAGTTTACCGGAAGAAGCTGTCCGCTGGACTGTGCCCGTTCGGCAAATGCCCGTTCGACAAATGCCCGTTCGGCGATGACGATCAGACGAGCGAAATCCACATCTCAGGCGACGGCAGTTCACGATGGCGAAGCAGCCAAAGAAAAAAAAAGTTCGTGCCGAGTTTCGCAAGAAACACGAATCGCGCACGCGCCAGCATGATCTCACACGCGAATTTCATGCCCATGGTTTTGAAGATGACGAAACGGTGCGCGGCGAACGTGTTACCGGCAAGGGCCAGCTGACACGGAAACGCACGATTGTCGGCGAGACGGTCGAAGGCGAAGAGGCCGGCCTGGGGGTCCACTTCAATATCGACGAGACAGGTTGCAAAACCGGGCGGGTGCTCAGCGTGCACGGGTTGACCTGTAGGGTCGAAACTCAACTGCGCGAGTTCTATAACTGCTCGGTAAGTGGCCTGCTGAAGTCGCTGTCCACCGATCAGCGGCATGTAGTCGTGGCGGGCGATGTTGTACTGTTTCGACCCGAAGGCAATGACGCTGGCTTTATCGTGCGCATTGAGCCACGGCATGGCGTCCTCTGTCGGACCAGTAAGGGGCGCCAGCATGTGATCGTCTCCAACGTAGACCAAATCCTGATTGTCGCCAGCGTCGCCGAACCGATCCTCAAACCCAACTTGATTGATCGCATCTTAGTAACGGCGGAAAAGTCGCAGGTCCGTCCAGTGATCTGTCTGAACAAGGTGGATTTGGTGGACTTGGCAAACCTGCAACCGCTGATGGGTGTTTATGGCCAGATGGGTTATCAAGTCGTGGCGCTGTCCGCAGAGACTGGTTTTGGCGTGGACGAATTTCGACATCTGGTACAGGGGCAGCAAAGCGTCGTCGTGGGGCAAAGCGGCGTGGGGAAGTCATCGCTGTTGAATGCGGTCGAGCCGGGACTCCATCTTCGCGTCAACACTGTCAGTGCCGAGAGCCAAAAGGGCCGGCATACGACGACCACTGGGCAGTTGATTCCGCTGACGGCTGGCGGCTACGTCGTCGATACGCCGGGCATTCGGCAGTTTCAGTTATGGGACGTCATTCCCAGCGAGGTGGCGGGATTCTATCGGGACGTGCGCCCGTACGTCTGCCTCTGCCGGTTTCCCGATTGTACGCACACGCACGAAGACGACTGTGCTGTAAAGAATGCCGTCGCTGACGGTCAGCTAGATGCGCGCCGCTACGAAAGCTACTGTCATTTGCTGGAATCGTAACACTGACTGAGTTTAATAGATCGCGATATCAATCGGTAGTTCACGCATCAGGCCCAACGGTTTCGAGCACTCAGTGGCCGCCGTGCAGAGGAAAAGGAATTGAGATGTTGAAGTATGCGAGCACGGCTCTGTGTGGTGTCATTGCCCTGTGGTTGACCACAACTGCTGTGCGTGGCGACTTGCGAGAAATCCTGACACCGTTGGCCGAAGCCCATCGCGGTCAGGTCGCGATTGCAGTCAAGCATCTGGAAACGGGCGAGTCGTTTGCCTATCGAGCGGAAATCCCGATGCCGACCGCCAGTTTGATCAAGTTCGCAGTCATGGTCGAAACCTACCGCCAGGCTGCCGAGCACGACGTGGACTTGAATCAGCTGATCGTGCTGCGTGAAGAAGACAAGGTGCCAGGTTCGGGCATTCTGTCTTCGCATTTCTCGTCCGGTGCGCAACTGCATTTGCGAGATGCCGTCCGACTGATGATCGTCTATTCCGACAACACCGCCACCAATCTGGTGCTGGACCAGATCGGTATAAGATCGACCGCCGATCAGATGTCGCGGATGGGATTCGAAAACACAAAACTGCACGCCAAGGTATTTCGCCGCGACACGTCCGTGTTTCCAGAACGCAGTCGTCAGTTTGGGCTCGGCTCGTCAACCGCCGCCGAAATGCTGAGCTTGTTCGCGCCGCTGCACGCAGGACAGCTGGTTAGCAAAGATGCTTCGGAGGCAATGTTGGACCATCTTCTGCACTGCGACGACCGCAGCAAACTTGTCCGCGATCTCCCCCCAGGCACACGTGTTGCTCATAAAAGCGGGGCCGTGGCGAAAGCACGCTGCGACGCGGGGATCATCTATTCGCCGGCTGGTCCAATCGCGGTCTGTGTGATGACCAGCGAGAACGAAGACATGTCGTGGCAAGCGAGCAATCAAGCCAGCGATCTCTGTGCGCGGGTTGGCCGGCTGGTGTACGACCATTTCAATTTGGGCGCTTCGCCGACGGTCGATGAAACCGTGTTGCGAATCGGTGCGACCGGCAGGCTGGTCGAACAACTTCAACGGACGCTGAACACGGTGCTCGATCCCACACCGGCATTGTCCGTGGACGGTGATTTTGGACCGCAAACCGAAGCGGCCGTTATCCGCCTGCAAGACGCCAAAAAGCTGGATGCCACCGGACGCGTTGACGAAGCCACTTGGCTGGCCCTGGGACCGTTGGTCACCAGCGACAAACCGGTACCTGCTCCCGCGATTGTCAATGCCGAAGAGTTGCCGTTGCAACCCGTCGATGGTCTGGAAGGGTCGCCGTTTGTCACCTGTCGTGCATGGGCCATTGCCAATGCCCAAACGGGCCGGATGCTGTGGTCGCACAATTCTGATCAGTCGCTGGATATTGCCAGTACAACCAAGCTCATGACCGCGTTGGTCATCCTCAGACTCGCTGAAGAGGATCCGGATATTCTGGCCGAAGAGATCGTCTTTTCGAAACGCGCCGACCAAACGCACGGATCAACGTCGGGGCTCGCCGAAGGAGAGCGGCTGACCGCCGGAGAGTGTCTCTACGGTTTGCTGCTGCCGTCGGGCAATGACGCGTCGGTGGCTTTGGCAGAGCATTTTGGCAATCGATTTTCCGCCGGTGAAAATGTCCCGGGCGCTGAGCGGGCCAATGCGGATGACAAAGAAGGCAATGCGAAAGACGGCCCGCTGGCCCGCTTCGTTGCCGAAATGAACAGAACCGCCGAGTCTCTCGCCATGTCGAGGACTTCGTATCGCAATCCCCATGGGCTGACGGCCGAGGGGCACGTTTCGACGGCGGCGGATTTGACGAGGTTAGCATATGCCGCCTGGCAATTGCCGACGCTTCGCAAGTACGTTGGTACCCGTCAATACGGTTGTACCGTGGCGGGGCCGGGCGGATACCGACGCAACGTCGTGTGGCGGAATACCAATCAACTGTTGAAGACTGAGGGTTATTACGGCCTGAAGACTGGGACGACCACCAAAGCCGGCGCGTGCCTCGTGTCGACGGCACGGCGGGACGACGATCAGATCCTCGTCGTTGTGCTTGGGGCGAGTTCCAGCGATGCACGGTACGTTGATTCGCGCAACCTCTACCGCTGGGCCTGGCAGCAACTGGGACATCGGCCATCTCAGTAAGGCTTGGCGTATCGACCAACGCGTCAATCACACCGAATCGTCGGTGCGTTCAACACCATTTGTAAATCGCTGTGCGACAAGAATCACGATGCCCGTCAGCGAAAACGCCGGACCTTCGACCAGTACCCACCAGAGCGGCATCTGTTCGACCAGATCGATCGTGAGCATAAAGCCGCCATGAATCACCGTCACACCCGCAATCCAGCGAATGAGTCTTCTATAACGCACTGTGTCGGTCGCCAGCAGAAACAACAGCATTCCGTGCAACCCGTACATGAGCGATGCCGAACGCGCCAGGTACGCTGCCACAGGGGCATCGGGAAATGTCCCCAGTCCCGCCCATTGATGACCCGTCTCGAGCCATGCTGCCGGCATGACGACCGCGATGAACGCCAACATGTCCATGACCCCAAACGCACGCAGGATCACCTGCAGTGAGTGCGTTGATGTTCTTCTGTTGGGATCGCGTTTGAGCATGAGGTGTGGCCGCTGAAGGCGATGAAGAAAGGAATGAATGTTGCAACGGGAAAGTGCGGCGCCCCGTCAACGCAGCGGTTGTCGTTCGATGAATCCTCGCATTCGTCGCACTTGTTCCAGGTCGAGCCCCGGTGGCTTGACCTCCAGGATCCAATCCAGATCAGCCAACGCCGAGGCACGGCGCCCCGATTCAGCGTGCAGCACGGCCCGCATTCCACGCAGTTGAAAGACCTCAGGTTCGAGTGCGATCCGAGCTTCCAGGTACCGGAGTCTGGCCGGTTTGTCGCCGCGACTTTCGGCCAAATTGTCGAGATTGGCCAGCATCCTCGAGAGGATTTCCTGTTTCGTGACGCCACGCAGATGGTCGTCGACCATCGGCGAGCCTGTGGCGTTGCGTACCAATTCTGACGCGTCCTCACGGGTGAGTCGTTTGCCGCCTTCAAAAGGATCGATCAGCTGTTCGTCCCCTTCGGCGGGCACGTGTTTCACAATAAAATGCCCTGGCAAGCCGACGCCCTGAATATTCAAGTCCAGTCGACGCCCCAATTCCATGTACAAAACAGACAGCGAAATCGGCAACCCTTCTCGATCGTCAATCACGCGGTTCATGTAGCTGTTGGCGCGATGGTAGTACTCGAAGCGACTGCCGTGAAAGCCATTGTCCGTGAAAAGATACTTGTCCAGCTTGTTTAGACGCGAGTCGCCATCGGCGTCTTCCTTCAGGCCACTACGAATCTCCTCGGCCATCCGGTCCACTTCGGCGACGTAGGAGTCAATGTCGATGTCAGCTTCGTCCAGGGTGGCGATCAACAGTGCCCCGCGGAACAGATCGGCATTTTCCTTGAGGGCAGCGTCTGCATAGATTGCTAGTTTCTTTGCAACCGATCGCGTTCGGATGTCGTCGGCCAGACGCTGAAGTTGTTCGGCCTCCTGCCTGAGTTTTTCAGCCTGGTCTTCGAGTGCTTTGGACCGTTGGGACAAGACCGATAGACTGGCCGAAGCCGATTTGGTCAACGGTTCCAGATCCTGGTCCGTTAGCGAACCGTACGGAGGTAATTCGTCGAGCTGTTTGGCGACGCGACCGACGTCGGCAGCGTCCGCGACCGTCGGCGGAATCTCCTTGGCCAGCGTGAAACGTCTGAACTCGGCGACGGAGTGACGGAACTTGACAAGCCCGACTTTTCCCGAGGTAAACGTCGTGTCGCGAGATTCCAAGACGAGCTGGCCATTTAAGTAACACAGCAATTTGTCCTTCTCGACGCGGATCTTCAGGTGATTCCAATCACCGGGTCGGTAGTTCTCGTTGGGGCGATCGTACAGGACTTGCCAGGAATAGACCGTTGGTCCACGAAAGCAACTTAGGCGGATGTTGCCACTGCTTGGGTAGAACCCGTAGTGCTTGTCTTTACCGTCGGAATGGAATACCAACCCCGCCGCGCCGGACTCGTCATCCATCTTCACGGAGACGGCCAGCTCAAAAGGAGGCTCGGGCATGTCCAGCGACGACAGGCAGATGGAGCGTCCCCCAAACCCTCGGCCGGTGCCGCTGACTTTTATCCGCCCCGCCTCTTGTCTCCAGTCTGCGCCGAATAAGGGTGACCACTGCTTCGAGTCGATCGCGCCAATGATGGACCAGCGATCCATTGGGACGGGATTCGGTTTTTCCAGCAGGACTTTCAGGACGCTGCTTTGCACGGCGAATCCAATATTGCGTTTGATCGCCGACTTCATGTTTACGATGCCAATTACGCTGCCATCCATGTCGACAACTGGTCCCCCACTGTTGCCAGGTTCCACAGGCATCGCCAATTGCAGGAGTTCTTGCCCTTCGATCTCTCGCTTGGCAGAAATGATGCCGCTGACGACGCTATTTTGCAGTCCCCACGGATTTCCCATTGCGACCACACGGGTCCCTTGGTCTGCTTCGGTGGAATCACCCAGCTCTAGTTCGTCCAGCGGTTTGTCGCCGACATCGACCCGAATCACCGCCAAATCAACGGTGCGATCCGATGCGTGCACGGCGATCGGATTCAGCTTGCGGCCGTCGGCCATTTCGACGGTAAAGGTGCGGCCCTGACCGATCACATGCAAATTCGTCACGATCAGCCCGTCCGCCGCGATGACGAACCCTGTGCCAATCCCGTGTTCGCCACCATCTCGACCCGCGGTGCGAATCGTCGCCAGAGAAGGCCGCAGCTTCTTAACGATGTCCGAAACCGTTGCTGTCGCGTGGATCTTCTTCGGCTGTTTTGCGTCATCGGCCAGCAATCGCGTTGCGGCCAGCAGAATCAAGACCAGCAACGTCATGATCCGAATCGAGGGCATAGTAGCTCCACGGGGGCGCGAGTAATTTGGGCGGGTCGACAGCTGTTGGGAATCTGTAGGCCCACCTCTGGGAGTTGGACGATTCTGCCCGCTGGCTACCAGCGTGCCGACGCCATTGATTTCATTGAGGCAATCACCACCGCTGAACACCCAGTCAATCTTAGCCGGCCATCTTGTTGGCTGCCACTTCCCTTCGCCCGCAGAGGTCGTGCAGCTTTCAAGTCTTTCTCGCTTCTCGAATTGAGATCCAGCCATCTCTCCCCCCGGGACACGTCGGACGCGGTAGCGGCCGGGAGAGGGCGACGATGATCAGTGCGAACCATTTCACTTTATGAAAGCCGATAAAGCCCCTCTCCCGCGGCTGAAGCCGCGACCTCTCCCAAGGGAGAGGTGACAGGATGTGAAAACCGTTGCAAACCAACTAGCCTCGTCAGACCTTCTGCAGAACCAACGTGGAATTGGTACCACCGAATCCGAAGCTGTTGGTCATCACTGTATGGAGTTCTACGTTATCCTTTCGCTCGCGAAGGATCGGAAAACCGTCGGCGCCCGGATCGATCTCTTGGATGTTTGCGGAGGCGGCCAAAAAGCCGTGTTCCATCATCAACAGGCAGTAAACCACCTCATTCACACCGGCCGCGCCAAGCGCGTGCCCGGTGAGCGCTTTGGTCGAGCTGATGTCCGGTACGTCATCGCCAAAGACCTCGCGAATCGCATTCAATTCGACGACATCGCCCGTCGGCGTGCTGGTAGCGTGCGTGTTAATGTACTGGATCTTCTCGTTCACGTTTTCTAGTGACTGACGCATACAGCGAACGGCGCCTTCGCCTGACGGGGCCACCATGTCCACTCCGTCCGAGGTAGCTCCGTAACCGACGATTTCCGCAATGATTGGGACTCCGCGAGCCTTGGCATGGTCCAAGTCTTCGATCACGACCAGTCCTCCGCCGCCGGACACGACGAATCCATCTCGATTGACGTCATAGGGACGCGACGCCGTCTGAGGAGCGTCGTTGAAGTTGCTGGATAATGCTCCCATGCAGTCGAACATGACCGTCGCCACCCAGAATATCTCTTCGCCACCGCCAGCGAACACGATGTCCTGATCGCCTCGCCTCACCAAATCTGCCGCGTGGCCGATGCAGTGCGAACTGGTCGCGCATGCCGAACTGATGGTGTAATTAACTCCCTTGATTTTGAAGGAGGTGGCAAGGTTGGCTGAAACTGTGCTGTTCATGGTGCGGGATACCATCACCGGCTTGATTTTGCGTGCTCCCCGCTTTTCGAAAACCTTGACGGTCTCCAAAAAATTCTTGGTAGAGGTACCACCGGTCCCGACAATAAGCCCGGTGCGAGGATTGGAGATGTCCGCATCTTCCAGGCACGCATGTTCGATGGCCTCGCGCATGGCCAAGTAATTGTACGCTGCGCCATCGCCCATAAACCGCAACACTCTTCGATCAAGAAGGCTCTGGAGATCCACCTTGATCGTGCCCGCGACATGCGAGCGGAAGCTCTTCTCGCAGTACTCGTCGACGAATTCGATACCGGAAGTCCCATTCCGCAAGGATTCTGTCGCTTCCTGCTTGTTGGCCCCAATGCTGGAAACGACTCCATACCCAGTAATAACCGCCCTTCGCATACCAAACTCCTCCGTCGGCAACTTCCCAAGGCGGCTGGGCCGCCAATCAAATTAGGAGACAGACCTCGCTTAGCTCGCTTCCGTTAGTCGGTCATCAAAGATGCGCGCGCCATGGGCACATCTCACGAGCTAAAACCAAAATGTTGCAGCTATTATGTGGGCCAGACGGGCTCGGGTGAAGGTGTGCTGGCCAATTGCGTCAGTGTGCAGCGGGCCGAGGGCTCTAAATCGGATGCCGAAAAGGGGATGAGTCCAATTGCGAATAAATTGGGCTCATCCCCTTTTTCCGTTCATCCCCTCTTTCTTTCCGTTTGGGATCCAATATCGCCTCGGCGGCTTGGCGGGGGTCTCGCGCTCCGTTCAGCACAGCGCCTCTCCTCAGCGCGGCGCCCAAAGCTCGACCTGGCCGTCGTCACGGCCCAGCGCAAGCGTCGTGCCGTCGTGGGAGACGGCCAGGCAGTTGATCGTCTGGTCGTTGTGGGGCTTGATTTCCCCGAACATTTTTCGGTTGTCCGCATTCCAGATCCGGATGATCCCGGGATAGGACTGCGACGCGATCAGGATGTGCGAATTCGGAACGAACTCCATGTCCTGAACGGCGCGCTTGCCCGGGATCGTGCCCAGACGAGTTTTCTTCTTCACGTCGTAGAGGTGGATCTTCCCCAGATCCTCGTCGCCCAGGCCGACGGCAAGCAGCGCACCGTCGTCGGTGAACGCCACAGACGTAACCCGGCCATCAGTCGGAAAGCGGGCCCGGTCCTCGTGCGTCTGGTAGTCGATCAGCCGTACGACGAACTGTTTGCGCTTCACCTCCTGGGCGCCGGCGATTAGCTCTCCGTCATCCGTGATGTTCCAGGCGGAGACCGAATTACCACTGTCCTCGAACCGCACCGCGCCGAACGCGTCGCCGGCCTGGTCCCAGGGCAGAATCACCTCACCGAAGGCGTGAAAGATGAAGCCATTCTTGAGCCAGCGGACTGTCGGGTCGGGCGAGCCGGATTTCACGTTGCGAGTGAGTTGGCGGATACGGTCTGTGCGAAGGTCCCAGATGGACTGTTTCAGCGAGCAGAGAACCAGCTCTTTGCCCGACCGTGAGAAGGCGAGTGCCTGGACGTAGTCGACCTTCTTTTCCTTGATCACCTTGTGCGTCTTCAGGTCCGTGACCTTGACGTCCTTGCCGTTGCTGGAGGCGAGCCACTTGCCGTCGGGTGAGAAGGCGACCGCGCCGGCCGACGGGGTGGCGTGAGGCCGGAGGATGCCCAGCTGCTTGGGCTCCAGTTTCGCCACGACCGCGGGTCGGGAGCGCGGCGGGCGGGCGTCGGCGACCAGGTCCAGCGTCTTGCCCTGCATACCCAGCTGGTGCAAGTACGTCACCTGGTACGGCGTCAGCGCGGCGCCGAACACGGCCACCTCGTCCAATTCGCCGCCAAAGTACCGCTGCTTCTGGTTCGGCGCCTTGGCTTGCGATCCCAGCTTCACGACCGGAGGGCCGGCGAGCGTATTACTGTTCAGCTTGCCGGCCTTCACAGTCTTTGCGCTGGCGGTCCGCTTGCCGTCGATGTATACGAGCTGCCGCGCGCCGTCCCAGGTGGCGACGACATGGTGCCAGTCGTCACCCGGTGGCAGCTTGAACGCCAGCGCCGTACCGCCCGCCTCGACCGGGACGATGAACCGGCACTGCTGGGCCTCGACCGTTAGCGACACGGAGTGGCCGAAGAAGCCAGCGTCAAACAGTAGCGAAGTCTTCTTTCGCCGCGGCCGGCGCAGCCAGAGCGACACTGACAGCGCGTCGCGATTTTGCCGCAACAGAGGATAGAGCGCGGGGATCGCGACGTGGTCGTCCTTGCCGTCGAAACGCAGCCCCTTCCCGCTAATGCCGGGCGTCGTCGCCGGGCCCCGCAAGTGGACCTTCAGTTGTTTCGGGCTGCGGTCGCCCGCCGCGTCGCCCTCGAACGACGCCAGCAGCAGCGCCGACTCCATCAGCTGGCCCGCCATGGGCGACTTCGACAGCGACGTCGGCCGCCGCCTCGCTTCGAGGTAGGCCTGGTCCTTGGCGCTGAGCTGGTCCAGCGGCACCGAGATGACCTGACCGGAACTCTTTCGCAGCTTGACGACCCCTGCAATCGCCCCGGCGAACTCGGCCTGGACTTCGAACTTGCCCGAGCGGCTGGTCCACGTCCGCAGCTCGTCGTTCGCGGTCGCGGCGAGAGTCCAGCAGGCGAGCGTGACGGTGACGAGCAGGCTGCGCGCGAGGGTGGGCGGCATGTCGAGACTCCTCCCCAGGAGGCGCGAAGGGACGGGCGCATGGCGGTCCGGTCATCATAGCCTGAGGGGGTGAGCAAGCCAAGCATGAATCGCGATCGATCGCGCTTTGGAATTGGCGAAAAGGGGATGAGCCCAATTACGAATAAATTGGGCTCATCCCCTTCTTCCGTTCGCAGACGCATCTCAATGATGGGGCGCAACGGGAATGTGGAGAGCCAAACGTCTCATCGACCCCAGTGCAGGAGGTGTATCGGATCGGAGCAGTTTGCGTGCGCTTGCTACATGATGGACGGTCAATCGCTATGATAGCACTCAAGACAGAACTCACCCGCTTGAGAAAGCAGTACAAGGTTCAATGATGAGCAAACAGATCACCTCACTAGTCCTCGCACTGTTGATCACAACTGCTGCGTTCGCCGACCAGCACAGCAAACCGAACATCGTCGTGGTCTTCGTGGACGACCACGCGTTCGAGGCGATATCGGCCTACGGCACCTACCTGAAAGACTTCGCCCAAACACACGCCATCGATCGCCTCGCCAAAGAAGGCATGCGATTCGACAACTTCGCCTGCGCCAATTCGATCTGCTCGCCCAGCCGCGCGTCGCTCCTGACCGGGCAATACAGCCACAAGAACGGCGTACTCGGTCTGAACGGCAGCATCAACGATTCGTCGCCGCAATATCCGGTCGAATTGCAGAACGCTGGATACCAGACATGGCTTGTCGGCAAATGGCACCTGAAAAGCAAGCCCAAGGGCTACGACAAGTACATGGTAGTCAAGGGTCAGGGCAAGTATTTCAATCCGACGTTTAACGGTTCTGAAGGTACGTGGAAACGCGAAGGATATTCGACCGACGTCTACACCGACATCGCCATCGAGTGGCTGAAGACGCGCGACAGGGACAGGCCGTTTCTGTTAAGCCTTCAGTTCAAGGCGCCGCACCATGACTACGGTCATGCGGAACGCTATAACGACCAGCTGGCCGACGTCACCATCCCCGAACCTCCGACGCTTTATGAAGATGTCCGCAACAGCGATTCAAATCTGAAGAAGGAATTCCTCGCGCGAACCAAGTTCCACATGCTCCACGCCGATTCGAGTCAAGGCGGCGGTGCTTACTACTTCCGCCACCTCAAGGACACGGCTCCCAACCAAATGTGGAAGCACGACCCAAACAGCGACAAAGACAAAATCCGCGTCGCCTATCAGCATCAGATTCACAAATACATTCGCTGCGTTATGGGCAATGACGACAACCTCAAGCGCGTGCTCGATTATCTCGACGCGGAGAAGCTAACCGACAACACCATCGTCATCTACACATCCGATCAGGGCTACTGGCTGGGACAGCACGGCTTCTACGACAAACGCTTGATCCTCGACACATCGATGCTGATGCCTTTCATCATTCGTTATCCGAAACTGATCAAACCCGGCTCAGTGAACAAGGACCTGTGCATCAACGTCGATATCGCACCGACATTGCTCGACCTTGCCGGTGTTGAAATCCCCAAAGCAATGCAGGGAAGCAGTATGAAACCGCTGCTGAAAGGGAGCACACCATCCGATTGGCGCCAAAGCCAATTCTACACCTACTGGGGCGCGCCGCCGCACTATGGCATTCGAACAAGGCGGTACACGTACTTCAAGATCGCAAACCACCCGGCCGAACTGTTTGATCGCAAAATCGATCCTGACCAGCGCCACAATGTGGCAGGCAAACCGGAATACAAAGACTCAATCGCTCAGCTCGAAATGGAGTTGCAGGAACAAATCCGCGAAGTCGTGATCGCAAATTCACAATTGCCGGGCAACGCCACTGAGAAAAGAAAAAAACGCAAGCGTTAGTTATCTATATTCTTCTTTCGTTCTTCTTCGGGCAAGGGACTTTGTGGGCGTACCCACAGATGCCGAAAAGGGGATGAGTCCGATTACGAATAAACTGGACTCATCCCCTTTTTCCGCTCGCGCTTCCGCTCGTGAAGGTCTCAAGTCACGCCACCCTCGCAAGCTCTCCGCTATGCGCCTGAATCTTTCGGATCGCCTCGATGACCTGCTCCAGTTCACGACGTTGGCCCAACAGCAGGTTCTGGGGGAGCCCAACGGTCGTCGAACAAACTAGCTGGTTTCCGGTCAATTCCTGAAGGCTGGCACGATAGGCCTTCAGCCGCTCTCTGCTAAACAGACGCTGGAAGCCGTGCGACTTGATCGCCTCATCTAACAGGCCGTCGTAATACTGCTCGTGATAGACGCCGCTGCACGGCACCCCTTCGGCGCGGAGCGCACGCATGAACGCGGCGCGCGGGAGTCCGCTGAACTGCGTCGCATCGTATCGCAATGGATAGAGATGCCACACCGCACGGCTATCTTTTGGTAAGCGCGGGGGAGTGACGCCGCGAATTTCTTGGAGGTTGGCGCTCAGATAGTCGGCGTTCTTGCGCCGAACCTCGGTCTCCTTTACCAACTTGTCCAACTGTTGCAGGAGCATCGCGGCTTGGAAGTGCTGCATCCGGTAGTTGCTACCACGCGTGAAATAGCCTTGGCCATGAAAGCTTCCTGCAGCTCGGCCACAGTTGTGGAAGGAGTTGCAGCGGTCGAGAAGATTCTCGTTATTGCCGGTAATGGCGCCCCCTTCCCCCGACGTAATATGCTTGGAGTTTTGGAAGCTGAAACAGCCTAGATCGGCGAGTGTGCCGCACATGCGTCCCTTGTACTCGGCCAACCAAGCCTGACAAGCATCCTCGATGACGGCGAGCTTGTGCTTCTTGGCGATCGCATTGATGGCGTCCATGTCGCAGGGCATCCCAAAGATATGCACAGGTAGGATCGCTCGGGTGCGCTTCGTGATCCGGCTCTCAATAGACGCCGGATCCATGGTTAGCGTTTCCGGATCGGTGTCTGCGAACACTGGCAAGGCCTTGTGCATCAAGACAGCGTTGTACGTCGCGATGAAGGTGTAGGGTGAAACGATGACTTCATCGCCGGCGTCCAGGCCCAGGACGTGCAAGCTGGTGATCAAAGCGGTGGTACCGCTGGCTGTGGCCAGACAACGCTTAGCGCCCAGAAGTTGCGCGTAGGCCGCTTCGAATTCAGGCACTTTTCCGCCACTGTGGCCACGGTACCATCGCCCGCTGCGCAGCACCTTAAGAATCTCAGGCTCCCATGATTCACGCCATTCGGGCCACCGCGGCCACGCTCCCTTGAACACCGGTCGGCCTCCCAACAGGGCCGGCTTGCCAGGCTCGGCTGCGAGCGCTGTCGGTGTTCGGCGAGCGCGCAGCCACGACACCGCGGCGGAGCCAGCAGCAGCTGTTCGGATAAATGCACGTCGTGTGAGATGATGCTTCATGGCCTTGATGCCTCCAAGATTGACACTGCAGCCGGATATCTTAGTGTACGATGCCAGCTAACACCAAAGAGTCTCCTCGGTCAGGTGCCGCAGCACGGGTTCGTCGCACATGTCGACCTCCGCGCGCGGAGTGCCTTAACGCCGAAAGTCAGCGTGATAGCGGGACAACGCGTCATCCTTTGATCCTTCGAGCAAGTAGATCTTGCCGCGGACCACGCGTGTCGCGTCTCTCGCGAGCGGCCCGACATGGATACTCAGGTGCATGCATTCCCACGGATTGTGCCCCTGCGCTGACAGGAAGCGTTCCCAAGCGATCGCCGTGACCCACCGGTTGTCGGTCGATTCGCGAATGATCAACCCTTCAATGGCGTCTACTTGAGACTTGGGCCACTTCGCCGTCCAGGCATGCCGCCCATCGTTGTCTGCGGCCGCATCAATCTCGGCTCGTAGCTTGTGGTTGTAATGGATCTCGCGGGGAGCGCGCATGGCCAGTCGCTGAAGCCCATCGGCCGCGTGAAACCAAGTGTTGGTGTTCGCGAACTGCCGGTTGCGCGTTGCCTCTGGCCCGGGATTGAAACAGGCGATGATCGACGCCAATGGAGGCCACTCGTGACGCGATCGATTGACGATCGTCAACTTCATTTCGGCGCCGTCCCGTACGGGAGTGATTTCCAGCGTGATCCCCGGATTGCTGGACTCGACCGTGGCCAGCTTTCCGTCCTTTCTTATGGTGATTCGATTCTTCCATGCTCCGCGCGTGTGTTGGCCCCGGTTCACGGCGTCGAACATGTGCCACTCATAGAACCACAAGTACACCCTCATGTCGGGCTCGCTGATCGGCTGCACAGACACGCCGCGTTCCCAGGAAGCCAGTCGCATGTTGCTGTCCTGGGCCACGACGTTGACGCATGCGAAACACAGAGTGGCGAAGATGATGTTCACCATTAAACGCATGCGCATGACACCACCTCTCATGATTGGGTAATCCGAGCGAGTCGAGTCACAGCAGTATGCGGGTCGCCAAGCGAGAAGGCAAGTGTTCGTCGATGGTTTTGCCGCGAAGCCGTCTAATCCCCGGCGGCGAATAGTAGTTCGAGCAGACGAATGCCGAAAAGGGGATGAGTCCAATTATGAATAGATTGGACTCATCCCCTTTTTCCGTTTGGTACTTACATAGGGCTTCTGGCTGCAGGACAACGGCGGTTAGTCTCGGAGGTCGCGAGACGTTGCCGATGACGCCGAGAGTTCCAAGCAATCTGGTGACGCTGCCCGGCTGCAGCGATGAGTGAAGGCGATCAGCGCTGGTCCGATCGGTCGCGACAAGAAGTTGACGGAGGTGCCAAACGTTGGCGTGAATAGAGGACCACGAAGAACACGAAGAGCACGAAGATATGGAGTTCGACGATCTTTCGAGTCGCGTGATCGGTTGTGCCATCGACGTCCATCGGGAACCGGGACCGGGCTTGCTCGAATCTACCTACGAACAGTGCTTGGCACATGAGCTCAAGTTGAACGGTATTGCATTTCAACTCCAACACCCGCAGTCAGTCCAGTACAAAGGGATCCGACTGAACTGTGGCTACCGACTTGATGTACTCGTGCTCTTCGTATCCTTCGTGGTGGTTTACCGCCTCTGTCGGTGGCTAGATTGTTGGTCTTGAAATATCGCTGAATACGGTGTGATGGCCGGAAGTAAATCATTGGTTCCTTTCTCTAACGCCTCGATTCGCTTGTTGCCGCTTGGTGTCCGAACAGAGTGGTCTCGGCCAGCAGGTCCAAGTCGGCTCCAAGGTGCGCTTGCGTGACGTGTTCGGCGAACAGTCGTCGCCAGCCTCGTTCTGGAAATGGCGGTGGCACGAACTCGGCCCGGCGTCTCTCAAGCTCGGACTCGTCCACCAGCAGGTCGATACGGCGTTCCGGTACGTTCAATTCAACCATGTCACCGTCTCGCACCAGTGCCAGTGGGCCGCCGACGGCCGCTTCGGGTGAGCAGTGCAGGACGACCGTGCCGAAGGCCGTGCCGCTCATGCGGGCGTCGGAGACGCGGACCATGTCGCGCACACCGGCCTCGGCCAGTCGGCGAGGAATCGGCAGCGAACCACATTCCGGCATACCGGCGGCGACAGGTCCGCCGTTGCGCAACACCAGCACATGATCGGGAGTGACCTCCAACGACGGATCATCGATCCGTTCGGCGGCGTCTTCGGGCGACTCGAACACGACGGCCGGTCCGCGATGCGACAACAACTCCGCACTGGCCGCAGCCGCTTTCAACACCGCTCCGTCCGGCGCGAGGCTGCCTCGTAGTGTGACCAGCGAACCGGTAGGTCCCAACGGCTTGTCCAGTGATCGGATTATGGATTGCCAGTCGCCCGCCGCGGATACGTGTTCCAACAGCTGGCCGAGCGTCTCGCCTGTGATCGTGGTCGCGGACAGGTCGAGCAACGGCTCCAACTGCTTGAGCAGTACCGGCACACCACCTGCACGATGCAGATCTTCCATATATCCAGATCCCGCCGGTTTGCAATCAACCAACAACGGCACGCGCTGAGCGACTTCGTGAAAGTCGTCCAACGATAAGTCGATTCCCAGCCTATGGGCGATTGCTGTCAGATGAACAATCGCATTCGTCGATCCACCGACCGCCATGAGCACGGTAATTCCGTTGATCAGTGAGGTGCGTGTGAGGATGTCGCGAGGGCGCCGTGGATTGCACGCCAGATCGGCGGCACAGCGTCCTGAAGCGACCGCATTGCGCAGCCGGTCACCCGAACCGGACGGCGGCGTTGCTCCGCCGGGCAACATCATTCCCATCGCTTCGGTCGCGCAGGCCATTGTCGAAGCGGAACCCATGACCATGCAGGTTCCCGCCGTCGTGCAAAGCGACTGTTCGACTGCCGCGATCTGACTCTCGTCCAAATTCCCAGCACGATGATCGGCCCAGAAACGTCGGCAATCAGTGCAGGCTCCCAAACGCTGTCCTTGCCACGATCCAGTCATCATCGGCCCTGTAACAACGCAGACAGCAGGCAGATTGACAGACACCGCGGCCATCAATTGCGCCGGCACGGTCTTGTCACACCCGCCGACCAGCACCACCGCATCCATTGGCTGAGCGCGGATCATCTCTTCGGTGGCCATCGCCAGCAGGTTGCGAAACAGCATGGTTGTCGGCGAGAACAGAATCTCGTGCAACGAGAGCGTCGGAAAGACGAACGGCAGCCCACCTGCTTCCAAAACGCCACGCTTCACCGCTTCGATGATCTCCGGCATCTGTCGATGGCAGGTGTTGTAGTCAGACGACGTATCGGCGATGCCGATGATCGGCCGCTCCAAATCTTCGCAGTCATAACCGGCCGACGCCAGAAACGCGCGTCGGATGTACTTGCTGAAGTCCGGATCACCGTAGCTGGCGAGACTTTTGTAGATTCCCGATGCTTCGGATTGATTCTCGGTCACAGTGCTGGCCCAAAAGAGCAAATTGACGTACTTTGCGACTGTCTTCAGATTGTGTTGCGAATGATCCGCATCAAAGTCCAACCTCATGCCGTAAGGCCTGGGTTTCCTCACACCAGTTTCCCACGTTCCAGCGACCGAACACCCCCATGCCACCGAGTGGATCGGGGCCGTAGTAGACCGGAACATGAATCAAGGACAATCCATCGTGGTGTCTTGCTTGTTCCAGCGCGGCGAGCAACGCCGCGGGCGATCGGCCGCCGTCGAATGCCTGCACGCCTTTGATCGAGTGTGCCCATGCGATGTAGTCAACCTCGACGTGATCGCTGGTTGCGTGGTCGACTCCGTATTGGGCGACCTGCAAACCGGAAATGGCTCCCATGCGTCGGTTGTCTAGCAGCAGAACGCAGCCGCGCGCGCCGTGTTCGACACCATCGATCAGGATTTGTGGGTTCATTGTGAACGATCCGTCGCCGCAGATCGCCAGACCGTAGAACGGTTTCGACGTTAAACCGGTAGCCAGTAGTGACGAGACGGCGAACCCCATGTAGCTGGCTCCCGTATCGGTAAACGTGCGGCCAAGACGATCGTCCTCGACGATCTGAAAACCGTTCGCCTGCACATCACCGGCGTCGAAAAATGTGACGGCGTCGTTGGCCTGTGCCCAATCCGTGGCCGCTCTGATCGCGGCAGGCTGAGTCAACACCTCTTCGCACCACATCTCGTCGAGCAGGCATGGCGTCTCATAGCGTTCTTGTTTGAATCGTTCCCACTCAGCTCGCTTCGCGCTACAGGCGGAAAACCAGTCTGACTCGTGGACGGTGTTGGCCCGATGGCGATTGCGCACTTCCTCGATAAGTCGGCGCAGCGTTGGCCCAGCATCGCCTACCAATGCGATTGTGCGGCCGTAGTGTGTGGCCGACTCGGCATCGGTATTGATGTTGATCACGCGCTGTGTTTTGGGATAGCTGGTGCGCGAGCTATCAGACTGACAGACGAACCGTGTTCCCACAGCGACCAGCAGATCGGCCTCGTCCATTGCATAGTTACCGCTGAGCGAACCTTTCGATCCGCCGACGGTCATATTGCGAGGATGGTCATACGGGATCACGCCTGACACCAACGGACTAGTCACGGCGACTGCGTCGGCCAAATCGAGAAATTCGCAAAGTTCTTCTCCAGCACTCCTCGCTCCACCGCCGACCCTGACGAGAACTCGTTCAGCGGCAAGTAGCGCATCCGCCGCTCTTGCATAAGCTCCGTCATCAGCAGCCGCGCCGATTGGTGGCGGAGCGCCGACGGGTAGCTCTTCGACGTTGAAGCCGTGCAGCATCTCCGGCTGTGTGTTCATCGGCATCAGCAGGTAAAACGGCCCAGCTCGGTGCGGATGGTCGACGGTATTCAATCCTCGCCGCAGCGCCGTGCTGATCGATTCTGGAGTGTGCAGACAGTACGAACGCCCCATCGTTTCACAGAGCTTCAAATAGAGCTGCTGCTCGTGCTTCGGGATTTCCTGCATGTTCGGACCTTCGTCCTGAGTGGTTTCGTCGCCGAACAGATACCATACGCCAATCCCGTCGCTGGCCGGCGCGATCGAACCGGCAAACGCCTGCAGCGCACCCGGGCCGATCGATGTCACGACCGCGGCCTTTTCACCTGTCACCCAGCGCAGCGCCAGCGCAGCATGGCTGGCTTCGGTTTCGTGTCGCACACCACATGTGCGCACAAGCCCCGCTTCCTGATAAACGCGCAGCACTTCGCCCACGTCCGTCGAGCCGTGACCAAAGACACTGATGAAGGTCCGCACGTCCTGACGCAACAGTCCCAAAACCACAGCCTCGGAAAGTGTCACATCGACACAACGCGGCAAAGCTCCCGATTCCAACGCCACTCCGACTCCGCCGGCGCGAGCGATTGCGCGCGCGCGCTCCAACCTCTGGCGAGCCAACTCATCAACGGTTGTCTTTCCGATTGTTTCACTCATCCGACTTATTCTCCGTTGTGATGTGGAATGATCGGCAGGACCAGATGCGATGCGTGGTGGGCTTCATGAGACGCCGTCTGCGTCGCCTTTTTCATTTCGTCGCTAGTTCCCAGCGGCAACCCCGTGTTCAGATTCCGCGCGTGGCGGGGGAAGTTGCTGCTGGAAACCTCCAGGCGGATACGGTGCCCGGCCTTAAACACCATGCTCGTTTCCCATAGGCTGACGGTGAATTCGTAGATCTTGCCCGAATCGATGGGCGTGGGGTCCTCCAGAGACTCCCGGAACGAGGCGCGGCGTATGCCTTCGCAAATGTGAATGGCGCGGCCGTCCGGATGCACGTCGGTGAGCGTTGCGGTGAAGTCGGTGTCGACGGCGCTCGATGCGGCGTAAA
Source organism: Pirellulaceae bacterium (assembly GCA_030744725.1). Taxonomy (GTDB): domain Bacteria; phylum Planctomycetota; class Planctomycetia; order Pirellulales; family Pirellulaceae; genus ARS98. The sequence continues at coordinate 28,436 of JASLPZ010000029.1, forward strand.
GTTTCAACTCGACCGGTCCAGTTACCTCTGTGTCCGCCTCCAGGGGCTTGGTGGAATAGACTAACACATCGCGACGCGTCTGTCGTTCGCGACGGTCCTTGGGATCCCAGATCTCCCTGTGCGTGGACATCTGGCCACCGAGTGTGTAGACGGGGTCCGCCGGATCGTAGGTGTACTGGTCGGGCGGGGCGTCGGCCAGCGGCGGGTTGGTGCCGAGACGGCCATCGCCCTCGAGCGTATTCGCCGCTCCGCCGCTGTGGAGATAGTAATTAAGCATCATCGGGGCGGGGAACTTGTCCTCGACATCGGGGCGGTAAATTTCCGCTGACAGCGAAACGCCGTCGCACATGGGGATGCGGACGTTCTTCTCCACCTTGACCTTGTGAACCGGCATGGAACCTCCGACCTGCACATCGACTGAACGGGCGATCAGTTCCCTGGGAAAGGAGAAGTTGCACTGTGCTCCAACCTTCTGGCCGAACGGAAAGCCCTTGGTATTGACTTTAGTGATGCTGACCTTCGTCTCCGCGTCACCGGCGACAACTTGGATGTCCAGGCCCGCATGCCCTTGCAACCACTGTTCGCCGATCAAGCGTTTACCTTTCCACAGCCCGCCGGTGGAGATGAGCAGACCGAAGCGGGCACCCATGTCTGGTTGCTTGTCGACGTTGGTGCTGTCCTGACAGGCGGTTTCCCCTTTCGCTCGTCGGCCTGGGCATGGCAGGTGCAGATAAGAACCCATGCCAACAGCAACGTCGGGATCGCCTTGCGGCGGTATTTGCTCATGTTTGGTTATCTCTCTTCACTTGCTGTTCTTGGGAAGCCGCCAGCGCACGACTTCCGCGTGAGTCTGATCGTCGTTGCCGCGATAGGTGTAGGAGGTGACCAGCGTGCCGTCCTCGAGTTGCACCGTTGGGCCGAAGCCGCCGCCCTGGTATCGGGTTCCGGTCTCGTAGTCGATCAACAGGCGGTCGGCGCTGAAGTCGAAGGTGAATCCGTCCTTGTGCTCGGTCCCCACGAGTGCCCGGACTCCCAGCGGAGGGTTCAGCGCTCGCTGGGTGTAGGTGTAGAGCAAACGGCCGTCCCGTAAGCGCAACAGCGACGGGTACATCTGGCCATAATTGCCAAAGTCGCTGACACGATGGAATGTGCGACCCTCGTCGGCGGATTTCCAGATCATCTCGTGATCGTCTTGATCGGTTCCCGTGCCTGCCAGCTTGCCTTCACTTTTGATCGGGTAATCGCCGCTGTGGACGCGAACGAAGGCGATGATCTTGCCGGACCTAGCCTGCCACAGCCAGGTCTCACCGCCGAAGAAGGCAAATCGATGCTTGAAGCCGACGGGCTCACACTTCCGTGAGCGATCCCACGTCTCGCCGCCGTCACTCGAGTGCCACATGAAGTACGGCCCTACCCCACCGCTGCAATCGACGCCGAGTAACAGGGTGCCATCAGCCAGCTCCAGCACGTTGCGTGTCGAGTGATTAACTGCCCCCGGTTTTCCCAGTTCCGCAGAATCGATTCGCGTTGACTGCCACGTCCGGCCTCCGTCGGTCGAGCGATGAACCCAACCGTGGATGTAGTTGTGCTTGCTGCGAATGTCCCCCGTCAACAGATGGCCCGTGATGAAGATCGTGCCGTCCTTCAGGACGGTCAGATAGGGTTCACGACCGAGAAGATCGAGCTTCTCCGGCCCCGACCAGGACCTGCCGCCATCGTCCGAGCGGAAGAGCAGACTCTGCTCCAGCCGCTTGCTACCCGCCACATTCATGTGCATGTGAAACATGGTCAGCAACAATTCGCCGCTTGGCAACATGGCGACACAGGCCTTGTAGTCGCCCGGTTTGCCGATCGGGATTCGTTCACAGGGGATTTTTTTAACTGCGAGCCTCTTTGGGTTTCGAACCAGGATGACGTCGTTCTTCTGCTCTCCGCTGCGGGCGTGTTTGAGCAGCAAGCCATCACTCAACACGACAGCAAGCATGGCTAAACCGGTTCGCAAGAGAAAGCGTCGGTCTGAGAAGTTGTTGAATTGGTTCATCGGTCTTTCTCTCTTGTTCTTTCCTTCCGAAATGACTCCCCGATTATCGGCCAGATGCTCTCAGACGAACTATCCCCCACTCAATGTCTTCCTTATTGATCGAATAATCGCCCATCCTTTGCGGTTTCGTCGGAGTAATCTTGACTTCTGTCATGCCCGTCGGCCAGCAGCTGCTGGAGGTACCCACGGCCGATGTTAAACCTACTCGATCTGGTCATCACCAAACAGCCACTTCTGAATAAGGTCCGTTTCCGCCCTGAACTGTTCGTCGCGGATCCGCTGCCGAAATCGCGCTGACATGCTGTTGTCGATGTGACCATGACGTTCTTGGTCACCATCTCACCAGCTTCCTCGTTAATTCGCCACTCAAAACGAGTTGCCGCTTGTTCGTCAAAAGCTGATTGCAGACATCGACGACCGTTACGCCGTTTTCCGCATCACGCAGTTCACAATTCGCGTACAAATCTTCACGTTCGCGCTGGTATTTTTCAGCGGCCGCCGGCCAGTTTTTAGCGTAGCCGAAAAAGCGACGTCGGCTAAGGATCTTCTCGCACAGTCGCCCCAATGGCGGAATGTGCGAGAGCGGAAATTTGGGTCAGGCTTCATCCAGATCGCGGACTTGAAGGATCGATCAGACGTGTTAGACTTGGCCGTTATGGCGTTCACCATTGGTTACACGATTTGGGTGGGTATCGCTGTACCAGGCATCGTCACGAGACTGACTGAAACACAGTAAACGTCTTGAATTAAGTGGTTTACCACATCCGGAGAGGTGGCTGAGTGGTCGAAAGCGCGGGTTTGCTAAATCCGTGACCGGGCAACTGGTCCGCAGGTTCGAATCCTGTCCTCTCCGCTTTTGCTTGCTGCCCATGAGCATAACTTGAATGCTCATGGGCATTTGCGTTTCTGGGCACTCCCCAGAAGTTCCCGTTTGTAGCGCTTTTTGTAGCGTTTTGTAGCGGAGAGCTTCTCTGAGGAGAGCCCGAAATGCCT
>JASLPZ010000002.1:0-62692 GCA_030744725.1 Pirellulaceae bacterium
CCGTGCAGAGCTTGGCAAGATAACCACGCGAAACCGGAACTTGCAGAACGTCTTCCATCCACGCTTCGACGGTTGAGTAGCTACAGTGGCCGACCGACTTCAGCCAGCCAATCATCGCCAGCAGTCGTGGCCCGAAGATCGGGCCATTCAACTCGGGACAATCGGGGATATAAAGCTGGCCTTCGCGATCTTCGTAGACGACCTTCCGGTGCTCCGTCACGTGGACTGGTGTATCGGGCAATTCAATATGCTGAATGCTTTCAAAGTCGCCAGTGGGAACCAGCCCAAGCCGCCTGATATCGTTGTCGTCGATCTCGTATTCGATGATTTCATCAACGCGGTCGGGCGGAAGCGGCTCACGGAGCTGTTGCTGATGACCAGGTTGTCCGCCCTTTCGCGGCTTTCTTCGGTTTGACTTCTTCGGTTTGAGCTTCGCTTTGGTGATATCACTCGAGGGTGGCTTGGAGGAAGTCGTGGAATCTTTCTTCGCCTTGGCCAGTTCCAACTCAAGTTCTTTGATTCGCGCAGACTGTTGTTCCAACTGCGCAGACTGCTCAGCAATCAACGCTCGTAGCTCGTCAATGATCCTGTCCCTACTGTCCATCCGCGAACAGTAGCAATTTTGCTAAACTAACGATGTACCAATTCTTTACCGTGAACGGTTACGTTTTTTTTAACGTCTGCCGTACGGCTTCGTGGCTGATTGACTCGACGAGTTCCAATTCGACTGCTCGATCGGCCAGCAACCTTAGCGTCCACTTGTTTCGACCTTCTGGTGGAGGACCACAACTACAGGCAACCAGTTTCGCTTCAGCCTTCCCATCGAGTTTAGGCTGACGGCAATTCTGTTGGGGACGTCGCTCAAGTGCCTGCTCGAGTCCCATCTCGACCCACTTCTTGCGGAGATTGAAAACCGTTTTGGGCGAAACATCCAATGCCTCAGCAATCTCGGCGTCGGTGTACGCCGGAGCGTCGTCGGCTTGATCGGCCTTGAGCAGGATTCGGGCTCTTGTAAGCTTGAGCGCCGACGGCCGTTGTCCCTTCTTGCGGTTTCCTCTCTTGATCAGTTCCTGAAGTTGCTCCCGTTCCTCGCTCGACAATTGAACCACATAGACCTTTTGCATCAAATCCATCCTTGGATACGTGAAAGAACTTACCGAAGAATCGGTACATACACGGTATCCAAGGATTAGTAAACTCTATGTTGACGCACCACTAGCCGCATCGCCGACGCAATACCGCAACGATGGACGATTCTATCAACCTGACGCCATCTCACCAGAAAGCTCGTACCAGGTTCTTCCTGGCAAATGAGTCGAGTCTTCAGCGACGGGCACCAACTGCAGGTTCGTCGGGGAGCGGGTCGCCGCAACCGAGCGATAGCTCGCATCGGTCTGAGGTACAGCCTCACTAGGCATTCCTGTTACAGTCGGCAAGGAGATGGGCGTTCATTCCGAATCCGGTTGGTTGATGTAGTCGATTAACTGCCTCAGGCGGCCGTGATTGCGACGATTGAATTCGAAGACAAGTCGAGGTTTGTGGGCCAGGTGAACCTCGTCTAGCTCCGCTTCCAAGGGCGCGGATTGTTCGAACGTGCCATCGGTCAGGATATCGGAGAAGCGTTCATTCAGTGCTTGCAAACGCTCGCTGGAAAGCGAGCGGTGCATCCGCACAACCAGCTTGCCTTTGACATACCGCATACTGTGATAGTTGGAATAGAAGTGGATGATTTCCCGGACGGCCGCTTCGTACGAATCGGTGATCTTGTACAGGTGCAAGTCCTCGTCAGAGATCATATCACCGTGCAGCAGTTGCTCCAGTACGAAGCGATGAAAGGTATTCCAAAATGTGCCGCCGGGTGCGTCCAGCAACACCACCGGAATGATGTTCTGCTTGCCAGTCTGCATCAAGGTGAGCACTTCGAGCGCTTCGTCTAGCGTGCCAAATCCTCCCGGCAAGCAGGCCACGGCGTCGCATTCCTTGACGAACATCAGTTTGCGCGTGAAGAAGTACTTCATGTGTACGAGTTTTTTGTCACCGGCAATGATCGGATTCGATTCTTGCTCGAAGGGCAGCATGATGTTCAGACCCATGGCATGCTTTCGACCCGAGCCACGATGTCCAGCCTCCATAATGCCGCTGGCGGCGCCCGTGATGACGAGCCAATCCTCTTCCGACATCGCTCGTCCTAGCTGCACGGCCTGCTGGTAAGTGGGTGCTTCTTGCGGTGTTCGCGCGGAGCCAAACACGGTGATTTTACGGCGGTGTCGATACGGTGAAAATACCTTGAACGCATAGCGCAGCTCCCGTAGGGTCCGGCTGAGGATCTTTAAATCGCCGCGCGTCGTTCCGTCGCCCGCCAGTTTGTCTGCGTATTCTTTGATCGTCTGAATCAGGTCATGCGTCGGTCGTCGTTTGGCCCGCGCCTTAGGCTCGCTCAGCCGGTCGTTCGGCAGATCGCTGGATGCGGCTTTTGCATTATCTACTGACTCTGTCATTGGACACCTGTGTTTTTCTGAACGGGCGGCGAAAGGGCTCGCAGACAACAAGTGTGCTAGAAGGCGTCGCGCCGTCATCCGATGACAATTATACGTCTGGATAGACGAGGTCGTGATGATGGGCTGCAGTCCAAATAGCGAAAGTCGGTCCGCTACAACCGCTCCAAACTGTCTAACTTGCCGCATCGGCGGCTGGTGCGATCAACCGCACACCGCAGCCGTTTTCCGCAGCGTAGTGACAGACACCTTGGTCAACGGTAACACCGGTGGCAATGTCCTCGGCAAGCAGTAGCGCACCGTCCATGTCGACATAGTCCAATAGCGGTAACAACTGAGCGATCGCGGAAATCCCAACACTCGATTCCGTCATGCATCCGACCATGACGCGCATCTCCAACTCGCGTGCTCGCGCGATCATCTGCCGAGCTGGCGTTAATCCACCACACTTGACCAGCTTGATGTTGATGCCGTGAAAGTGGCCTGCGCAGCGATCGACATCGGCGGGCACGATGCAGCTTTCGTCGGCAATGATAGGAAGTGCGGATTCCGCATGGACACGTTTCATGTCGTCCCAACGATCGGCCACCAGCGGTTGTTCGATAAACTCGACATCCAATTCTTCTAACGCTACCGAATTTCGAATGGTCTCATCAACGTTCCAGCCGCAGTTCGCATCGACCCGAAACGTGGCATCGGTGTGTTCGCGTAGCGCCTGCACGATCTCCAAATCGTGCTCGGTCCCCAGCTTTATTTTGTAGACGGGCCAGTCAGGGAATTCGTTCATCTTAGCGACCATCACGTCGATCTCGTCGATGCCGATCGTGTAATTGGTCAACGGCATGTTCTCTGGCTGTAATCCCCACAGCCGATACACGGGTTGATCCCGTTGTTTGCCCCACAGGTCATGTGCTGCCTGATCGAGCGCACACTGGGCGAACGGATTGTCGCCCAGTAGCGGGTGCATTGCCTGCCAGAACTCTGCGGGATTCTCCAGCGACCAGCCTTCAATCTTGTCGCGGACCGCGTACAACGTGGCGGCCATGTTTTCGTACGTGAAGCCGTAGTAATTGTTCGTGGTCGCTTCCCCGAAACCGGAGTGTCCATCCGCCTGGAGTTCGACGACCAGCGTTGGCTGAGTCGAAATAGACTCGCGGGAAATCCGAAACACATGTCGAAGCGGTAAATCGAATCGATGTAGGATCAGTTTCATGATCGCCAACCATCACTTTCTCGAAAGGCCACGACGGCATCGATCAAGTCTTGCGGGCCATCTCGAACCACGTCGCAGACCGGCAGATCAAATTCGACGTGCAACCGTCGCCGTTGGGCAGCCGCCTCCTCCGCCGAAACGCGACGGCTGTTGACTGCGATGCCGATGACTGGACAGGGGTGGAAGATGCTGGCCATCGTTTCGTTCAGTTCACGGATCTTAGCCAAGGGCGGGATGCGCAGATGTTCAAGGCCTGTGATGGTCTCGCGACCCAACTCGCACACCATCACCATCGCTTGCGGAGAAGCACCGTGGATCAATCCCAACGTGACCGCCGAGTACGACGGGTGCACCAGGCTCCCTTGTCCTTCGATCATCAAGATATCGTGGTGCTGATGTTTGAGGATCATCTTTTCAACTGAGCCGCTGACAAAGTCGGCGATCACGCGATCGATCGGGCAACCGTCACCAGAGACCATGATTCCAGTTTGGCCAGTGGCGACGAAGTGCGCGTCGTACCCGGCTGTTTGGAGCCCATTGGTCAATTCAATCGAAGTCAGCATTTTTCCAACGCTGCAATCATGGCCCACGGTCAGCACGCGAAGGCAATCGCCGCGGAGACCGGTTCGTCGAGCGATATCACGTTCGTCGTTCTTGCGAACGTCCGTCAGCGTCACATCGTGCGTGGCGGCGGCCTCCACGAATTCATCGTCGTCGGTGAGGAAATCGTGCAGTCCGGCGGTGACGTCCATGCCTCGTGAAATGGCGTCCAAGATCACCGACCGCCAATTCGCCGGAATGCTGCCACCTGGAGGCGCGATTCCCAACAGCAGTAGATCGGCGGCCGGCGCTTCGTCCAGCGTGGCGACGACCGGAATGTCGCCGCCAACACCCAGCAGTGCCTGGGTCGTCTCGCCCGCGACGGTGCTGTCTAACAACGCAACAACCTCGTCGTTGCCGTAGCGGATCACGCTACTGGCCGTCTTGGCCGTGTGTGGATTGGTGAAACCTTCCGTCAAAATGACCATTTTGCGTTTCATGGGCGCGGCTACCGCAGGTTCTCTTCGGTGTAGAGTGACAGTTCGATCATCCGTTCCAGCAGCTGTTCGGGATTGTAGCCGGGGAAGTTATGTAGCACGAGTTCTTTGGAAAATAGGCGGCAGGCGTATCGCAGCTTGAGCGTTTTTTGACGTGTCGAGTAGACAAAATCGCGATGTCCACTGTTGATGACAATCAGATTCTGGTCCGTGTCGTAGCGAGACCGCCATAGCTGGCCGGGTGCATTTTCAAACGTATAGTCGGGCAGACCGCGCTGGTCGCTGGATTTGGGGCGATCCGGCAGCAGTGAATCCGTCACTGTCACTACAGCTTCGGCCGAACATTCGGTTTTGCCTTGGGTGACCGTCACACGCAGCTGGACCAGTTCGGGTTCTCCCGATGCAGTGAACGTGACGCATTCGCGATCGTAATGGTCCAGCGTGCCGCCACCAGCAACGATATTCCAGTCGAACGACAGATCGCCCTCGACTACACGACGATTGCGATCACGGGCCACCGCACGAAGATTTCGTTCTTGACGAACGGAGACGACTGACGTGGTTGGCGAAATGCGTACGCCATGTAGCGGACCCGCGTGCTCGAAAAACGCCTTCTGTTGCGGAGCATCGCCTTCATCGGCGGCGGCAGGCGTTGCCGAGCCCAACGGGCTACCGGGTCGTCCCGGACGTTTTACAGCTCGACCGTTGACGCCATACACTTCGAACCAATCATATTCTTCTTCCGGCAGGGCCAGGAGCGCCTCACGAAATGCCCGTTGAATTGACTTGAGTGTATCGCGATTGACTTCTTCCTCTTCGGCTTGTTTCTGTTCCGCGATTATCTCGTCAAGCGCTGCTGCCAACGGCGCGATGGCCTCGCGAAACACGGCGAATGCATCGTCTTGAATGACGCCCAAACTCGTGCCCGGTGTTACGTTCAAGAACGGCGCGTCGATGATGCCCTGCAAGTATCCTGATGTCCATGGCGCATGCTGGAATTCGTCAAGCTCCGTGATGTTCTCCAAGACTCGCGTGCCGGATCTGTAAAGCGCAACGCCGTTGGTCGGTTTCGGCTCGTCCAAGTACAGCTCGACGTACACGTTGCCGTGTGGTGTGCTTGGTGACTTCAACTTATTCAAATGCCGGCCGGAGAACGCTTGAGGTTGAACCAAGTATTCCGCTCGGGCCTGCCGGTCGAGAATTCGGATTTCCACCTCCGAACTTCGAATCCGGTCGCGCAGTTCGGACGCCAGGTACCATTGCAGCTTTTCGCCGGTAAAGTGCCGAATTCCGGACAACAATGGGCTGACGGTCAGTTGCGTGCCGTGGTCGGCAACTAGGCGCCGGCGGCGCGTGACGGTGTATTTTGGATCGCCTTTGCTCATGTGCATTTCGTAGGACTTCTCGTCCCGGCCGGTCGAGACCAGGCTTAGTTGCTCGCCGACTGTCCAGAAGCTAAGCAATCCGATGCCGAATTCGCCCTGTAGTCCCTTTTCACCCTTCGACTTCATTTGCCGTTTAATGGAATCGCAAATGTGTGTGGCGACGTACTTGAAATCCGGAATACCGTCCGCATCCGTCGGCAGGCCGTCGCCGTCGTCGATGATCCGCAAGTAAGACTTGCCCTTTTCACGGCCACGAATGATCGTAATGTGCTGCGCATGCGCATCGATGCTGTTTTCTACGAATTCGGCCACTGCTTTCAGAGGATTCGACTGCGACAGAGCGATGATGCTGATCGCATTCCAGTCGTTTCCAATCCGGAGTTTTCCGGATGATGAGCTGTCAGATGTTTCTTGCTTGGACTTCTTAGAGGTGGTTGTTTTTGGCATCTCGAATTCCGGTGACAGAGATTGGAATCGCCCATTGTAGCGCGAAGACGGGCTGATTCGCGACAGGGTGTCGGCCGAATTCTGGCCGATGTTGGGATTGCCCCTTGAGGTCGGGGCGTCTGGGCAAAGCTTGCAGGCAGGGTGGTGGTTATAGTGTGAATCAAAAAACGGCACGTCATGGGAGACGTGCCGTTTGATTTCGACTTTGACGAGCTGCGACGATCAGGTCGTGCCGCGATCAGGCGTGCTGTCCTGCCTTGGCCCCGCCGTTGGCTCGCCGTTGTTGGAAGCGTCAGGTGCCGTGTCACCAGCAAAGCGAATCAACGCTTCGGGCAGTTCGATCCCGCCGATGTCTTTCATCACCTGCATCATGGGCGGCATGGTTCGGGCCATTCCGCTGAGGAAATCAGCGGTATTGCTTCGTCCGTCCTTGCCACCATTCTCCCAGACCACCACCTTGTCGAACTTGATGTTCGAGATCGCCCTCGACGATGCTTCGGCCAGGTTGTCCAAGTGCTCCAGCATCATCATCTGGAAAGCCTCTTGCGAGCCTCCGCAGGCTTGAACGATGCGTTCCAGACCTTCACCCTTCTTGGCCAGGATCTCGTAGTTACCGCGAGCTTCGGCGTCCAGCTTGGCAAAGATCGCGTCGGCCTGTGCAACGGCGGCAATCCGAACCCTTTCGGCCGCGGCTTCCGCGTCCACGATCATCTTGGCTTTTTCAGCTTTGGCGGGTGCTTCCAATTGGGCCCGCTGCTCAGCTTCAACTCGACCCGCGTCGGCCAGAGCTGCTTCGGCCATGGCGTTGTTCTGAACCACTAGCACGGCCGCTTCCGCTTCCTTCTTGCGGCTTTCACCTGTTTGATAGGCGTCAGCTCGTTTGACGGCAAGTTCGGCCTGAGAAGCCGCAATCTGAGCTTGTGCGATGTTTTCGCCGTCGATCGCCTCGGCATCCGCCGCGGCCACTCGAACACGCATACCACGCTCGGCGTCTTTGACGTTTGACTCTCGTTCAAATGCAGCCTCTTTTTCGCCTACGACCTGTTCCTTTTCCAGCGTGGCGACTCGCACGGCCTGATCACGTTCCGCTTCGCGAGTACCAATCGACTGGTCTCGCCGAGCGTTGGCGACTTGAATCGCCTTGTCACGTTCGGCACCTGCGACACGGGTTTCACCCATCTTCTCGTTGTCGGCCACGTCACCGCGTGCTTTCTGGATCGCTTCGGAAGCCGCTTTCTGGCCAATCGCGTCGATGTAGCCGGATTCGTCCGTGATGTCGGTGATGTTCACGTTGATCAACTGTAAACCGATCTTGGCCAATTCCGGTTCGAGCTGATGTTGCACTTGTTGCAGGAACTTGTCGCGGTCGCGGTTGATTTCCTCGATACCCATTCCCGCAATGACCTGTCGCAAAATACCGAAAATGATTTCTTCAGCCTGTTTGCGAATTTCGCCCGCCGACAAACCCAGCAAACGAATCGACGCTTGCTGCATGACGGCCGGCTCCGTGCTGATCGCGACTGTGAAGACGCTGGGCACGTTTACGCGAATGTTTTCGATCGACAGAGCCCCCCGCAAGGGAATCTCGATCTGGATCGGCTCTAAGCTCAGGTAGGCATAGTCTTGGACCAACGGGACGATGAAAGCGGCACCACCATGGACCGTGCGAGACGCCTTTCCCCTGCCCGTGCGACCGTAAATCACCAGCAAGCGATTGCTTGGGCAACGCTTGTACTGTTTCATCAGCAGGACGAGGAACCCAAAGAGGCTCATCACGATGACGATCACGATGGCGATAATCCAGAACGAAGTACTTCCAATGTCAGGTATTTGTGCCAGCAAGCTTGAATCGAACATGGTCTTTCTCCAGAAGTGCTATTTCATCGTGTCAATCGAGGCGCACGGCGTCCCGACACGTCGCATTGCGTTCATAACATGAGGATTGCGTCGCCGCAGTTGGCAACCGATTCGGCCGAGGATTATGCGTTAGCCTCTGCCGGCTCGCTCAACGGCTCGACCTTCAATGTCGAACCATCAATCACGTCAACTACGACAACCTTAGCACCTGTGATAAGTTTGTCGCCCGCGGATGTTGTCGCTGCGAATTCCGCCAGACGATCTTGAACCTTGACTTGCACTTTTCCCGTACCCGCATTGTCACCCGGAATCGGGATGTAGACGGTAGCGGTTTTGCCGAGTGTGTTGCTTATCTGCAATGTGCCACTCTGGCCCAGTTGAAACAAAGTTCTCATCAGCCAGTGCACGATCACCAGGGCAGATCCGCCGCACACCACGGCGATCAATAACTGCATGGGCAAACCCAACCCACCCGTGCTCGCTGCCATTCCCGTCAGGCCGAAAAAGGTCGTTGCGGCGACCAGAGTCTTGAAAGACAGGATCCCGAACATGAACGTCGACCCGTGATGCTCGCTACTTTCCAGGTCTCCGATGTCACCAACGTCGCCCATGTCGCCGGCATCCGGCATATCGTCAACCAAATCGAAGCTGTCTCCGCCCAACCCAATCAGGGTCAACACGAATTGGCAAATCAGGATCGTCCCGCCGACAACGGCACACAAAATAAATACAAATTGCATTGTTCGATCCTTTATGCGAGGGCCACTGGTTCAGTCAAGTGTTATTCGACGCGAATTGGCAATTCTTGCCGTTATTCTTCCAGGCGCATGATCGAGCATAACTTGTGATGTGTCAAACGATTTCCGCTCCTCGCGCCGAACAATCAGGGAGCCCCATTGCCGCCTTGCGGGTAAGTCTGACAGCTGTTGGACTCGTGGGCGGCCGAACGTTGAACTTCGGCAAACCTCGAACGCCCAACCCCTGCGACCTCTGGAATCTGAGACAGCCGAGGAAGGAACCGCAGAATGTTGAACAAGTAACTTTGAACAATGAAGTAGTACTGCCTCCTTCTGCCTTCGAGATTCCTTGTTCGACATTGGACATTCGCTGGACTCTGCCTGCTGACCTCCCCACTCTCCTCTGGCTACAATAGGACAGGTTCTGGCAAACGAGGCTTTGAAGTTCGAGCGACTACGAGGGGGTCGGGAGTCTTTTTCGGTCAACATCTCCGACGTTGCGAGAACGCGCTGGTCGAAAAAGACTCCCGACCCCTTTGCGCGACCCCCTTTGCGCGACCTAGCAGATGCTACCGTACAACCTCCAAGCAGTATTCGATCTTTTATTGTCGTCTTTCGCTCCGCGAAAGGCGACTATCGGACAGTAATTCCTCGAACGATCCCAAGCTGCTTTTCTAAGAACTTGAGTTTTGCTGATGACGTTGTTTCTGGCTGAAGGTTCACCCGCGACTGCACTTTCCGACGATGACTTGCGCCACCGGCTGCACGCCGTGTTCAGCGGGCTCGGGGATCGGCAAAAAGTCCTGGCATTGCCTCCAGACTTCACGCGCTTCAATAGTCGTGCCGGATTGCTGACTTGCCAAACACACGAGTATTTCGGAGATCGTTTGACCGACGTCATGCCAGCGCTCGGTACGCACATACCGATGCCGGACTGGCAACTCCAGCGCATGTTTCCCGGCCTGCCCAAAAGTCTGATCCGCGCTCATTGCTGGCGCGACGATGTTGTTACGATTGGCGAAGTCCCGGCTGATTTCGTATCGTCGGCAACCGACGGAATTTGGAACAAACCGTGGCCGGCACAGCTGAACAAGTTGGTGTGGGAAGGCGGACACGACTTAATCCTGTCAATTGGCCAGGTCGTGCCCCACGAAGTCGTTGGGATGGCCAACTACAACAAAAACATCTTTGTCGGCACGGGCGGGCAGAAGGGCATCAACGAGAGCCACTTCATCGGCGCCGCCTACGGGATGGAACGGATGATGGGCCGCGCGGACACGCCGCTCCGCCGGATCCTGAACCATGCCCAGGAAACGTTCTGCGGCCATTTACCGTTGGTCTTTGTGTTAACGGTCGTGGGTACCAACGACGACGGCCAGCTCGTCACCCGCGGACTGTTCATCGGCGACGATCACGAATGCTTCACGCGTGCGGCGGAATTGTCTGTTCAAGTGAATTTCGAAGTCTTGGACGAAGAGATGCACAAGGTCGTCGTATACCTCGATCCGGAAGAGTTCCACAGTACCTGGCTTGGCAATAAGGCAATCTATCGCACTCGGATGGCGATCGCCGACGGGGGCGAGCTGATCGTGTTGGCACCCGCCGTGAAGACGTTCGGTGAAGACGAGGAGATTGACCGCTTGATCCGCAAGTATGGTTACCGCACGACGCCCGAGATCATGCAATTCGTCGACCAGCAAGACGAGCTGCGAAACAACCTCTCGGCCGCCGCTCATCTGATTCATGGGTCGTCCGAAAATCGGTTCACTGTGACCTATTGTCCCGGCGAACTGATGCGGGAGGAGATCGAGGGCGTGGGCTACGAGTTCGGCAAACTCACTGAAATGCAGTCACGTTACGACCCAGCCAAGCTGAAAGAAGGCTGGAACGACATCGGCGGTGAGCGAGTCTACTACATCAGCAATCCGGCGCTGGGATTATGGGCCCATCGCGATCGACTGGTCACGACGTAATCAGCGTGTTGGAATACGCGTCGAGCCATCATTGAAGTGTCGCGCCACTTCGACCAGTGTTCGCACGAACGCGCCACTGCCACCCGCATCGATCCAGGGTTTAGCACTATCGAAAAACGCAGGGCCGGCGATGTCGATATGGGTCCACGGTGTGTCGCCGACAAATTCCTCCAGGAATTTGGCGGCGGTAATCGCACCGCCCCAGCGTCCTTCGCCAATGTTCTTGATATCCGCAACCTTGCTCTCGATTTGTGCATTGAACTCTTTGAACATCGGCAACTGCCAGGATCTCTCACCACACGTCTGCGACGCCGCTTCCACTTCGTGGCACCACGCTTGATCATTCGACATCAATCCAGCCACATCCGTGCCCAGCGCTACCACGCAAGCGCCGGTTAACGTTGCCAGATCGATGATCTTCGCCGCGCCCAGACCGACTGCCACGTCCAGCGTGTCGGCCAGCACCAGTCGGCCTTCCGCATCTGTGTTGAGGATCTCAATCGTTTTACCGCTCCGCGCGGTTAGAACATCGCCGAGCTTGAACGAATTGCCGTTGACCATGTTCTCAGTAAGGCCCATCAAGCCGATCACGTTGACAGGCAACTTCAGTTGCGCGATCACGCTCATCGCCCCCAGCACCGTTGCGGCACCTGCCATGTCGCACTTCATCGTCTTCATGCTATCGCTGGGTTTGAGCGACAGGCCGCCCGAGTCAAAGGTGACGCCCTTGCCAACCAGCGCCAGTGGGGCCTGCCCATCAGGTCCGCCGTTGTGTCGCATGATGACCAGACGAGGTTCCCTGACTGATCCTCGCGACACGGCCAACAGTGCGCCACACCGTTCCGCTTCCAATTGCGCCTTGTCCCAGACTTCGATTTCAAGTCCGCAGTCCGTGGCAACCTGTTCCGCTTTCGCCGCGAACGAATCGGGATAGATCACGCTAGCAGGCTCGTTAACCAGACGACGCGTAAGACTGACGCCGCTGGCCGTAGCTCGGGCTGCCGCGACGGTCGAGGCGTCGGTTGCCGACCACAGCAATTCCCCAAACGGATGCAGCTCCTTTTCAGCGCGATACAGGTCCTGACCTTCACACCCAATCACGGCACCACAGATTGCTGCTTCGACCAAGTCGCTGGACCAGCCATCGCTCAGATAGAACGCGACCTGCACTCGCTCCTTTTTCGCAAGCGATTTTGCCGCCACGGCCGCGGCGCGCAGCCCAGCACCCCTATTAAGATCCTCCTGTTTTCCGAGCCCAACGACGACCACCGTTGTTGTTGCCGTGCCGGCGGGTGCCAGGAGCGTGGTCAGTTCGCCACGTTTTCCCGTGATGTCCTCGGTCTCGATCAGTCGCGCTAGTGCCCCACCGGCCGCCTCGTTGATCCCCGCTGCCGCCGTGCTGAGCGCCGCGTCCTGGAAGTGCCCGACGACCACCGCGTCCGCTTTGACCTCCGCAGCAGGTTCGTTCGTGACAGAGATGTTCATCAAATGCTCTTTCGTGTCTGGAAGGATGTGAAGCGGTTAGCGCGATGACTTCGAAGCGAAGAATTCCAGTGTGTTTGACTCAGGCGAGCATTCTATCAGCCGAGCCGCCGGCCTTGTAGAGTCCCCTTTGCGGCTTGACTCTCGACCCCCTCGTTTCCCCCAGTTTGCACATCGCCGCGCACGAGGACTTGTCGTCAATTTCTGAGCGGCAATAATCATCCAACGTCGCTTTGATGGCACCTTTTTCGGCACGACAGTTATGGGCCACCGGACGCTGAAACAGACGGTTGATGACCTTGCGTCGCAAGGGCGGCTGATCCGCATTGCCGACGAGGTCGACCCACATCTCGAGGCGGCCGAGATCCACCGTCGCGTCTACCGGTCAGGCGGCCCCGCACTGCTGTTCGAAAACGTCAAGGGCTGCCAGTTTCCCATGGTATCGAATCTGTTCGGGACGCTCGAACGAGCCCGCTTCATCTTTCGCGATACCTATGACGCGGTGCGGCGTTTGATCGAACTGAAGATCGATCCGAACGCGTTTTGGAGTCGTCCGGGTCGCTATTGGAAGACGCCTGTTACGGCGCTGGGCATGTTGCCGCGCGCGACGCGATGGGGAGCCGCGTTGGCCAGCGAAACGACGATCAGCCGGCTCCCACATGTGACCTCGTGGCCGAATGATGGCGGCGCTTACGTGCTGCTGCCCCAAGTTTATAGCGAAGATGTCGAGCACCCGGGGCTAATGCAATCGAATTTGGGCATGTATCGCATTCAGCTTTCCGGAGGTCAGTACGAGCCTGATCGCGAGATTGGTCTGCACTACCAAATTCATCGTGGCATCGGCGTGCATCAGGCTGCAGCCATACGCGCAGGCGAACCATTTCGTGTTAACGTGTTTGTGGGCGGCGCGCCGGCAATGACATTGGCTGCCGTGATGCCGTTGCCCGAGGGGATGTCAGAACTGACGTTCGCCGGCGCGCTGGCGGGCCACCGAATTCCGATGGTGCGAAGGAGTGACGAACTGCCGATCTACGCCAACGCCGACTTCGTGATCACAGGCACCGTTGCGGCGGATCGCACGTTGCCGGAAGGGCCGTTTGGCGATCACCTGGGCTACTACAGTTTGCAGCACGATTTTCCCGTGCTCGAGGTCGGCCACGTGTTCCATCGAAAAGACGCTATCTGGCCTTTCACCGTGGTCGGTCGACCGCCGCAGGAAGACACCGTGTTTGGCGAGCTGATTCACGAACTGACCGGGCCGATCATCCCAAAGGTGATTCCCGGGGTCCATGCCGTTCATGCCGTCGACGCCGCTGGCGTTCACCCGTTGATGCTGGCCATCGGCAGCGAACGATACACCCCGTACCAGCAGGAGAAGGCTCCTGCCGAACTGCTCTCGCAGTCCAATGCAATCTTGGGTCAGGGGCAGATGTCACTGGCCAAATACCTGTTGATTGTTGATCGCGCCGACGATCCGGAGCTCGACATCACCGACATCGGTGCGTTCTTTCACCACGTGCTCCGGCGCGCGAATTGGCGCCGCGACTTGCATTTTCAAACCTGCACGACCATCGACACGCTGGATTACTCAGGTAGCGGGCTCAATCGCGGTTCAAAGCTCGTCGTCGCCGCGGCCGGGGAACCGATTCGTGAACTCGCCACGAATCTCTCTGCGAAGCTGCAACTACCGCCGGGATTCACGAACCCGCGTGTTTGCCAGGCGGGCATCTTGGTGGTACGAGGTCCGGCTTATGCGCCCGATAACGCTGGTACCGATTCTAGCGCGGAGACGTTTTGCAGCGGTTGCCGTGCCGTCGATGTGTTGCAACCGTTTCCGCTTGTGGTGATTGTGGATGATAGTGACTTCGTCGCTTTGTCACTGTCTAACTTCCTGTGGGTTGTCTTTACGCGCAGCAACCCCGCGGTCGATGTTTATGGCATCGATTCGTTTATCGAAGACAAACACTGGGGATGTCGAGGATCGTTGGTCATTGATGCTCGCATCAAGCCACACCACGCTCCGCCGTTGGAAGCAGATCCGGAAATCACCAAGAAAGTCGATGCTCGTGCCGCGCGCGGCGGCCCCTTGGCAGAGTATTTGTAGAGCCGGTCTTATGACATCGTCGCAACTGTTGGCCCACAGTATCCGCCGCCACGATCGACGCGGCCCATGAATTTGGATTTAAACTCTTTTATCGCGATTCCACTCCTGGCCACGCTCGGTTACGAGCACGTGCCGCCGTGGGGAAATGCGCTGCTGGCGCTCTGGTTGTGGGCACTTGGGGGCAATCTTGGCAGTTTCATGAACGTGGTCGTTTACCGCGTACCGCTCGGCCGAAGTGTTGTCCATCCAGGTTCGCGTTGCCCTAATTGCAAAACTGCGATTCAGTGGTACGACAACATTCCCGTGATTAGTTGGGTGTTGCTGCGGGCACGGTGTCGGCATTGCAAGATCACGATTTCTTCACGCTACCCGTGCGTCGAGGCGTTAGTGGCGGCTGTCGTGTTGGTGGTTGGATTCCTTTCGCCGGTGGCGCTGGGTCGAAATCTGCCGGAACCGATGACCCCCGTGCCGATGCAGTTTGAAACCGTGTGGCTGTGGTTGCTGTTTGCATTCCATGTCTTGCTGCTGTGTACGTTGATTTGTGCGGCATTGATTCGGTACGACCGGATGCTCCCACCGTGGCGTTTGTTTGTGCCGGCTGCGGTCGTCGGTTGCATTGCTCCCATGTTGCCACCGATCGCATTGTGGAGCGGGTTGCGGCCCGTGTCTTTTTTTGCGTTTGCCGAACAGTCGGCGATTGCAGTCGCTATTTGGGATTCCATTTCCGGGGCGGCAGTTGGATCTGCCCTGGGGCTCGTCGTTGCGGCGGCGTCAATCAGCAGACAACGTAGGTCGATTGAATTTGCGGAAGTGCCGGCTGTCGCCCTGTGTGGGTTGTTTCTGGGGTGGCAAGCTGTTTGCGCTGTCGCTTGTTATGCCGGCGCCGCACACTTGGCGACCCGAATGATCACTCGAGGCGCAACGCGAGCCGGTCGAATACCCTGGACTGCGCATATGGCCTTGGGCATTATGTTACTGATCATCCTGTGGCGGCCGATTGTTGAGCGCGCCCCGTGGCTGGGGAATCAGGCCTCCATTGCAACTTTTGGCTTGACAGTGTGCGTCGTTGCGTTGCTTGGCTACCTGACATCATTGATCCAATTCGAATCCACCGAACAGACAGCTTCAAAAACATCAAAAGGTCTACGCATGTCTCCCAACGAGAACCTGCAAGCAATCTTGAACTCACCCACCTATCACCTGGCGGAATTGGACACCGACTTTCTGCAACGTGACGAACTTCGTCCGGTGCGAATGCAGTTGGAATTGCTGAAGCCAGAAATGGCGCTCGAAGAACAAGGCGTTCATTCGACCATCGTAGCCTTTGGTGGTACACAAATCGTGGAGCCCGAAGCAGCAGGAGCGCGGCTCCAAGACGCTCGCCAATCATTGGCCGTCGCGCCGGACGACCCCACGCTACAAAGGGCTGTGGCACGGGCCGAACGAGTCCTTGCGAAGGCTGGCTACTACGATGCCGCACGCGAATTCAGCAAACTGGTTTCGGCTGCATGCCAGACGCAAGATGAGTGCGACTACGTCATCACAACCGGCGGTGGCCCAGGGATCATGGAGGCAGCCAACCTTGGAGCCTACGACGTTGGCGCCAAATCAATCGGACTGAATATCACCCTGCCTCACGAGCAGGCTCCGAATTCGTACATCACACCTGAACTGTGTTTTCAGTTTCACTATTTCGCGCTCCGCAAGATGCATTTCTTGTTTCGTGCAAAGGCTCTGGTCGTGTTCCCTGGCGGTTTTGGGACGTTGGACGAACTGTTCGACGCGCTGACGTTGCGGCAGACGAATCGGATGCAGGCGATCCCCATTATCTTGTTCGGCAAGGAGTACTGGAGCCGCGTGATCGATTTCCAATTCCTGGCGGATGAAGGAGTCATCGCCGATGAGCACCTGGATCTGATCAGTTTTGCCGAGACGCCGGAAGAAGCCTGGGAACTTATCCAGCAGTTTCATCAAGACGCGCCTGTGAACTAGACCGACAGCGCGATTTCATTCGGTCGCCAGGAAGGGGGCGGGAGTCTTTTTCGGGCAGCGACCTGCAATCGACATACGCTGTTGGCCGAAAAAGACTCGCGACAGCCTCACTATTCTACTCCGCCACACTGAGACAATAGAACCGCTCGGCCGTACCGCCAAAGATCTGCTCGAGTTCGCTCGCACCGAGTTCACCCACAATTTCGCGCAGCGCGTCGTGCACCTGCTGGTAACTGCCAGCCAACTCACAGACCGGCCAGTCCGATCCGAACATACAGCGTGCCGGTCCAAATGCTTCGAGTGCCATTTCCACATACGGTTTCAGGTCGGCCGGCTTCCACCGTTTCCAATCCGCTTCGGTGACCATTCCTGACAGCTTGCAATACATGTTGGGATGCTGCGCGGCCGATCGCAGATCCTCGCGCCATGGGTCGGTCATGGCCTCTTTGATTCGCGGCTTCGCCAGGTGGTCAATCACCATCGGCAAATCGGGCAGCATCTTCGCCAGTGGTGCGGCGTGTTTCAGGTGCTTCACGTAGAACAGCAAATCGAACGGCACACCGTGCCTTTCCAGGACCCGCAAACCGCGTACAACATCTGGGCGAACAATAAAATCGTCATCCGGTTCATCCTGAGTCACGTGCCGAATGCCGACGAACTTGGGATGGTCTTTGAATTCGAGCAACTGCGTTTCACAGTCGTCGCCGGCCAAATCGACCCAACCGACAACGCCTGCGATAAACTCGTGTTGTTCGGCCAAACCAAGCACCCACCGACTCTCATCGATGTTGTGCTGCGTTTGCACGATCACCGTCCGATCAACACCGACTTTGGCGATACGATCAGCCAGATCTTCCGGCAAGAAATCACGACGAATCGGTTCCAAGCCGGGCGTTTCGAGCCACCGGTAGTCGAACGGCTGGTCGAGTTGCCAAAAATGCTGATGGGCGTCGATAACTTCAGGCATCGCGAATTCCCTCGTTGCTTAGTCCATCCGGACACCGATGGTCAGCAACACATTGGCGAAGCGCTGTTGGTCGGCGGTCTGAATTGTCAAGATATGATCGGGCGTCGCGACGGCATCATAGAAGGCCCATTTTTCGATTGGGTCCAGATCCAACTCGACGCCGGCCTCCTTCATTGTCGCGCGATAGTCGTCCCACACGGGAGGATCCTCCGCCAAGGCGTACTGGCCGGACGTCTCGTACATCATCGTATTGACCGCCTCAACCGGTAGCGCCGACAAGACCGCCTGCAGCACTTGGTTGCAGGTCAACACGCCGGGCATCAAGTTGAGGTGCACTAGGCGCGCGTTCGGTCCGAGTTTGGAAGATGCCGGATAGTTTCCGTCGGCGATCAGGACTTTCCCATGATGTCCGGCCGCGGCCAGGACCGCATTTATCTCAGGATGGATCAGTTGGTGTTTCAGCACGTGTTTGACTCCTCGTAAGTGACTACATGCCGGCGGTCAGAGCGACGAGATGGCGGCTAAAATGGTCGGCCAACACTTCTTTGTACGTCTCCGGATTGGCCTCCAACACGGCCCGGACTGCCGGTCCAAAATCGGCATGCGTCAACACCGAACCGAATGTGCAGTGCAGTATCTGTCGTCCAGGTTCCGTAAATCCCATTCCGGCCGGGACGTCTTCCCAGCGCTCGAGGTACAACTTTTCCAATTCGGCGGCGTCCGTGATGTCGCTGCCCGGTTTCACGGACTCGTTGGTGGCGGCAACATGGTACGTGGCTTTGTCGGTGTCGTAGCGCGAGCGGCTGAAGTCGACGATCCGACGGAACAGTGGTTCGTCATGTCGAGCGACCACGCGGAGCGCTTCCAGATAGCTCGTTCCTGCCGTTTTCACGTGAAAGCGACCTTTCGTCGCGCGAGCCAGAGCCGTGTACATCGACACTTTGTCCGAACCGGAATGCAGGCTCAGTTTGTATGGGCCGAGCAGATCGGCGATCGCCGCGTGTTCGTTCAGCGACGCTTCCAACTCGGCCGCGTCCCCCTTGTAATCAACGCCTTTTTCGAAGTCGCCGACAAACCGCGGTGCCAGGCTGACCAACTGCATGCCGCGCATGACGCACTGGTCGGCAATGATGTAGTGTTCTGCCAACGTTGTCGGTTGTTCTGTTTCGTCGACGCTCAATTCAATCTCGTGATTGCGGCCCGCCGCTTCGTGTACGCTGCGAATATGATCGGCCACAGCGATCGCATGATTGATGGCGGCACCGTACTTCACGGCGCAGCGCATGCAGGCTTCTTCGTCCAAGACAACCGACGTGCCCGTCGCAAGCTTGATATCGTGACCAAGATAGTTGTCGAACCAGTCGATCTGATCGCGGACTGAGGCGAATTTGTCGCGGAGCGTCGTTTCGTCGTAGCCATCTGCGTGTTCGTCGACGTTGTCGGAAGGATCGATTGTGAAGAAGGTGAACCCGGCGGCAAACGTGCGGTCGACGTCTTCATTGGTTTTCAAGTGGTCGGCGTCCGCGCCGGTACGTCCTGTCCAGCCTGCTTGATGCATCCCATCGATGGCATCCTTCATGACTTCTTCGGGGCTACGGCTGGTCCTCGCCATTTCACGAATCGACTGCTGTGGGTAAATCGGTTCGATGCCTGCACCGGACCGTTTCATCGCCTCGACGTGACCGGGCGTCGCCAGGCCAATGCGGTCGCCGAATCCGAAGCTGGGTGCCAGGCCGAGCGTTACGCAGGGAGTTGGATTGGGGTTGCTCATGAAAACCTTCTTTGAGAGTTCTTTGTTGTTGATGATCGAGTTAGTTTCCTTATGGTCGGAAACTTGTCGTATTTGAGTCAAGTTCTAGCGACGGGCACCGACCGCAGGTTGGTCGGAGAGCGGGTTAACAAGACCGAACGGTAGCTCGGATTGGTTCGAGGCCCTGCCTCGTTAGCGTCTCTTACGGAGACACCAATTAACCGCGATTGATGGCAAAAATGAAGTATGGCAATTGTAGCGTCCCCAGCCGAATCTGTCCTCACCCGTTCAAACGGGGAATCCTGGCAACAGGCCATGAAAACGGCGATTCGTGACAGTTCGACTCTGTGTCGACGTCTGAAGTTGCCGGAACCACTCAAACTTGTTTCGGACTGTTCATTTCCCGTGTTTGTACCTTTGGGCTACGTCAAACGGATGCGTCCTGGCGATCCTCATGATCCCCTGTTGCGTCAGGTCTTGCCACTTGCCGAGGAGGCGATCGACGCCGCCGGTTTTGGCAACGATCCTGTCCAGGATCAGGCCGCGATATTGCGGCCCGGTTTGTTGCAGAAATATAGCAGACGGGTGCTGCTGGTGACCACCGGCGCCTGCGCAATTCACTGTCGGTACTGCTTCCGGCGTCACTTCCCTTATGGCAAAGGGCCCCATTCGATGGCGCAGTGGCAGCCGGCAATCGAGCAGATCTCAGCCGATCCAACCATCGAGGAAGTGATCCTCAGTGGTGGCGACCCGCTCACGTTGGTCGACGCGCACCTGGCCGAACTCGCCGAACAGCTGGCCTCGATTCCACATCTACGGCGGCTGCGGATTCACACGCGACTCCCGATCGTGATTCCGGAGCGCGTGACCAGTGCGCTGTTGGACTGGCTGAGTGCGAGTCGCCTGGTTCCAATCATCGTCATTCACGCCAACCACGCCGCGGAGTTGGACGAGTCCGTCGCAGCGGCACTCCAGCGGCTGACAAGAGCCGGCATCATGCTGTTGAACCAGACAGTTTTGCTGCATGGTGTGAACGACTCGCTCGCGGCGTTGAGCGAACTTAGTTGCCGGTTGATCGATCTGCGAGTCGTCCCATATTACTTGCATCAATTGGACCGCGTTCGTGGCGCGGCACACTTTGAAGTTCCCGTTGAGCGTGGTCGAGAATTGGTCGAACGACTTCGCGATACACTACCCGGCTATGCCGTTCCAACCTACGTACAAGAGGTTGCTGGGCAGCCGAGCAAACAGGTTCTTTTTCCAACACCATTGTAGATCATCAAGGAGGGCCTCCATGGATCTTCGGTGTTTTGTCGCCGTGTCCTGCGCAATATTCGCCGTTGGTAATATTGTGTTTTTGCCGCCAATTGAGGATGGATCCCGCCCCGGGAAGATCGCGGAACGCGAGTTGCGTGTCGAGTTGCTGGCGCGAATGAAGATCGATCAGGATGCGCGGTTCAAGATGATCAAATGGGCGCAAGAGAACGATATCTCATTGGGTTCCAAGAGCGCAGTCTTGAACCTCAGTGCACCTGTAATAACCGATCTGTTGAAGATCGATAAGGAAAACCGCAAATGGCTTGACGAAGTGATTAAAGAACACGGTTGGCCCGGAAGATCGTTGGTCGGTGTCGATGGCTCCCACGCGGCCTGGCTCCTGGTCCAACACGCCGATCATGATCGACAATTTCAAAAGCGGTGCCTAACGTTGATGCAAGAAGCGGCCGAAGGGGAAGTCGCTTCCGTAGACATTGCATACCTGGTCGATCGCGTCCGTGTTGGCGAGGGCAAGAAACAGTTGTACGGAACGCAAACCAAACAGGTCGATGGCCGGTGGATCGTGCAAGATGTCGAGGACCCAGACAATCTGGATACCCGCCGCAAGAAAATGGGTATGCCGCCGATCGACCAGTATCTGAAGTTGATCGAACAAGTCTATTCCCAACAGAAAGAACAAACAGACGTCAAAAACCGACCCCTGAACAAGAAACCCAAGAGATAGGCGACGACGGTTTTGACGTGTAGCCTGGGGCGGGCTCTACGCCATGATGTCCCGAATCGGTTCCACGCGTTCCACGCCGACCAGTTTCTGATCGAGGCCGTTATAGAAATAGCTCAGCCCGTTGGGATCCAATCCCATCTGATGCAGAATCGTCGCGTGCAGATTTTTCACGTGCAGGCGGTTTTCGACAGCTGCAGCACCTAGTTCGTCGGTCTTTCCGAAGCTGACGCCACCTTTAATCCCGCCGCCAGCGAGCCACATTGTAAAGCCGTAGGCGTTGTGATCGCGGCCCGTTCCTTTGGCGTATTCGGCAGTCGGCTGGCGACCAAACTCTCCACCCCAGACGATCAAGGTTTCGTCCAGCATCCCACGATCTTTCAAGTCCTTCAGTAGGCCCGCGATCGGTTTGTCAGTTTCCGCAGCGTGCATGTCGTGATTCAATTTGAGATCACCGTGGGCATCCCAATTCGCATCGTTGTGGTTGCCACCCGAATACAGTTGGACAAATCGCACACCTCGTTCGACCAGACGCCGCGCGAGCAGACATTGGCGGCCGAAGGCGGCTGCCTTGGGGTCGCTCATACCGTAAAGTTTCTGAGTCTGCGCGGTCTCCTGTGAAAGATCCACGGCGTCCGGTGCCGAGCTTTGCATCTTGTAGGCCAACTCGTAACTGGCGATCCGCGCGGCCAGGTCATTGTTGTCCCCGCGCGACTGCCGATGCTGCTCGTTGTAATTGCGAAGCGTAATCAGCAGTTCACGCTGCATCTCGTTCGTCATCCCGGCTGGCGGTGCCAAATCCAGAATAGGAGTGCCGCTGGAACGCATCACGGTCGCCTGGTAAGTCGCCGGCATGTAGCCGCTGCTCCAGTTCTTTGCGCCGCTAATCGGTCCGCCGCGCGGGTCGAGCATAACGACGAATCCCGGTAGGTTTTCGTTGACCGTCCCGAGCCCATAATTGACCCATGATCCCATGCAAGGACTACCACTGAGGATTCTTCCGCTGTTCATCATCAACATGGTCGAGCCATGGATTGGTGAATCGGCAGTCATCGAATGCACGAAGGCAATGTCGTCAACGCAAGTGGCCAGATTCGGAAACAGATCCGCGACCCACTTGCCGCATTCACCGTGCTGATTGAATTTCCAACGTGGCTCAACAATCCGGCCTTGACTGCGGTGCCCGCCACGACCAAATGTCTTGACCGTGACCGTCTTGTTGTCCATGCCCGTCATGGCTGGTTTCCGGTCAAACGTATCGATGTGGCTTGGTCCGCCATACATGTACAAGAAGATGACGTTTTTTGCCTTGGGCTTGAAATGTGGCGGCTTTGCGGACAGCGGATTCTTCCAGTTCGCCAGGCCGTCCGCGGCGACGGATTGGCGCGACAGGAATCCGTCCTGACCGAGCATTGCGGCGAGCGCAACGCCAGTAAAGCCGCCGCCTGCCTGCCAGAGAAACTCACGACGCGTGCGGCCACAAAAGTTCGGACGTGTTGAGTTGTTTGCCATATTCCTATCTTCCTGCAAGCGGGCCGTGGGGCAGCAGCAACCATCAGTCCAAGTAGACAAATTCGTTCAAGTTCAATGCGGTCAAGCAGAAGTAACGCAGCGCGTCCGCTATTGGAACATTGTGTTGTCCCTGCATCTTGTTAACCAGGGTGATGCCACGTTGGACATCCTCGTCAGTCGGTTCACGCTGCATGGTCCTATTCAGCGCCAAGGTAATCTGTTTGACTGGATCATCGCCAACTTGTGATTGGAGATACTCGGAAAAGACCGTTGCCTGATCCATCATGAAGGTACTGTTGAGCATTCCCAGCGCCTGAGTCGGTTGCGTCGTGATAAATCGAATCGGGCAACTGGAATCGGTACCGGCACCGTCAAAGCTGGCGATCATGGGAACGATAAGTGACCGTTTCAGGTGAATGTAGATGCTGCGTCGAGCTCGATCTTCGGGTGACGAGTTACCCCAGCCCGCGCCAGGCCGCGATTGCCCCGCCATCACTTCCGCTGGAATGATCGGGTAGAAGCTGGGCCCGAACATGCGATCCAATGTCAGGCTACCGTTGACGGCCAAAATCGAATCGCGAATCTCCTCCGCAGAGAGCCGACGCATATCGAAACGCCAAAACAACTGGTTGATGGGGTCTTTCTCCAAGGCCAAAGCGTCAGACTGCGACGACATTTGATAGGTGCTGGAAAGCATAATCAGCTTGTGCAACCGTTTGATCTTCCAGCCACCGTCAACAAACTCACTGGCCAGCCAATTCAGTAGTTGGGGGTGCGTGGGCGGCGTTCCGTTGAATCCAAAGTCGCTGGTGGAACGGACCAGACCGCGGCCAAAGTGATAGTGCCAAATGCGGTTGACCATGACACGGGCTGTCAGTGGATTCGACTCGCTGGCGATCCACTCGGCAAGAGCGCGGCGACGTCCCGTCGAGTTTGCGCCCGCAGCGGGTTCCGTAATGACTGGCTCCGGTGGCGAAAGAACCTCCAAAAAACCAGGTGTGACTTCGGCACCTTGAGCGTGAGCGTTGCCGCGAACCAGAACATGTGTCGGCGGACTGGTTCGGCCATGCTCTTTAACGCAGAGCGCTTTTTCGAGCCACGGCGGTCTGAATCGTTTCAGTTCTTCCCGACGCTTGACCAGCCGAAGATATTCATCGAATTCCGATTTGGTTAGCAGGGACCCAACCCGTTTCTTCACGAATTCTGGTCGCCGCCCTTCGTTTTTCCATTCGTCATTTTCGACGCCCTTGAGGTCGGCCTTGACCAGCTTGTTGATCGGGGCAATGCGCTGCATCGTGTCGCGCAATTCTTGCTGGTGAGCTCGGACTTGTTCAGCGTGGCGCTGTCTTTCTTGCGGTGTGCCGATATCAACCAGTGAGGACGCTTCTACCGACCCAGCACCACGGACACCGTAACGCTGTACGTTACGAAAAAATGCCGCTAAACGGTAGTAATCGGTTTGGGAGATGGGGTCCAGCTTGTGTTCGTGGCACCGAGCGCAACCAACCGTGAGGCCCAAGAACACTTCACCGGTTGTGCGGACCAGATCGTCGATGTCTTCAAACACTTCCTGCACTGGGTCAACAGGCTCGTCTTGCCAGGTGCCCAGTCGGTAGTAGCCGGTCGCAATGATCGTTTCGGTTGTTGGATTGTCCAATTCGTCGCCGGCAAGTTGTTCCATCACAAACTGATCGTAGGGCTTGTCATTGTTAAAGGACTGTATGACATAATCGCGGTACCGCCAGACGAACGGCTTCGCCCCGTCCCGTTCATAGCTGTTCGTTTCGGCATAGCGCACCAAATCCAGCCAATGTCTGGCCCAGCGTTCTCCGTAATGGGGTGATTCCAAAAGACGGTCGATCACTCGCTCAAACGCGGCGGGAGAATCATCTGCCAGGAATGCCGCGACTTCCTCTGGCGTTGGCGGAAGCCCGATTAGATCATACGACGCCCGACGCAACAAAGCGGTCTTCATTGCGGGCGGTACGGGCGTCAAACTGGCAGCTTCTAAGCGACTCAGGATGAAGGCATCAATGGGGTTACGAATCCACTCGAGCCGCTTCGTCAGTGGCGCGTTCGGTCGCACCACGGGTTGGAACGACCAGAACTGCTTATTCTTCTCGTTGACAGGCGGCGACCCGTCTTTGTCGTGTGAATCGGCGGCCGCCACTTTATCCGGTGCGCCAGCCAGTTTGCTTTGGACCCAGCGAGTCAGGATGGCGATCTGCTCGGCAGACAATTTGCCCGATGGCGGCATTTCGTATTCCTGATAGTTGATCGATTCAAGCAGCAGACCATCGTCAGGCTGATCCAACGACACGGCTGGGCCCGATTCGCCGCCCTTCAAGATGTTTTCTCGCGAAGTCAATCGCAGGCCGCCTTTGATGGCCTTTTTACCACCATGGCATTTCAGACAATGCGTTTTCAGAATTGGCAGCACTTGCTGGGTATAGAACTCAAGCTGCTCGGACGTTGCTTCGGTGGGCTTGGATTCCTCCGCCGCTGCCACGCCACACGCCATGAAAAGGGCAGAGCTTGTCAAGAAAAGAGGTCGAAAAACCTGCATGGTGGTTTCCAGTCCGGGAGTAGATCGTGGCTGATCGACGGGGATGTGGAGTGCGACCAGGGAACATTGGAGGATGCTCACAACGGCTCCAGTTTAGCCGCTCGGCCGAGGCAAATGAACAGGAGGACGCGGAGGAAACGGAGAGGGCAGAATCCGGAACTCTGCTTGCTCCGCGTCCTCCTGTTCAGAAACCTGTCTGGCCACGCAACAATTCGAGCTGAGCATGACTTGGTCGCCAAAAAACGGTCGATGGAACACCCACCCAAATGTTGGGCGAGCGCGGATTTCGTGTGATGTACCCACTGTTTACCGATTAACGTCGGTTTCCAAGAAGCGAGCCAGGCTGTGAAAATCGCTTGCCGGATCAATGTATCGAACTTTCGTGACGAGCGTTTTGGGGTCGACGAGATTATCGAAAGGCTCGTAATGCAGCTCCAGCTGGCCTTTCACCGAGACCATCACGCCGTTCAAGTTCTTTTCCACCAGCGCTCGATAGGCACCCACTCCTAACTGGCTCCCCAACATCACATCGAAGGCGCTTGGTTTGGCGCAACGCGATTCATAACCCAGCTGCAGGCCGTTGACTTTCCGCTTCCTTCCGGTGGTCTTTTGATAGCATTCGGCGACCAGCCCGGCGAGCATCCGCCCCAAGGCAACTTGTGAAATTGAAATGTGCCCGTGGTCGTCCCGCGGAATCCCCTCCAAGTATTTCATGGGCAGGAACTCGGCCACGCCTTCGGCAATCACGACGACACCGAAATTCTTGCCTTCGTCTTCGCGCGCGACTATGGTCTTGACGATGCGATCGATCAGCTGGTCGAGTTTCACAATCTTACGTGTTTCGACTTGGCCCGTTTTCGGATTAGTGACTGACTCTCTGCCGCGGAATTCACCAATGATGTCTTCGACACTGATCACCAAGCTCGCTTCCCCGGCAATTGCTGCCCCGTAGGCCAGCCAGCCAGCGCTGCGGCCCATCGTTTCGGCCAGAAAGTAGGCCTGGCCAGCTTCGGCATCGTAGAGCAGGTTACGAATCTCCGTGGCTAACGTGTCGACGGCCGTGAAGAATCCGAAGGTGAAATCAATTCCGTGGTAGTCGTTGTCGATCGTTTTCGGCAAATGGACGACTGGAATCCGTCTTGAATTCTTTGGCAATCGGTCTTGGAACATCTTGAACTTGTTGGCGGTCTTTAGTGTGTCATCGCCACCAATGGAGACTAAGGCGTCGACCTCCAGCGAACAGAGTGCTTCATACACACGTCGCAGCGGCGCGCTTCGATCGGGATCGTCCAAGTGTTTGGGTTTCGAAATACTCTTGCCTGGATTGCTACGAGCCGTGCCGATCAGAATGCCTTGCGAATTGCGGGTCCTACGCAAGGCAGTGTCGTCCAGTACGACGAAGTCCTTTCCCGCTTCCAGTGGCCTGTCCGAGGAATAATCGATCAGATTCAAATACCCGTGCTTGATCCCCAATACCTGAATGTTATTCCGCAGAAACGAAACCGCGCAGGTCGAAATCACGGCGTTGGCCGCCGGAGCGGGACCGCCGGCAAACAAAATCGCCACTCGGCGAATTGAAGACTCTGATTTCGGTGGCCTGGACAGAGGGCTGTCCATATCTCAACTCCTCCAACTCATATCATTATTTGCTCAAGAACACCCGCTCGACAAAGTTGGTATCGACCCAACCTTCGACGAACTCGGAATGTTGCAGCACCTTCTTATGGAAGGGCACCGTGGTTTGAATGCCCTCGATTCGCAGTTCGTCCAACGCCCGCAGCATACAGGCAATCGCTTCGGAGCGTGTCGGCTGGTGTACAATCAGCTTGCCGATCATCGAATCATAATGTGGCGGGACCACGTACCCCTCATGGACGTGTGATTCGAATCGCACCCCCATCCCGCCGGGCGTGAACATTTTCTTGATCAGACCAGGACACGGCTGAAAATTGCGATCTGGGTCTTCAGCGTTGATGCGACATTCGATCGCCGCGCCACGTTGCACGATAACGGATTGGGTCAGCGGCAACGGCTCACCCGCCGCGATAGAAATCTGCGACCGAATCAGATCGATTCCGGTTACCATTTCGGAGACCGGGTGTTCAACCTGAATTCGAGCGTTGACTTCGATAAAGTAATAGTTGTTTTCCTGGTCAACGATAAACTCGACGGTCCCGGCATTCGTGTAGTTGACGCTCTTGATCAGTCGCACGGCTGCCTGACACATCGCTTCGCGCGTCTCTTGGGGTAAGTTTGGTGCCGGGCTCTCCTCAATCAGCTTTTGATGCCGTCGCTGGGTCGAACATTCACGTTCCCACAGGTGTACGACGTTGCCGTGCAAATCCGCCAGGACTTGAACTTCGACATGTCGCGGTCGTTCGACATACCTTTCCAGATAGACCCCATCATTGCCGAAAGCCGCCTGGGCTTCGCTTTGAGCCTGCTGGATCGCCGTCTTCAGAACTAGATCGTTGGCTGCGACGCGCATGCCCTTGCCGCCACCACCGGCCGTCGCCTTGATCAGGACGGGGAAACCGATTTCGTGAGCAACTTTCAGGGCCTCAGCTTCGTCAGAGAGCAGCCCGCCGCTGCCGGGAACCACTGGCACGTCGGCCTTGCGCGCGATGTCGCGAGCTCGGTTCTTGTCGCCCAACAGGTCCATCGCTTCGGGGGTCGGCCCGATGAAGTCGATCTTGCAACTGCGGCATACTTCGTTGAAATGCGAGTTCTCAGCCAGGAATCCGTAACCCGGATGAATCGCTTCGACGTTGCCGACTTCGGCAGCACTAATGATCTGGTCGATCTTCAGATAGCTTCGCGCCGATTTCGCAGGTCCAACGCAAATCGCTTCATCCGCCATGTCGAGGTACGCGCTGCCCCGATCGGCGTCGCTGAACACGGCAACCGTTTCGATCCCCATCTCGCGACACGCACGGATAATGCGTAGGGCGATTTCGCCGCGATTTGCTATCAGAATCCTGTTGAACATGCGTGCCAGAAGATCATATCCAGAGCCCGGGGCGAATAGGTCACGTTCATCAAGTGAAGGTGTCTAACCTGTCGTGTCAATTTTGAAGAGCGGCTTACCAAATTCAACGGGCTCCTCCTCGCCAACGAGGATCGCCACGACTTTGCCACTCATCTCGGCGGGAATTTCATTAAAAACCTTCATCGCTTCGATGATGCAGATCGTTGTCTCTGGCTCGACGTGGTCACCAACCTTGACGTACGAGGCAGCTTTCGGATTGGGCTTCGAGTAAAACGTGCCAACCATCGGCGACTTGATCACGATGACGTTGGGGTCGTCAGCGTCCACAGGTCCGGGCTGGGCAACTGTCTGTGCCGGTGCTGCGACTTGCGGGGCCGCCGGTGGCTGCATGTACGCGGGCGGCATGAAGCTCGGAGCCATGTGACCGCTCATCGGTGGAACCGCTGCTCCTCGTTTGATGCAAATTCGTTGCTCGGCGTCGCGGAGATCGACTTCCGCCAAATCGTGTTCCTTCATCAGTTCGACAATTCGAAGAAACCGTGCTTCGTCGAAAACACCACCACTCGATTCCGATTCGGCCATTTTTTGCTCCGCGAATGAAATCCGATTCCATTGGATTCGATTTCCACAAATCCCTACGGGAATTCAACTTAAGCCGGATTCTAATGCTCATGCTGATTCGCGTCAACCGCCGGCATGATCCCCTGAAGCGCCCGTCAAACAGTTCGAGGACGATCGGCAGTTCCAACATCTTCAGTCGTTTACGTTGGCGTGTGACAATCTTCCCATTGCTTCGGGACCGAGGAGAGGACTTCGCTGGCGCCACGTGTCACTAAGACATCATCCTCAATCCGCACGCCACCAAATCCCGGCAAGTAGATTCCGGGTTCGACGGTCACGACCATGCCAGCTTTGAGTGGCTGTTTCTCGTTGCCCCGGAGCCAGGGCCCTTCGTGAATCTGCAGACCGATACCGTGACCGAGTGAATGGCTGAACTTCTTGCCATAACCGTGATCTTCGATCACTTTCCGCGCTGCCCCGTCAACCTCGTTCATCATCACTCCCGGCCGGATCGTTTCGATCGCCCTTTGATTTGCAGCAAGCACAATGTTGTAGATCCTTTCCAATTTGGCAGGGGCCTTGCCCGTAACGACCATACGTGTGAGGTCGCTCATGTACAGCCGCCCCTGAGCGCCCCAGTCCACCAACGTGAATCCCGCATCGCCGACCCGCAGATCGCCGGGTCGATAGTGGGGCAATGCTGATCGGTCGCCAACACCGACGATCGGTGTAAAGCTGGTACCTCGGCCGCCGAACAGGCGAATCTGATGCTCCAACGCGTCGGCGATCTCCTTTTCTGTCTGATCCGGTCGCAACGATGCTCGCACAACAGCAAAGGCGCGTTCGGCCAACATGACCGAGTAGCGAATCTCGTTAAGCTCGTCTTTGTCTTTCACCTCACGTAGCGCTTCGACTATTCCGACCGTGGGCACGCAATCGACGCCCGCCAACTCGCCTGCGATCACCTGGTAATTCGCGAGCGACAGGTTGTGTGCTTCAACGGCCAACTTAGAGATTTTCGCGGAGATTACCGCTTCGGCGGCGGCAGTATGAATCTTCGTCACGGGCGACCGGATCACCAAGTTCAGATCAGGACACTCCTCTTCCAACTGAATCGTGTAGCGCGCGTCGCTGATCAGAATCGCTTCACGAGCTGACAACAACAAGAAGCTGCTGTCGCCTGTAAAGCCCGTCAAGTAGGTGACATTGCGCTCGCCCGTGACGAGCATCGCGCTGGCGTCGTGTTTGGCGATGAGTTTGCGGAGCTTGGAGCGTCGTTGCGCGAAGCGTGACATGGTTTCTTTCGTGGTTCCCAATCTGGCCTGGTTGAGGGTCTACTTGTACCGGCCATCAGTTGGCATTTGCGGCGTCGTGCACAGGCCGATTGTTGCGATCGACAAGAATCAACTGCGGCACGTGGCTGCCTAGTTCTTCAACGGAGTACTCGGCATAGCTGACAATGATCACCAGATCACCAGGTGAAACCAGATGGGCAGCCGCGCCATTGATGCAGATCGTCCCGGATCCGGCCTCGCCACCAATCGCGTATGTCGCC
Organism: Pirellulaceae bacterium; assembly: GCA_030744725.1. Lineage (GTDB taxonomy): Bacteria > Planctomycetota > Planctomycetia > Pirellulales > Pirellulaceae > ARS98. Next base: position 30,622 of record JASLPZ010000002.1, read on the forward strand.
AGGCGTGTGCCGCTGGAGATATTGTAGATCTCGACCCTCTCGTGCTCGACAATGTCAGCGGCCTGGAGCAGATCGGTGTCGATCGTGACACTACCTTCATACTCAAGATTCGCTTCTGTCACCGTCGCACGGTGAATCTTGGATTTAAGGAGAATTCGTTTCATCGCTGTGGGGGGTTGGATTTTGAAGAGGTTGGGCGAAAGCAGAGTGTCTGCCGACTTGGCGAAACGGCGATTCCACTGCCGCCGACCAACAGCAGTCGTATCGTGCGGAGATCCAGCGGATATCACACCATGCATAATCGAGCATTCTAGTTGATTCGACAAGGCGTCAGAGGCCCGATTCGACCATAGAGATCGTCCAGTTCTTAAGTGTTGTTTCCTAGCTGGTTTACGATCACCCACACTCTCCCTTCGGGGACAGTCGAGTTGTCAGGCCCGGAGAGGGAGGGCGCTTATGATCAGTGCGAACCACACGTATCTCATGGCTGAATGCAGGTTTTGAACAGGAGAGCGCAGAGGAACCAGAGTTCCCGATTCTGCCGTCTCTGTTTCCTCTGCGTCCTCCTGTTCATTTTTCCTTTCCCTCTCCCACACAGGGAGATCGTCCAGCTTTCAAATCTTGCCGCTTCTGAAGTTAAGATCCAGTCACCTTCCCGCTGGGGGACTTTCCGGCTTTCCAAAGATAGGTAAGGCCAACATCATAGACAATCAACGATTGCTAGCATTGTTACGATTCCAGGAATTGATAATGGCGAATGGAAGAACTCGTAAACCCCTATATTTGTAGCATCTAAAGGCCGGAAAGTCTGCGAAGGGAGAAGGACATGTTCAAGGCTCTCCTCAACCTCCAAAACGAAAAATTCTGCGACGCGGGGAGGTATTTCTGATAACCCGAACGCCCGAGGTGATTTGATTGCGCTATGACTTCTCAGCCGCCAATATTCGCCATCCAAACCGCCAGTCCGATGATTGCGAAACAGGTTGCGAAACAGACGAGAAAGCCGATCCAATCCGCCTGTGTTGGCCTCTGAATCTCCAGGCTGCTGCCGGGAAAGAGCTTTCGTTCCTCCAGGGCTTCGACGTTCTTGTAGGCTTCTTCCAGATTTCGCAAGTCGGCTTCATGATCCGGCACGACAGGCGTTTTCATCTTGCTGTAGTAGCGGTCGAGCGCTTCCTTGCTGTTGGGCTTTGTCACGAGAGAAAACAGAATCATGACCAAGAAAGGTGTGATGATCTTCGGGGGCAACTCCATTGTGGCGAGTGTAGAATTGGCCATTTTGCTAAAATCGACTCCGACGATCTGGTACAGGAGGAAGTCCAGTCGGAAATTGCCGGATCCTTCCAGCTGGACATCCTTGTCATAGGCCAAGACGATTTGCTCGGTTTTTTCGTCGATCGTTACGGGCTGGCCGACCTGTTTCGGCTGGACATCAATTGCCTGGCCACCCGGGGCGGAGACCGGCTTGACGCCGCCCGGCCAGAAGACGCCGTGTCCGCCGCTGATTGTTGTGGAGGAAAATGTATCGCCCGGCGCAAGTGCCTCGGGGCGCGCGCCGAGTTCTTCCACAGCTAGTTTCGTGGCAACCAATTCGTCCAGTGTCAGCTTTAGTTGTTTAAGATTCTGCGTGCTCTGCGACGGCTCGTCGCCTCCGGCTGCCACAGCGCTCGCTTCGTCGTAAGCCTGTTCCGCGACTTGCAACCGTGGCGACAGCGTATTGTAACCTTCCTCCCAGACGGCGATCTGCGTTTCCCGCTTGTGAACATCGCTGGGTGCCGCATCTCGGACCGTCGTTGTTTGGACAATTTGGTTCGTGACCAGGAATCGCGGAGCGGTCCTTAGGCTGGGTGCAATTCGTGGTGCCAAGAACGGAATAAGAAAAAACGTGCAAGTGCAAAACGCCACAGTCATCCAGGCGGCCGCGCGAGTTGCCTTGCGCCAATACATCCCTACCCAGAATGGGGCTGCAAAGAGTACGGGAAAGACCCATGTCAGTTGCAATTGCTGAAAAACATTCATGTAAAAAAGTGAGATGATCACCGCACCTGCCACAACCAGCACACCCGTCATCCGAGCAACCTTGACATAGGTCGCTTCGGTGGCGCTGGGATTAATGTATGGGGCATAGATATTACGCACCATCAACCCTGACCCGACGATCATGTATGCGTCGACGCTGCTCATTAAGGCGGCCAAGAGGCAGGCTAACATCAGTCCGGTTAATCCCGGACCCAGCAGCTCGCGCGAAGCGACTCCCCAAGTTTTGTCGGGATCCAGCATCAGCTCTCGATTGTCGGCAAACAAGGCCAAGGCGATCAACGCCGTGAGGACCCAACCGACCGTGCAGAACCGTTTGAGAAAATTGCCCACGACTAGGCCGACGCGGGCATTCGTTTCCGTTTTGGCGGATCCACCGCCCGTCGCAATAAAATGGGGCTGCACCACAATTCCGATCAGATTGATGATCACGACGGCGATGATGCGTTGGATCGGAAACTCGCTGCCAGTCGTCGAACCGATTACGTCAAAATGCTCTTTCGGTAACTGCTGGTGCATATAGCGAAAACCGGCCATTAAGCTGTCTGTTTCGGGGTTCCCGAATTTCTCGACCAAGGCCTGCAGTCCGTAAGGGACCAGTAACACCGATAGCAAAATGATGCAAAGCCCCTGGATCAAGTCCGTAAAATACGCAGCCCTCAGACCGCCCATAATCCCGTACACCAACACCACAACACCAATGATCGGAACCAGCAGATATTCGATTCCATAGTCTTGACCGAACAATGAAACAGATTCGATTTCAACAAGCGGTGCCGCAACTTTCCCGATGGCGGAAAACAGCATGGAACCGTAGACCATGAAGAATGTCAGCCCAAACACGCAATAGGCCGCGCCCATGGCACGCGATTCATATCGTTCGACAAACCAATCGCCCAACGTCAAATGGCGCATGCGGCGGTACCACACGCCCGCGATCCAATAAAAAGGCGTTACGAACAGCCAGTACATCACGCTCCACATGCCGCTCATGCCACTGGTGAAGGTCGTGCGGCCCGTATTGACCGGGTCGCTCGAACCGGTTCCTGCACCAAATGCGGCAAACGTCTGCAAGAGCTTTCCGAAGGACCGCCCGCCCATGAAGAAATCTTCCTGGGCCTTGATCATCCGCGAACTGTAGATGCCAATGGCGATCATCACCGCGAAGTAGCCGACCAAAACAAGATAGTCCAACAGTTGCATAACAAGGGATCCTTCGCGGCTTGACGACGGCAATGGTCGCAACGAGATTCAGGGCGGGAAGCGGAGGTCGCGGAACCCATTGTAGATGCGGCGGATCGAATCGCAACTATCTGCCGAATTTACTCGAGCCGTGTTCCGTTTTCATGATACGTCGACGGTCGCTGGCCATCATCGTAGAACGGTGGCCAGCGGTTCACGAACAAATCCACGGGCCGCTGCGAAGTCACCGAGGAACGTCCATCACGTGATCGACCTGCTGGGCGTCATCGGCGGGTTGATACCCAAAAGCAGCCTCGTCCAGCTGCGGATTGATCTGCCAGTTCTCGAAGCGAATGGTCGTAGTAATGCGCGCCTCTTCGTCGTCAGAGAGCCCGACACCCATCTGTTTCGACATGTCATAAACGACCTGGTAGATCAACCGTGGTTCATCGACGGCAACCCACATCTCCCAATCGTAATCTTTCTGAGTGAATTGCAGACGATGGGCCAGCTGCCCCTCAAGCAACTCATCGTCCAAAACGGCCATGGATTCAACGTCCTGCGTGATCGCCTCTTGAGCATCCTCACTGAGCAACCTCAACAGGAAGAGACTGCCCAATGGAAGCAGCGAACTCCGGATCGGATCGTCGGCGATCAGCGACGTCGTTGCGGGACACGGCTCCTGAGAGAAACGGTCACCTAAGACGGTCCACAGTTGCTGTCCGTCGGCAAAAAATGAGAGGCCTTTGGCGTCTGCTCCCGGCAACGAGACCCGATTGGGTCGAGCCAACATTGCCGCCACGCGGCCTGCGGTGACTTCGCGTGTTCCGGAACGATCAAGCGACATCGTCTCGACAATGTCGACTCGAAGGGACTGCATTTCCGCGTAGCAACGAGATGTCGATCGGAGAATCTCAGCCGCAGTTGGCGCACGCGGTGCCGGGGGCTTCTCTGCCGTCGGTATAGGACGTTTCGAATTCTGGCGACCCGAAGGCCCGCAGCCGATGGTCAGAAGAAACAAGCACGTTGCCCACATGACACCCACACTAGCTCGCATATGAGATATCCTTGGTTCCAATGACGCGTTCAACGGATGCTACGTTGCTAAGCCGTCTGTAGTTGGCGGTGCACAGTCGTGGCGTAGGCTTCCTGCCTGCGATATCGTGGGTGTCTTCGCATGGCAGGCAGGATGCCTAACCCACCTTTCAGCTCTGACAAATCAGCGGTCCCATTTTCCGCAGCCTAGTATACGTTGCAAGCGCTCTGTGGTTGAGGTCGACGAGTTCATGTTGTGGCCGATCGTCGAGGAGAACCAGCTGAGGGCACAGGTGTTTGCGAGCGCATTTGACCAATTAGACAATAGAAAGTAGTTGCATTATTGGATCGAAGGGGTAGGTTACGAGCTGGGGCGTTTTGGGGTGTCTCTGCAAGAGATGGAAATCTTGGGCGCCATCCATCCTCCGCCGCTGATCGTGCGGTCGGCACGACACGTTTGGCCATGTTGAAAAAGTGAGGCCTCGTTGCTGATTTCCCGTCGACTGCGAATGTCTCTTCCAGACGCACAACAGGAGATACAGAAATGGCGCAGCTGAAAGCCAACCAACACTATTTGCGCACCGCACTCGCATTGGCATACGGGGCCCGGGCAGCCTACCGCGACAAACCGGGCAGTGACGCGAAGTTTGCCGCGATGTCGTGGGACACAGTGAAGACGTTTTCGAGCGCGAGTACCCACACCCAAGGATTCGTGGCGGCTAATGCGGATCACGTGGTAGTCTCCTTCCGCGGCACGGAGCCCAAGGAAATCGAAGATTGGCTCACGGATCTTAGATACAACTACTACCCGCGCAGGATGGGCGGTGGAAATGTTCACAACGGCTTTTGGACCGCTTGGAGGTCGGTAAAAAGCAAAGTGGTCGACCAGTTGCAGACCGCCGTGACGAACAAGCAGACAATCTGGTTCACCGGTCACAGTCTCGGCGCGGCACTGGCGACCTTGGCTGCTCGCGACATGCCAAAGAAGTTCAAGCCAGCCGCCGTCCACACGTTCGGCTCGCCCCGCTGCGGCAGCCCTCAATATGCCAAAGCCTACAACGTCCACGCCAAGAGATTCGTCAACGAGAACGACATCGTGGCGCATGTTCCATTACAGGGCATTTTTCAAAAGTACAAGTACTGCCACGTCGGACAGCGACAGATCATGCAGCCAGACGGAAAAATCACCTCGAGCAGCGCGGCATGGACACGCCTCTTGAAGAACCTCGCCAAGGTATCGGTTCTCGGAATCGGCTCAACGGCGGCCTCATCCATCAAGAATCATTCCATGAACAGATACATCGGCAAACTCGCCAAGCACGGCGCGAATCGGGGGCGGGCGTGAATGGGCTTTGGCGGTGTTTTGCACACCTCTACATCTCTTGGACCCTTCCGATATTGCCATGGCAGCACTGCTCGATGACTCGGCAACATGATATGCCCTTCAAGATCGGTTGTGCGATCCACATATGGGCATGCACCTGCACACCCGTACCGTTTTTAGCAGCAGTACCACGCGAAAATCCGAATCTGTCGCCACCCGCTTCGGATCCTCGATGTCGATCGATCTCCGATCGTAAGTACAAATAGGTCAACGCATTCAGAGAGCTTATTCATGCCTAGTAGGTAAAATACCAATTCTAGGTATTTTGCGGGTTGTACGAAGATTCCCTTCACATATACTGCCCCGTTGCATTCTCTAATTTAGGGGGTTACATCGATGGGGAAGTAGATCGATGAGTCATGGCAGTGCAAACTTGGTAGGTCCGTACGCCTAGGAGCTACAGCTATTTGTTGGTTGGTAGTAGATAGAGACAGGAACAATACCCGCTTCACGTTCGCCAGTGTTAAGAACCAAGCTTGTCGAACAACAAACTGATTGAGCGGCAGAGACCTAACAGTCTGGAGTTGAAAATGAGATACAGCAAAGTGAATCTACCATCGGTCATTGTCATCGCACTTCTTTGGTCCGCACCCATTTTGGCTCAACCGCCTGTCGTGGCACGGAGTCCGTCACAGCCTGCAACAGGTCAGGAAACAACGGACGAGGGTGCAGCGGGTCAGGAAACGACGGACGAGGGTGCAGGCGGTCAGGAAACAACGGACGAGAGTGCGAGCGGTCAGGGTGCAGGCGGTGAAGGTGCAGGCGGTCAGGGAGCAGCAGGTAATCAAGTTAGTGAAAAGGAATTGAATCTTCTAATCAATGAAGTCTTGCGTCATTTGACGCTCCCCAGTGATCCAGCCGTCAGAAACGACTTTTGGACAAAGACACTAATCAAAGAAAATGAGGGCACACGACAAATCTTTTATGTCGATCAAAGGACCCAAAAGTCGGCTGGCATTGTGGCCGACGAACTTGATTCGATCCGCGGAAGGATTAGCGACCCGAACGAGGCGATGGATGCGGTAGAGGCACTAGTCTACAACGAATCTGACGCCGATCGCGATTTGACGCACACGAATCTCTACAAGATATTCGCCGCAAAATATTATGATCAGCCAGCGGATACCGAACTTCTCAAGGACACGGGAGCCGCATGGGTCCTATCTGTTCAAGAATGGCATAATTTGGCGGTTGATAGCGGGAATTACCTACAAGCATTGACGGAAGCGGCCACTACTATTCGCAGCCTGGGAGCCGCGCTAGAAAAGGCGAAAATAGCGGCAGATGGGACCGCGGACGGAAGTAGCGCCGGACAAACGGGCGCGCCCTCGTACGTGTCTCCCGCGATACTTCGATACCTTCGCCACAAGAATTGGCGAGATGCACGGAACGAACGCCGGCGAGCCACGTACAGCCGCCTCGCGCGATGACGAGTTAGACATCCACGATAATTTCCAGCCAATATGAACTAGGGGAACCAAAATGACGACCGGGAATGATGTAGCTCGAAAGGCAATGAGAGTTGTCGCAAAAGCCGCCATTACTTCCAACGCACCGTTTCTGGGAGTGGCAGTACTAGACAAGGTTCTGGGTGAAGACGACGTTGTGGACGGGTTACTCAAGCTCATTGACACAGATCACCTTCCAAATCTCGATCTCGAGGGGATTTCGAAACTGACATCAGCACAGTTAATCAAAGGCAACAAATTTGACGGCATCTCGAAAGCCATATCAAATGCAATCAAACTCACCCAGCAGGATTCATCCGGCAGCCTAAAGGTAGATGAGTTGCTCGGCATAAAGACATTCAATTGGATCCTCACCGCCATGGGTTGCGCTGGCAAACTAAAGGATGCAAACGCCTCGAATGCGAGTAATCTATCGGCCGCAGCCAAAAGGCTTCCTATCCGTGTGCTTCGCTACCGGATCGAGAAGAAGCCGGATGGCTCGCTATCACTTCCGACCGCTAGCTTTAACGTCCGGGCTCTCTTGGCACAATGCTTTCACAACTGGGCGAAGGTTTGTGGCGTAACGTTTGCTGACCTCACGGACACGGCGCCGAAAGAGGCGAACGTCTCAGTCAAGCTCGCTGACATCGACCTGCGCGGCAGCGTGCTTGCCGATGCTCATATCGGTCCGCCAAAAGGAACGTACATGCTTGAATTGAGAATCGATTCAGCCGAAACTTGGACCGAGCAGAAGTTTGAGGCTGCAATCACTCATGAGATCGGGCACTTGCTTGGGCTTCGTCATACTTCCACACCGAACCAACTCATGAATACTCATGTGGGAACGCCCCCGGTGACAAAGCCTCAGGACGAGGACAAGAGGATCGCACAAAACGACCTAAAATGGGGCAAGTCGAAAATTGGAAAACGTGCAACTGGGGGATCCCGACCAAAAAGGCGTCGCGGGTGATTCGAATTCCGCGAGTGTATTGCCGACGAATCAGCGTTCACGCTCAACGTGCGAAAGCCCGCTGTACGTCTATTGAGGAAAATGGGCTTTAGAACTTGTTCGGATCCCGCGCGCGAACATGTTACCGCGATTTCCTGGCGTACTACCAAAGACTTTTTCGTCATAGATGGCCAACGCATGGAGGGTGTGACCTTTAGGGCCAATTTCCCATTGCTCATTGCGGTTGTCGAGCAATAGCTTAGTCAGATACTCGACGGATCGTGTCATGCGCGGCTGAGACAACGCTTCGGGCGGGAGTGAGAAAATGAGCCACTCGAGGATATGCCCCGTCGTCTGCATGCGCCTTGATATATTCTGTTCGGCTCCACGGGCTTGAAACCAATTCGTGCTGAAGCTGCCATCCGGATTCTGAAACTCAAAGGCGTACTCTTGAAAGTCGCGGACATACGTTTGCGCACTTTGCCAGTTTCCCTTGAAGGGATGTCCCTGCGCGCTGCGTCTTCGCACCGCATAGCTGAGTCCCATCAGACGATGCGTTCCTCCGCATGCCGAGTCGTAGACAACGGGTTGCGCAAGTTCTTCTTCGATCAAGCGCAATATGCTCCATGATTTTCCATCCTTAGCTTCCCACGTTGATTCCGAGTCTAAGTAGTGAGAAAGACCAAGCAACTTGAATGAGAGATCATTACCTCTCACGCATTCCTGTTTCTCAAACTCTATCACATCGGCAACCGTGAACTCATGGTCATTCACTTTCAAGGTATACTCTGGCCGCACACGACACTGCGCCAACATGGCCAGGAACTGACCGCGATGGCCTTGTAGTCCTGTTCCCAGTTTGACCTCCAGTCTTCCTTCGTAGAGACGCAACAAGCGCCGACCTCGGCATGAGCCGTTCCAGCACAGCCAACCAATCGCGTTTCGACGATGGCCACGAACCGTCACCTCTGCATCCACACCGTACGCCAGTGCCCAGTGCATGAGCCCCCAAGGTGTACGACGCGCCGCGTCTTCCGGACGACGGTAGTAATGAGCGAGGCAATCGCGGATCTTGTCGCGAAGTTCTTCACGACGAGCGTCTGGGACAACATCAGCTGCCAGAAGGGCACCTGGCCACCCCGAGACAAAAACCGTGGTCACGAAGATGATCCAGATAAGAAAGCGTTGAGCCATGTTAGCGGACAGACGGGTTGGAGTCGCGAGAATGCTGAAACGAACGAGCCAGTCCTGTGACCATTCAGCAACACTGACCGCAAGCAAGTGCTTGCGGTCAGTGATTCGCAGATCGGACTATTCTCTTAGCCTTCGGAAAGCCTACGGAGCTCGAAAGGCATTGGCAACTCGTTTGTCGGGGTACACGCTTCGATAGACCGTCTCTCCGTCGAACAACACGGGAACCGGCGGCGTCGGTGGTGGCACGGCATTGGTTACTGGCTGTTCACCGTCGGTGTGGTCTTCGTAGCTGCCAGAATGCCGATTATGAAACAGGTGTCGACACTTGTCACAGTCGCCCTTACCACACGATTTGCCTTCTTTAGGCAGGCACATTTCCTTAACGGGTGCGCGACTGGGTTGAGCTTCAGTGATAGCTTGAGATTCCACGTCCTGTTCGACGTCGAACTCCATCTTGTATTTCACCGGCATCTTTGGAGGAGCCGCCTTCACTGGGGCGCGTGGGCCTTCGCGGACGGGTGATCTTGGGGGTACCTTGTCGCAACCAGGCTCCTTGGGGCAATCGCAGCTCTTTTCGCCGTGGAATCGGCAGGGCTTACGCCATGAGGCAAAATGCGCGTCAGCGCGTTGCATCTCGGCTAGTTCCTCGAACCACTTCGCCAACTGTTCTTGGTAGATTCGCTCGTTCTGTTCTTCTAATTTCGCGTACAACTCGGCCGTTCTCGCCATGTGTTCGTAGTCAGGTACCAGACGAAGGTTCTTGATTTTTTGAGACATGTTTGTCGCTAAGGTTGACTTCAACTCCGGTACCATTTCCGCTGTGGAGTCGCGAATCTCGTTGAGTTCAGCGCGACGTAGTCGCTCCAGTTCCGTTCGCTCCCGTTCGAGTTCCGCTTCCCGAACCGCCATCTGTTGCTCGTGTAATTGCCTTCGAAATTGGTACGTGTCGGTGATTCTGGTTAGGTGGGAACCAACATTACAGCCAAGCAGCGGACAGAGTCCGATTACCAACAATGTTAGTCTTGATAGGGAAGGCCTCATTTTGGAGCAAACTCCAGTGGCTACGGTGGACAGGAAGGTACCCCATAGTTCTACTACAATGGTCCTTCGGTCTTTCGGGGTAGGTACTATTACTCTGGTCGTTCTGGTGAGGGTTGTGATAGTCCTTCCGAATCTGTGGGACCGAACCGGCTCACTTCGGTGAGGTGTTAATTGCGAGTTTGATCTCACTGGCCACCACTGTCGAGAATGCGGTTCAAACGGTTGTATCGCCTCTACCGATTAAACAAAGTCGTTTGCCGTCAGCAGAAAATGCAGTGAGTTCTTCGCGGTCCCAGGGACGGTTGAGTCTCATTGATGCAAACACTCAGACCATCGTCTGATCGATTTCAGAGCCCAATTCCGTTGTCCAACGACAATTGCCTTGTGGTGATTCCAGACGAATTCGGCCGAGAAGTTGATCTGCGCGTCGTGGTTGTCTACCGTGATACTGCCTATTGATCGAATACCCGGCGCCCTAAGACCGGACAACATCTTATGACCAGCCCCAAGAGGACCGAAGATGAACGCACCTGTGAATGAACCACGTCCCGCAAATGAGACCAAGACAGAAACCAACGTTGATCAGTTTGCCCGACGTTCGTTCTTGGCGGCCACGGCCGGTGCGGTTGTGGCCGCAGCTGGTTCGGCAGTCAGTTCGGCTGTCGCGCGCGACTACGGCGATGACCAGCAACCGGTTCGCTACCCCGAGCCAGATGTGGTTGTGTTGGACGATCGCTTCAAGAAATACAAACTGGGCAACGCAGCCATTCGTCGATTGTATCACAGTAAGGATATGCTCTGGGCGGAAGGTCCCGCTTGGAATGCCGTTGGGCGCTATCTTCTGTGGAGCGACATTCCCAACAACGTGCAACTTCGCTGGCTGGAAGAAGATGGACATGTGAGCGTATTCCGAAACCCGTCCGGCAATAGCAATGGGAATACGTTTGATCATCAGGGCCGGCAGATCTCCTGCCAACACGGTCCGCGAGAGGTTGTGCGTTACGAACATGACGGCACCATCTCGGTACTCGCCGACAGATTCAACGGCAAGTCGCTTAACGCGCCGAACGATGCCATCGTCCACCCCAATGGTGATATCTGGTTTACCGACCCAGGATACGGTGGACTGATGAACTACGAAGGGCATCGCGTCGATACCGGTTCGCCGCAACCTTTCCAGAAAGAAGCCGTTTATCGAATCAGTGGCAGCACGGGCAAGCTGACACAACTGACAGACGAGATCGTCAAGCCAAACGGCCTCTGCTTTTCGCCCGACTATAAGAAGTTGTACGTTGCGGATACTGGTGCCTCGCACTATCCGGGCACGCCGGAGGTTATAAAATCCTGGGACATCATCGACGACAAGCGGTTGGCCAACGGTCGCGTTTTCGCCTCCATGCAGCTCGACGGATTCGAGAAGGCCGGCTTCGCCGATGGGATCCGCGCCGATGTCGATGGCAATATCTGGGCCAGTGCTGGATGGGTTGGTGAAGGGTACGATGGCGTGCACATTTTCGCGCCGGATGGCACGCGGATTGGCCAGATCTTGCTGCCCGAAATCTGCAGCAACGTCTGCTTTGGCGGCACGAAGCGGAATCGTCTGTTCATGACTGGCAGCCAGTCGCTGTACGCCGTATATGTCGAAACACAAGGAGCGCATATTACTTGAGCCGCCTGAGAATTCTTGCGAGTGGGGAGGGTGGGAGTCTTTTTCGGTCAACGATGCTCGACTGATCAAGAGTTGTCATCCCAAAAAAAACTCCCGACCCTTTTGCAGAGATCCCCTTTGAAGAGATCAACGGTGCTCAACAGAAGGCAACTCCGTCCTACACAAACAACAAGTGGAATAACCTGTATGAAGTCCGTGGCCCAATTCTTGTTCCTCGTGCTGGTCATCGTCCTGCCGGTTTCGTATTTGTCTGCCGAAGCGCCACACTCCCGAATCAAAAACGTGCTCTTGATCGTTTCCGATGATCTCCGGGCCAACGTTCTGGGTTGCTACGGCGACAGATTCTGCAGAACGCCCAACATTGACAAGCTGGCGCGTGAGGGCCTGGTGTTTAACCGCGCATACTGTCAGGGCACGGTGTGTGGTCCGTCGCGGACTTCATTCATGTTTAGCCGTTACAGAGGTCGGGGCACGGTCAATCTCGGCCAACACTTCAAGGCGCACGGCTATTACAGCGCGCGCGTCGGCAAGATCTATCACATGCGAGTTCCCGGGGACATCATTGCGGGGACCAACGGTCAAGACGTTCCAGAGTCGTGGACGGAACGCTTCAATTCGCAAGGTAACGAAGCGCACACGCCCGGCGACTACGCTTGCCTGAACCTCAATATCTTTACGTCGAAACTCGAAGGTCGCCAATCCACAAGAATGCCGCACCGGATGTTCGTTTCGGTGAAGTACGAAGGAGACGGCGCAGATCAACCGGACCACAAAACCGCGACCAAGACCATCGAACTGTTGCGGCAACATGGCGAGAAGCCGTTTTTCATCGCGGCTGGATTCGTGCGGCCGCATTATCCGATGGTTGCCCCGCGACAGTACTTCGACCAGTATCCTTGGCAGGAGATGGTTGTGCCGGAACAGATTGCCGGCGACTTGGAGGATATTCCGAAAATGGGTCTGGCGGGCAGCCGTTCTTTAACGAACGGCATCGCAGAGTTTCCCGATAATCAAAAACGGATGTGGGCTGCCTATTACGCCGCAGTCACGTTCATGGATGCACAAGTCGGTCGCATTCTTGAAGAACTCGATCAGCTAGGACTGAGAAAAAGCACGGCGATCGTCTTCACCAGCGACCACGGCTACCACCTAGGCGATCATACTTTTTGGCAAAAAGGAAACGTCCATGAGCAGGTCACGCGTGTTCCTTTGATCATATCCGTTCCTGGCTACAAGACTGGTCGTACCGATTCCATTGTGGAACTGGTCGATCTGTTTCCTACGCTCTCGGAACTCACCGGACTACGGGTGCCCGCCGAATTGCAAGGCATCAGCCTGACGCCCGTCTTGAAGGATCAAAGTTCTTCCGTCAAGAAGGGTGCTCTGTCTCTTGCCAAAGGCTACGGATGGCGCACCAAGAAGTGGGCATACATGCGGTACCACGACAAGTCAGAAGAGCTGTACGATATGCAGAGGGATCCAGGACAGATTGCCAATCTGGCAAACGATTCGGCGCATGCGAGTACTTTGAAGCGACTAGCCGCTGAACTCGAACTGCGCCTACAGACGGCGGGACTGGCACGCACCAGGAAGTAGTGAGTGCGCGTCGTCCGCCTTGGAGAGTCGGACGCGGTGCGAGTCTTTCTCCGAAAGGGATTTTTTCGCTTTTAAGCCTCTCTTGCCTCAAGAGTTAAGATCCGGTCACCTCTCCCAGAGGGAGAGGGGGCCAATGCGTTCCACACCGAGTCATCTGGGAAAGTCGAATCAAGAGAAATGGACGACAATTAGATGTACCACCACTTTTGCAGCATTGGAGTCTTGTCCTGCGTCTCGCTGGCGTGCTTGTTTGGCCCAGACACAGCGACAGCCGAAGTCGTCCGGACACAAATCGATCGCCGTCAACCGTTTGCGGACGGTCATCTATTCGGCCGAACCGGGGCATACGAGATCATCGCCGGACGGCTGTTCTTTGAGGTGAGTCCGCAGCATTCGGCCAACGCTCGCATTACTGATCTGAAGCGAGCGCCGCGGAATGAAAGAGGTAGCGTCGAATTCTGGTCAGATTTCTTTCTTCTCACACCCACCGATCCGACCAAGAGCAACGGCCGCCTGATTTATGATGTTCACAACCGCGGCAACAAGCTGGCGCTGTGGACATTCAATGAGGGTCTGCGAACCAACGAACCGGCAACACTGAAGCACGCGGGAAACGGCTTTCTGCTTCGCGCTGGATACACGCTTCTCTGGACAGGCTGGAACGGCGACGTAGCTGCGGACGGGACCGGTCGTCTGCTGGCTGGTTTACCGGTGGCTGTACAGGAAGACGGAACGCCGATCACCGCACGAAACTATGTCGAGATTTCCGTCGATGAGGAGACCTACAGCCGCCCATTTTTCTGGAGCCCGTGGGGAACACCAAAGGCGTATCCCGCAATGAGCCTCGACAATGCGGACGCCGTGCTCACGATGCGTCCGGCGCGAACCGCCAGGGCGGTGGAACTGCCTCGCGATCGTTGGGCTTTTGCGCGATGGGAGAATGACCAAGTAACGCCGGACGCAACGAGCGTTTACGTGAAGCAAGGTCTCCGGCCGGGGTGGCTCTACGAACTTGTCTACACCGCCCAAAACCCACGTGTATCGGGACTGGGCTTGGCCGGGCTTCGCGATGCAGTCTCGTTTTTTCGATTTTCGAAATCGGATGCATCGGGTCTCGAGAATCCGCTTGCCGGAGCCATCGACAGCGCCTGCATCTTTGGCATCTCCCAATCTGGTCGGCTCGTTCATCATTTTCTCTACGAAGGCCTAAACGTCGATTTTGCGAACCGTTCCGTTTTCGACGGTGCAATCATCCATGTATCCGGTGCCGGCAAGGGTCTTTTCAATTACCGGTTTGCAATGGCAACAGTTTACGGGACGTGTCATCGCGGCAACTTATATCCATCTGATTTCTTTCCATTTGCACCGATGGCACAAGTTGATTCGGTCACAGACGAAGAAGGTGACTCGCTGTCTCGACTCCGCAAGCGTGGAAGTGTGCCGAAGGTTTTCTTTGTCCAAACCGGTACGGAGTACTGGTCGCGAGCGGCGTCGCTTTTGCACACTGATGTAACAGGAAAACGAGATCTTGTTCTCGATCCAAACGTGCGTATCTACTCAATCGCGGGTACGCAACATCTTGGTGGAGGTCCGACAGATCGCGGAATCTGTCAGCATCCACGTAATCCACTGAAACATCGCGGGCCGATTCTGCGAGCGTTGCTCGTCGCGATGGATCGGTGGGTGAGCGCCGATGAACTGCCACCATCGAGTCGGTATCCACGAATTGCGGACGGAACGCTGGTCGATCTGACAACCTTTCGCAAGCATTTCCCTCAGATTCCGGGAGTTGAGTTGCCGATGCAGCTCTATCGACCCCTGCGGCTTGATCCAGGACCGTCGTGGGACACTGACGGAATTGCTACCGCCGTGCCGCCAATTGTCGGACCAGCTTTTCAAACGCTCGTCCCAGCCGTCGATCAGGACGGCAACGAACTTGCCGGGATTCGTCTTCCGGACGTCGAAGTGCCGCTGGCAACCTACATGGGTTGGAACCTGCGTGCCCAGCAATATGGCGCCGCCGGAGTTCTGGCCGGACTTCACGGTTCGTATATCGAGCTGCCGAAAACACTCGACGAACGTCGAGAAACGAATGACCCTCGCTTGTCAATTCACGAGCGGTATCCGACGCGCGAAGTCTACCTGGCAAAGTACGCCGACGCGGTCTTGAATCTGCATAAGGTTGGATTCTTGCTGGAAGAAGACGCGTTGGAATTGCTGAAGCAGGCCGCGGCTCGAAAGCTCTGGTCCCCAAACATCCCGTGACCGCGCGGCCCTGACTACTGTGGCACCGTGAACATCGAACGATCGGTGTTCGATGTTCATCCTTCTCCATCCAACTTGAGTCGGGTGGTGAACTCGACACATTCAGCCATTTCCGGCATGTTGTCCAGATAATCGTAGGAGTACTCCAGCCCGATCAGTGTCGGTTTGATGCCAAGGCGACGAAGCTCGTGGAGCAGTTTCTCAATCTCCGCCTTGCCTGTTCCCCAGGGAACGTCGTGTCCTTCTGAAGAGAGTTCGTTCAGGTCGTGGGGCTGAATCGTGATGACCCGATTGCCCAGTTTTCGAATTCCTTCCACAGGATCGATGCCGGCTCGAATCCAATAGCCCGTATCGGGACATGCACCGACTCGCTTGCTCCTGCCTTTGCAGACCTCGAGGATCCCCTCCGGCCGCCAATAAACGGGAGATTGGTTGGGGCCGTGATTGTGAATTGCGAGCTTGATATCGTACTCGTCGCAAAAGCGCTCGATCACGTCGAGCGACTCCGGCGGCGGTTCGGAGATGAAAGTCTCGATCCCCATCTTGCGGCCGAACTCGAAGACTTCGCGGCAACCTGCTTCGTCGCCTGGGATTTTTGCATAGAAAAATGTCGGCATCCGCACGCCAGCCGCATCCATCTTGAGGCGGACTTGTGCGAGTTCCTCGTCTGAGAGGTTGCAGTCGAAGTTCTTGGGGATCTTCTTACTCACCTTCTGAAAGCTCAGTCCGCCGACGTAGGACAGGCCAAGTTCGTGTGTCTTGTCGATGCCTTCAAACAGGGAGTATTCGTGCAGCCCCCACATGGTCACGCCGAATCTCCAGCCCAGCTCTTCCTGAACGGCGACGGCCGGAGTCAATCGGTTGCTGGGGGTCGTGGAGCCGCCGATATCACCCATGATGAACTGGAGGGCTCCCAGGTAGAATTCCAGGATCTTTGGATTCATGAAGTCCTGAGGGCTGTGGCCGATGGTGCAATAGACGACGCGGCCGCGACCGTAGTTTCGCGTCCATGCCAGGGCGTAATCCTCATCGGCTCGTTCGACATGGGGGTACGCACCTTTGGGAGGCAGCTCTGTCTTGGCAGTATCAATGCTGAAGAGTACGTGAAGGCGGTCTCGCGAATAGGGGCCGCGTACCCGAAAGAACTCGCTGACATGCTCGAAGCCTTTGCCGCCGAAGGGTCGGGTGAGCGGATGGTCTGGTGAATCAAGCTTGACAACGACCCGTTCGTCCTGCGCTAGATGAGAGGCACCGCGTCCGCCGATCATCAGCCCAAATTCAGGCCAGGTCTCTTTGGCTCCCTTTTTGAAATCGGTGAACGCCACGGTGGTTCCATGGATGCCCAGAAGTCCACCGCCGCTGAGCACAAATTCAAGCAGGTTTTGCCGGAGTTGCGGATCGGTGAACAGATTGCCCACGGTATTGTTCAGGCAAACGGCATCGAACTGCGCGAGACTGTCCCTTTTGAACACGGCGGGATCTCGCGAAACGACTGTGGTAAACGTCCCCGTCTTCTCACCCATGCGAGTGAAGGCGTGGTCCGCGTAAGGGATGGATGCGTGGCCGGGGTAGCCGACATTGCCGTCATAGATGAGCAGCTTGCGCGCTTCCTTAGCAACTGCCGATGCCTCCGCTGGCAGGACGCTTTCGATCTGCCTCTTCGCCTCATCTGTGAGCGGGCGGCGCGGGTTCTGAGCCAATGCCGGCGTTGCCAGCGCAAGGAACAGAGTTGCGATCAGGAGTGCATGGAGTGCGGGTCTCATCAGGTTGGTCCTTGCTCTATTGAGGTCTGTGTTGCCTTTGTTCATTGGCTGGTACTCACGCCACTGGAAAGCTCGTATCAGGATCTTCTGTCCAAATGAGTAAAGTTCTCTGCGATGGGCACCGACCGCAGGTTGGTCGGGGAGCGGGTCGCCGCAACGGAGCGACGGCTCGCGTCGGTCCGAGGCACAGCCTCGTTAAACGTTCCACGGCTGGCGCGATGCTCTGGACCGCAGCGCGTTGGCCTCACGATCGTCCTGGAACTCTTCCGTGACGGGGTCCCATTTCAGTGCCCGGCCGGTCCACAGGGCGATGCAACCCAGGTGGGAAAGGATTGTGGAGGACGCGCCGATCTCGACATCCGCTCGCGGGCGGCGGCGGGTGCGGATGCAGTTCAGCCAGTCGCGGTGGTTTCCTTCGACGGAATGGGCCTTCGAGACATCGCCGTCCAAGAGGTACTTGGGGTAACAGTCCAACAACCCATACCGAGCGACGTGGACCCAACCTCGCTCGCCGACGAACAAGACGCCAAAGTTGACGATTGGGGTTTTCACATCCCATCCTTCGGGAACGAAGTGTTTGCCTTGCTCGAGTCTCGTTGCACAGATGATTTGGGTGTCGTCGGCATAACTGAACGTGAGCGACGGAGCGCCGTCAATCCCGGCGGGTTTGATCTCAATCGGACCGCCGCCATCCTTGCGCAGCCCTGCATGGGCGGAATCCAAGTTGTGGACTAGCCCCGATGTCAGCGCGCCGGCACCGAAGGCTCGGTTACAGCTCCAGGGAACCACGTTCTTCGGTTGCCCGCTGTGGTGATATCGATAGTTATACGGATGCCAAGGGCAGGGGCCGAGCCACATATCCCAGTCCAGCCCTTCGGGAAGCGGCTGGGCGGGAAGATTCAGATACTGGCTCACGCTGCTGGCGGATACGTAGGCCAGCTTCACTTCGCCGATTCGGCCAGAATGAACCATCTCGAACGCTTTGAGATACTCGGGTGAATTGCGCTGCTGCAACCCCGTCTGAAACACGCAATTATGCCGGCGCACGGTCTCCACCATGGTTCTCGCTTGTCGAATCGTCAGGGAGATCGGTTTTTCGCAGTAGATATCCTTTCCGGCCTTCGCGGCCCGAACACTGATCGCCGGATGCCAGCGCTCGCCGGTGGCGATGACGACCGCATCGATATCGTCGCGATCCAACAGTTCGCGAAAGTCGCTATATGCCTTGAATCCGTGAAACGCACCGCTCGGTTGCCTCTCGGCGTAGATTTCTTTGAGCGTCTTGGTTGAGTCGTTACGGCGCCATGGGTCGACATCGCTCAGTGCCAGAAGTTGAACATCCGGATATCCCGCGAAGCCGCGAAAATGGCCCCGCCCCATCATGCCGACACCGATGGATCCGACGGTAATGCGATTGCTCGGCGCGGTCCCACCATCCCTCCCCAGCACCGTTGCGGGAACCACCAACGGGGCGGCGACCGATCCGGCGGCAGCGGCGGTTTGCTTGAGCATTGCACGACGGGTGAGACGGATGTTTCGTGAACTTGTCATAACCTTGTGTTCCTGTTTCATGCCCTATTTCTTTTCTCTCCGCTTTCGAGTCTCGATATCGCGGAGCACTGCGGGTATCTGTTGGAGAAGGGCCGCGTCCTTCGTCATCGGTTGGACTTTCTCCAAGGCTGTCTTCGCCTGATCCGGATGAGACTGGCTGAGCCCCTTCGCCAGGGTGAAGACTGCGGGGACAGCCGACTCTTTCAGCTTCCCGTTGTCCAGGAAAGAGACCAGCAGCGCGAGCGCGTCTGGCACACGGACTGATCCCAATCGGGAGACAAAAAGCTCCTTGTCTTCGGTGCGCATTGCTAACTTCATCGCGCTGTTCAGCATTTCGAAAGTCTGCTGGGGTGGGCGTTGATTGGGCAGCGAGACCACCCGAGCATAAGCTCTCAGCGACCAGACGCGGTAGGATTCCACCTCACTCGTCTCCGCGATGTCGCGCAATTCGTCTGCCACCGTGGCGTCGGGCCAGTTGGCGAGAGCCCGGTAACCGGCATCACGAACGGTCCGATTGCTGTTCTGCATGGCCGTATGGACGGTAGCCAGTGACTGCTCTCCGCCCATGCGAGCCAGCGAGGGAAGGATCGCGCATTGCCCTTCCGAGTCCACATTTTCCATTGCGGCAAGCAATGGTGCCGACCTCCGGGTCGGGTCGGGGATCTTCTGGCAGCTCATCCAGGCGGCGCGGCCCGCGACCTCGCGTTCCTCTCCCGGGGCCGTCTTGCCCAGCAAGACGGCTAGCGATTCCGCCTCTTTCTCCGTTGCCATGATCTCCAACGCCTTGAACGCCTCCAGTCGGGTCGTCGCATCAGATGACTCGGCAGCCTTGAGAAAGGCGGGGACGAACTCCGGCGAACGTCGTGCCAAGGCGCACTTCACCACGACTGGATGGCGCGTTCTGGCTTCGCTGATCAAGGCGATTATTGCCTTGTTCGTTCCACTAGCGGTCATCAGACGTAATGTCTCAAACGCGGCGTGACACAGCTGGAGATCCTCGGCGGTCGAGGCAAGATTGGCCAGCGTCGAGACATCCTCGGCAGTCCCCGACGCGACCAGCGCCCCCAACGCGGCCGTACAGACCTCCACTTCGGAACGATCCAACGACATCAAAGCCGCCTCGCGCACCGCCGGATGGGGACGACCTTTCAGACTGACGAAAGCTGCAATTTTGCCCGGGACAGGCAATGCCGGTACCGCCGAGGCGATGGTTTTGATTTCTTCCGGCTTCTTGAGTTCCACTACACAATCTGCGGCAACCGCCTGACTCCAAGGTTCCTCGGCAGCCAGGCCGGCGAGAATCATGGCCAACGACTCCGGCGGCTTTGCCGAAATGAGCCCACGCAGCGCGGTGGCTCGGACTCGTTCGGAATTGGCGGACAGAAGCGACTCGAAGAGTGAGGCAGCGGCTTGGTTCTCTCCCCGTCGGCATAGCGATTTCGCCGCCTGGAGTTCTGCATCAACCACCACGTTTCTCAACTCGTCGGAGGCCTTGCGTGCAAAGTCTCGCAGAGCGTTGGCGGCAGGAACTGTCCCGATGCGACCCAGGGCGACGGCAGCAGCCTCGCGAAGTGCCTCATCTTCCTCGCCCAACAATTCCGAAAGCTTCGACACTGAGCCGCCATCGGCGAGTCTCCCCAGAGAAATCACCACCCCGACCTTCTGCCGTTCGTCGGTCTTATCGAGCATCTCTTGCAACGTCTGGATTGCCACCGGGCCACCGATCCCCTCCATGGCATAGCGAGCCATGTACGACAAGCGCGGGTTCGCCAGCAACTCCGCTAGAACGGGGATGGACGGCTCCGAGCCGACGATCACCAACTGACGGCAGGCGTAGTCCTTCGCCAAGTCGGTTGCGTCGCCCTGGAGGATCGCAGTCAGGCGGGCTTCGAGATCCGTTCGTACTTTCTCGTCGGTTCGTGATTGGACGACGGCCTGTCGAACAGGGTGGAGAATCTCGAGACCTTGCCCCAATTCCAGCTTGGCCAATTTCTGAAACGCCCCGTCCAACGCGGGATTCTCGCCGAATGCGGACGCCATGGGCATAGCGTATGTAACCAGCCCGACGATCAAGCACGCGCCGAGTTGTGCAATGCCAGTTATGGGCGTTCGTTTTGAGACAGCAACATGTCTGCGCTGATGACGCATATCGCGGAAATCCGAAAGGGTGTGAGGTTGAGGTCAATTCGCAGGGGACAACTTCACCAGTTTGATATCCTTGTACCAGGCCTCACTGGGCGGGCCGACGTGGATCTGTAGGCCGATGACTCCCACTTGGGGGATGGATTCATCGGGTTCGGTGTAGTCCACGGTTTGGCGGCCGTTGATCCATAACTGGACGCGGCGTCCTTGGCAGCGAATCACGTACTCGTTCCAGTCATTGCGGCGAATGATCTTGCTCCGTTGTTCCTCGGGCGGACCTGTCAACAGTTTGTGGCGCCGTTCGTCATATAGGCACCCCCACCAGTTATCTCCCAGGTCCGCCTGGTAGCCGATCATCTCGTTGCTGTTGGGCACCCGCTGGCTACGGATCTGGATCCCCGCATTGGTACCCTCTCCGAGCACTTTGAATTTCAACCGCAGTTCGAAATCGGAATACGTTTTCTTGCTGCACAGATAATCATTGCGTGGAACGGGCTTTGTCAGGCTGCCGCCGACGATGGCTCCATCCTCGATGCGAAACGCGTCGAGGTTGCCTTCCCAGCCTTGGAAGGACTTGCCGTCAAAAAGTGAAATCGACTGGCCCAACTCTTCGGCAGCCGCGACGTGTGCCACGCCTGCGGCGAGGGACAAGATGATGAGCATTCGATTCATGAATTCGACTCCTACTTGGTCTAATCGGACATTACGGCGAATCCTCGCATGTCGGCCCTCGGGCGCTCTTTCAGCAACTCGTGAATCGGCTCGAAGGTCTTGAGGATCTTCCGATAATCGGGGTCGTCCTTCGACAGGAACACCGGCTGGCCACATTTCTGGGTGCCGCCCGCTTCTTTGGAGAGCGGGGCCAGCAGGAAGTTGTTGTTTTCGGGGTTCATGACCCGGGTGTAGAACTTGCGAGGGATGCCGTCCTGGTGACAGCTGGCACAACGCCGTGCGGCGACTTCACCGAGCGTCGAATCGAGATCCAACGGCAGCATTCGCCGACTGCCGAGCCGAGCCTTGTGATTCGACGACGAGGTGCCGTAGTACGGGATGTTCAGGTCCAGCCAGAGATACACCCTCCGCCGATCTTCATCCGGTACGTCGGCGCGCGAGTTGCCGTCTTTGTCGGGGTGACCGGTCCGGATGATCTCCGCAAGCTTGCTTGCCGGGCTGCCCCAGCGCCGAGGCGCAATCTCCAATACATTGTGCCCTGCACCATTGATTGTCCAGATCCATTCGGTGTACGGGCTCATGCCTCGTTGCTTGTCATACTCAGGTCCTGACGGACTGCCATGACGAATCCAGTTCCGCTCGGCCTGTGTCCCGGTCCGGCAGAGGATATCGTACGAAACGTTGAAGAAATCGGTCATATCGCCGGTCAAATCAACATTGCCGGGTTGCTCACGCTGGTTGTGGCATTCGACGCAGTTCCGGTCGAAAACGCCCTGGACGACCTCCCGATAGTTGAAGCCTTGGACGCCCCATTCGGGCCTTTGCAGTTCCTGGACAGCGCCGCGCATCGCAAGCTGATGTCCGCCGCGCGACGTGACAGAGTTTCGGTCGGCGTGACATCCGACGCACCCCTGTACTTCACCCGGCATCAGGTGCGTGAACGATCGCATCCGCTGCAATGCACGTCCTTCACCATCGAGCGCCAGGAAATAGATCGGCACTTCTGATGGGACTTTGAATGCGGCACTGCCGTCCTGCTTGACATCGGCGAACCCCCAAACTTTCTTCGGGGCGTACGTCGCACCGCACGAGACCAACGGGAACTGGAAACCAAACACCGCGATGTTCCGCACGCCGGGCCCGTCCAGCCGGTTGTTGTTCTGCGGCGAGTGCGTGCTCTTTTCCATCTCCTGAACTACTGCAATCTGCTTGATCTCACCACGTTTCACATCCGGCTCAAGACCGTTGTAGACGTCCTGCATGTACACGGTTGCCCAAGCACCCGAAACGCTGCCGTCTTCCGGCAACACGGCGCTTCGGTCCCTGATGTTTCCGGTCACCACAGGCGGTCGCCTCGTCTCGCGGATCGGCATCGGACAGTAGTATCCCATCCCGTCTTCCGGGAACACTAGCGACACCGCGTTCGCATCAAAGTCACGGAGTTGGATCGTGCCGTTTTTGGAGACCAGAAACCGAGTCGCGTCGATGGCCAGCGGCTTCTCGTAGGTCCCGCCGATCCGGCGATCGAGCATTCCGTTCCCCCACGGCCCTCCGCCAAGTCGATGTGCATAAATATCGATTTCCGGTGTGAGGTTCCGAATCGCCTCGGGAGAATTGGCTCCCTTCGCCGGATTGATCGCCACGATCCCACCGCGACACGAGCCGTTATGGTTCGTCGCAGTCGCAATCACCTGGTTCGTACCGGGGATCGGCTGTGCATCCATGAACGTGCCCGGCGAGATCACCCGATTGCCGTAGAAACCGGTCAGGCCGGTGCCGTCGGGGTTGATCGCCCAGAGGCTCTGGATCGGACACGCGGCACGATCGACGTACTCCCAACGCGTGTAGATGATTCGTCCGTCGTCGAGCGCCGACGGCGTGAAATCCATCAGGTAGTTGGCCGAAAGCCGCTTCTGGTTCGATCCGTCGCTTTCCATGCGATACAAGACCGGCGAGGTGACCACGTAGCAATAGGCATACGCAGGCTTCCGATCGGAGATAAACGCGATGCCGCCGTCCGGCAACCAGCACGGATCAAGGTTGTTGTACGTGCCGTGCGTCAGTTGCGTCAGATTGGTGCCGTCGATGTTGATCTTGAAGACTTGGTAGTTGCTTTTCTCATCCTCGTAGCACGAGATATCTTCGATATGGGCCACTGGGTTCGAGCTGACGTGCCCACCGCGACGCAATGCGAAGACCACTTCCTGGCCGTCGTACGATAGATCGGTCGTGGTGATCATTCCTTCACCTGCATCGAAGATGCATTTCAGTTTTCCGCCATCTTCATCAGGCGAGAAGACATAAAGCCCGCCGCCCGGCCGGAATCCCTCGACATGATAAACGTACACGTGCGAGATATTCAGCGGCTTGCGTTTCACCAGCAGGATTTCCTTGAACCCAAGCCTGCCGGCGGTGAATTCCTGACGAAGTGCCTGTGCTTCAGGCGTCTTCTCTTCTGGCGGGATCCTCATCTCCGCCAACTGCTTCTTGGTAACCGTCGAGCCATACACCGCGATCTCCGCAGCGCCCGGGTTTGGCGAATCGGGATGCGAAGAAAGAAATTCGATACGAACCGCGGTGACTTGCTGCCTAGGAAAGTGGATCAACTGCGGTCCGCGACGATGCTCCAGCGAACCCCGCACCACCGGCTTCTTGCCGTCGTTCAGATAGACTTCGTAATCCTTGAAGCATTCAAGCAACGGGCTGGTCACCCGGGCGTAGTAAATGATCTGGGTTGCTTCGACCGGTCTTTCCCACTCGAGCTTGAAATGTCCACTTTGTGTTGCCCGAACTGCCCAGTCGCTGTCCTGCTGGAACTCGGACGGAATGCCGCCGCTTACAGCCATTTGCGGACGATAGGCGTCGCTAAACTCACTACTCGCAGAGACCTTTGCCAGAGGAGCCAGATTTTCGGGCATCTCATCAGCCAAAGTCGCGTCGAATAGGACAACAGCTTGAACAGTTACAATCAACACGAATGAGCAAAACGCGATAACATGTCGCATTGGTTTCTCCTTGATCGTGACGATGATGGATGGAGTTCTCGACGTGCCAATTCCTCAGGTGGCGTCAGCGTACTTGTGCTGCGGCGGGCGAGATTTTCACATCATTCAAAGCCTTTCCTGTCGCATCTGTGAGCCGCAACACCAGACCCCACTTCTGTTTATTCTGGCCAACTTTGATGAGCAAGGTTGACTGCCCTTTGGGAATGGAGACCTCAACTCGATCTTGATCAAACGCGACGGAGCGCGTGCCCTCTCTTCGATGTACTTCCTTTTCGTTCAGCCAGACAGCAACGGGGCCGTCGCTGCCGAGGCGAAGTTGCGCCTGCTTCTGATTCGGGCTGGACACCCGCAGCCTCGCGTAGCCGCAGACGTCAGTTTCTCCCTCGATAGCATCCGATAATTCAAACAGCCCTGCCGGATCGTCGGAATCGAATCTTTTCCAGGGACTCTCTTCCCCTTTCTCGGGAGCGTGAGCTGTGATGAATCCGTCGTCGCCCGTGTTAGGAAACGGCCCACAGACCTCCCACCCTGTGACAATACCGTATCGCTCCCTGAGCTTCAGTTCGGTGTCGAGTGCCGTGACCCTTGCCAGCAGGCGTCTGGCACGAGTGAATGAGAGAGAACCTTGTGGATCGGCCAACTGCAGGTATATCGAAGCCGCCTTCTTCCGTTGACCAATTTGTTCAAAGCACTCAGCCGTCGTCAGCAGGACTGACCCCCTGGTCTCTGTTGGCAATTCGGTCTTGAGGACCTCTTGGTATGCTGCTGCCGCTTTCGTTCTGTCACCCGTTGCAAGGTAAGTTCGAGCCAGCGCCAACCGGTATGCCGGCACCTTGGGAGACATGGCGATGAGCTGTTCGCAGGACTTGACGGCTCCGGGCACATCCCGCAATAGCAGTTGGACGCGGGCCAGCCGCTGTAGCTTTTCGCCCTCCTGTCCATCTGCCAGCGTTTGCTCCAATTCCTTGATCACCTCGGACCGTTTCGCGATCAGGCCATTCACATCGAGAATGGTGGAAAGGCCAGTCACGGCCCAGGCCGTTCTAGTGAATCTCTGTACGAATTTATTGAAATCCTTTCCTTCACCCACGGGCGCCCAAGTACCATCCTCCTTTTGGCGCGCGAAGAGAAAATCGATCGCTGCGCCAACGTGTGGTTCATCACGCGGCACGCCGCTGGCCGCCAGCGCAAACAGCGCCTGGCCGGTGGCAACGATGTTACTACCTTCTCCTTTCTGCCAGGACCAGCCACCGTCCGAATTCTGAAGCTTGAACAGTGTGCTTTTCAACTCGTTCACACTCGGGCCGCTGGCTTCAAAAGAGGCCGTTCCCAGCAGTGCAAAAGCGACGTCGGTGGTCTTGGTCAAAGCCGATCTGTCCAGAGACTTTTGCCACACCTGGATTGCTTTGGCAGACTTGTCCACGTCTTGGACGAGTGACGCTGATTCCTTGAGCACGACAGAGCATAGAGCGCTTGTCATCACGTTACCGGAGGTGATCACGGGGCGATTGTAATCGGGTTTCCATTCTCCCTTCTCCGTTTGTGCAACGAGAAGACGTTTTGCGATGTCGCCTGTTTGGTCGGCGAGACCCCTCGAAGCGGTTTGCCGGCCAAGGGCAAATCCCGACCCCATAAGCGCGATCAGCGACACGTTTCCGTTTCCATCGGCCAGGCGATGGCATTTTCGGCATTCCATGGCCCCGATGGGTTGGTGTCCATCGGGCGGAGTGCCTTCTGCGTCGGGATGCAGATGGGACAGAACGAAGCGGGCGTTCATGTCGTATTCATGCTGGTTGACAACGTAGCCGTTTCGCGCGCTCAGGCCGGCGACAAACGCGCCCAGCCCACTGGCGTGGCAGGTGAAACACCCGCGTTCTCGAACCCAATCCGCGCTGCCACGGATGAGAAAATCCACCGCCTTTTGAACGGCCTCTCGCTCGGCGAGTTGGCTTGTGAAATCACCGGCCTGGGTAAAAGAGACATCAGACCAGATCGTCAGAAGCAAGAGCAGTGTTGGAGCAGCACGCAGAATGATCTTCATCGTTACCTCCTAAAGCGGCTCTCAGAACCTGTCGAACAGCAGCGATTGGGACGCCGACCGGTCTGCCGATGCTCGACTTCCTCACCCGCGAACTGCTTGAAATCTTAAACTGGATTTAGTATATTTAGTTTTGTCTGCCCCGCCACGTCAATCCCCTGCCATCATCCCTGAATATAAACGGGTCAAACACGAGTGGATTTCCTTTGCGCTTCATGACCTGTGCGTTGATTGTGCCGTAAACAATGTGCCGTCGCGAGTCGAAGAAGTCACGGCATCGCGCGGATTCGGCTCTCGCTCCTATAGCAACACAGCAGTAAAACCACTCAGCGGGAAGCGGCAGGGCCTGATGGCGGGTCTGGCCGCCTTGTGCTGTTCCCACGGAGTTTCTTGAATACGTTTTCCAGAAAGGTACAATCACTCAAATCGGCGGAAAGAGACAGTGAAGCGCACGCCGGTTGGGCGGCATGGAAGCCAGGCGTTGGGAGATACAGAAAAGCGAACATTTCATCTGTTTGAAGGAGTTACGCATCATGAAACCAACGACAGTCGTCCGTTACTGGTTTGCCGGTCTGATATCGATGACTGTTTGTCTTGCCGTCGTGCAAGCAGCCCCACCGGCCGCAGTTGTCAAGGCGCAAGCTGCCGCTCAAAAGGCTGCCGATGCGCGTGCCGCCGCGGAGAAAGCGCTACTGGAAAAAACTGCCGCAGCCGCAACCGCTACGGAGAAGGCTGACGCAGCTCAGAAGGCTGCGAAAAAGGCTGCGGCCGATAAAGGCGTTCGCTCCGCGAAGGCTGCGGCGGAAAAGGCAATTAGTGCCGCGAAGCGAGCCGCTGACGCGGCCACAGCCCAAAAGGTGACCGCCGAGAAGAACCTGGCACCAAAAGCGATTGCGGCCGCTCAAGCTACAGCTGTTCTGAGCGCCGTCGAGAAAGCCTCCGTTCCCGTCAAAGAGGCAGCTGCAAAGGCGGCTGCAGAGAAAACGGCTGCCGAGAAGACGCTGGCCGAGAAGACCGCCGCGGCAAAGTCCACCGCTCAGAAAGCCACCGCTGAAAAGGATGAGGCCAAGAAGAAGGCTGCTCAAGAAGTCGCCAGCAAGGCTGCGGCGGAGCAAGCCGCGGCCGGGCAGGCGTTGGCGTCAAAGGACGCCGCCGCCAAGGCCGCAGCGGCAACACTCGCTGCTGTGATGGCAGCTGGCAACCAGTCTGCCGCCGAAAAGGCCACGGCCGAAAAAGTAGCCGCTGAGAAGATCGTCGCGGACAAGACAGCGGCCGCCCAAAAGGCATCCACTGCTCTGGCTGCGGCGGAGAAGGCCGGTGCTCCAGCCTTGGCTGCTGCCGAGAAAGTTGCCGCTGCCCAAACGGCCGCCGACAAAGCCGCTGCCGCTGCTGAGACGGCTGTTGCCCAGAAAGCGGCCGCCCAACGAACGTTGTCGCAGCGGGTAGTTGCTGCTAACACTGCTGCCGACAAAGCGGTCGCCGCTGAGTTTGCTGCCAAGTCGGGCCCGGCCATCGCAGCCACGAACGCCGTTGCCAAGGCGCAGTCTGCGAAAGCCGCCGCCGAAAAGGCGCTGCGACCAAAGGCTGTCGCCGCCCAACGAGCCGACGCAACGGCCAAAGCGGCTGCCAGCAAAGCGGCTGCCGCCAAGGTTGCTGCCGACAAGGCTGCTGCCGAAACAACGGCGGCTGAGAAGGCACTGGCCGTAAAGGCTAAGGCCGCCGAGAAGACCGCTGCCGCCAAAGTTGCCGCCGAAGAGGCCGCCGCCAAGGCTGCCGATGATAAAAAGCTTGCACAGAAGTCCGCTACCGCCAAGGCCGCCTCGGCCAAGGCCGCTACCGAAAAAGCCGCTGCCGAAAAAGTGCTGGCACAAAAAGTTGCTGCCGCTAAGAAAACCAGCGATAGTCTGGCTGCTGCCGATAAGGCCGACGCAAAGGCGAAGGGCGCTGCCGAAAAGGCCGGTGCCGCCAAAGAGCCCGCTGAGAAAGCGGTGGCGGAGAAGGACGCTGCGCTCAAAGTTGCCGTTGCTAACGCCGCCACAGCTTTGGCTGCTGTCCGAGGTGGCTTGAAACCGCTGTCCACAGATGCTTGGGACTATGCCAAAGCCCGCCATCTGCTGGTTCGCGCTGGCTTTGGTGGGACGCCTGAGGAAGTGGCGAAGCTGCACGCCATGGGTCTGCACGCGGCAGTGGATTACGTGGTCGACTTTCGCAGGCAGCCGGCCACAAACATCGCCTTCGATGGTCTGCCGCCGGAACAACCCGACCCGCTGGAAAATAAATTCAACGGCCAAATCCGCAACAGCCTCAGACAGCGCCGTCAACGGGCGGAAACGGCTCAGCTACAGAGGTTTCGAGAGTGGTGGCTGAAACGTATGGTCGAGTCGCCGCGACCACTGCAGGAGAAGTTGACACTTTTCTGGCACGGCCACATGGCGACAGAATATGACGTCGTGAGAAATAGTTACGCTTTCTACCTGCAAAACGAGCTGTTTCGCGACCATGCCACCGGTAATTTTGGCGCTTTGCTGTACGGGATTGTGCACGACCCGGTGATGATCCGTTATCTGGATAACAACCAGAACTACAAAGGCCATCCCAACGAGAACCTGGCCCGCGAGATCATGGAACTGTTCTCGATGGGTGAGGGCAACTATAGCGAAGAGGACATCATGGAAGGAGCCCGAGCGCTGACAGGGTACACCTACGACACGAACACCAAGCAGTTCCGGTTCATCGTTTCCCGACACGACACGGAAAACAAGACCATTTTCGGCCGGACTGGCAATTGGAGCGGCGACGACCTGGTGCGTTTGATTCTCGAGCAGCCCGCCACGTCCAAGTTCATTGCGGGCAAACTTTTCCAGTTCTTCGCCTACAGAGGGGCCAACCCAGAGACGATCGATCGGCTGGCGTCATTGTTTAAAACACACCAGTACGATCTGGCCCCGACGCTGAAGAACCTGTTCCTTTCCGAGGAATTCTACAGCGCCAGATCGATGGGCACGCAAATCAAAAGTCCCGTCCAGCTGGTGGTCGGGATGCTACGTGATTTCGGGACCAAGGACGTTGACGCTCGTGCTCTGGATTCGGCAATTCGGAACATGGGCCAGGAGCTGCTCGAGCCGCCTGACGTCAAAGGCTGGCGGCGGGGTCGCGCCTGGATCAACGCCAACCGTCTTTTTGTCCGCTACAACACCACGGCCAATCTAGTGCGGTCTATCACCCGAACCGACAAGCAACGAGGCATCGATGTGCTCGCCGTGCTCGAAGGCCAGGGCTGCGAGAATGCAGCCGATGTGGTGGACTGCTTGGCCAAGACCTGTCTCGCCAAACCACTGGATGAGAAAAAACGGAAGGAGCTGATTGACTACGTTGGAGAAATGCCCGGTTCGTCTGAGTGGGAAGCGCAGCGAAAGCAGATCAACGGGAAACTTCTCGGTCTGTTGGTGCTGATGGTGAGCACGCCTGAGTATCAGTTCAGTTGACCTGGTTTAGCCATGGAGTGGTTTTCGGGCCGCATGGGTGCTGCATTCCGAAGCCATGATAGATATGTGTCTGTGCAACGAGCACGCACCTGAGCCTTCAAATTCTTAAAAGAGGAGTTCAGTATGTCGAAGATCAAGATTGCAACGCGACGAGAGTTTTTGGGTCACGGTCTCGGTTTAGTCGGCGTTGGGACGGCGCTACCGAACTTCCTGGTTAATACCGCCTTGGCCGGTCCCCAAGCTGTCTCCGACCAGCGAGTGGTGGTGGCTCTGCTGCTGAGCGGCGGCCACGACGGTGTCAGTGACGCGATTCCTTACGCAGATGACGTGTACCACAAAGTTCGTCCAACCATCGCTTACAGCGAAAAGGAAGTCATCAAGATCGACGATGAACTGGGACTCCACCCCAAACTGACCGGGTTCAAGGAGCTCTATGACCAAGGCTCGATGGCCGTCGTCCGGGGAACCGGCTATCCCAAGTTCAATTACAGTCACTTTCATGCCCGGACCATCTGGTCGACGGCTGATCCCTCAATCAAGAGACCGAGTCGTTCGGCCAGTGGCTATGAACAGTATGACGGCTGGCTCGGCAAGTACTGCGACGTGGCCTGCAAAGGCAGTGAGGATCCCAAGCTGACTATGGCGGTCGGCGGAGGCAGGACCCCAATCATCATACGCAGCAAAGAGCATTCGCCGATCAGCTTCTCTTCCCCCACTTCGTTCGGATACACTGGTGACCGTTCGGAGAAGGGTTACGCGGTGTACCGCAAGTTGAATGGGCAGGCTGCCGGCCAAAATGCCGAGGACGATTTGCAATTCGTCACTCAGACGGCCCTTAACGCCAATGCCAGCAGCGATCAGATTCGCGACGTGGCCGCGGCCTATAAGCCCAGTGTCACCTATCCGAACACGAAACTGGGAAAATCTCTGCAAACCATCGCTGGTATGATTGTCGGCGGCCTGAGCACGAGGATCTACCATGCTGAGCTAGGAGGCTTCGACACGCACGGGAACCAGAGGACCCGTTTCGACAGCCTGATGACGCAGATGAACGGCGCGGTCTCGGCCTTCTACAAGGATCTGGCTCAGCAGAACAATGCCGAGCGAGTTTTGACGTTTACATACAGCGAGTTCGGCCGCCGTGTGAAGGAGAACGGGAACAAAGGTACGGACCATGGTTCGGCACAGCCCGTGTTCCTGCTCGGCCCCGGCGTCAAGGCTGGCGTGTACGGCAAGCAGCCGCCGTTTGACGATGAGACGACTAAGCGGAATAACTTCAAAATGGAGATCGACTTCCGCAGCGTTTACGCCTCGATACTTGAGAAATGGCTTGGCACTCCAAGCGAGCCGATCTTGGGTGGGAAATATGAACCAGTGGACTGCGTGGGATAATTCTCCCCGACTGTCAAGTTTCTGAACCTGCGTCGAATCCAAAGCGGCAATTGTGTCTCTGCGCGCCTCTCCCGTTCGCAGATTCTGTCGCTTTTGACTGCGAGAAGAATTCGGCAGCGCGCCCCTTCTCCCCTCGTATGTGTTTGGCGTGCTCGCAAGATCCAACGCCGAAGGCGTTACACGACACCTCAACCGATGTTGTAAAAAAGCCATTGGTATTTCA
>JASLPZ010000300.1:0-8711 GCA_030744725.1 Pirellulaceae bacterium
AATGAAGAAGTAGACCCGAAGGAAAAGTGGTCGGCCTTCAATGATCGATACTGGCTGGTTTTATGTGATCGCTATCAATCTCTCGCGATGGCGAGGATGCGATCATCGAGTTCATCGACGACACCGTGGCAACCACGCATCTGAAGCTTGAAATCAAAAAGGAATAGCCGATGCGTCTTCAAGAATGGGAAGCGACTATCCAAGAGATTACTGTTGAATGCACTCACGACCAAAAGGGAGTGGGCAAGGTCTTGATGGCGTGGCGGGTGAAGCCGGAAAAGGAACCGAACCTCTTGCAGCCGTTTCAAATCGACAAGATCGTGCGAGAGGTCAGACAAAGGCTCAACACTGACAGCCGATAACGCAGATACTTGCTGAAGAAGGGTGCGGCGGATCGCGTCATTGGTTGCTGCCACCAGTTGATAGGTGAAGAAGCTGATCCTAATTCGGAAGTTTTCGCGGAACTCACGGCCTTTAGCATGGAAGCTCGAAAATCGCTGGTCACAGCGATGGGGTGACCTACCAGCAAGCAACGGATGTTTTGATGGATCACGAGGGAGCTATCGAGCGTCGCCTTCATCAGGTGACGAATCCGAATCGCTGGACGACGCAACACGATAATCGATGTCGCCCACTTCTTTACACACGTCCATTACGGAGACGACGTGTTTGAACAGGCATTCAGGATCGGCGTTGATCTGCACAGAGAATGAATTGCTTGTTTCATCCTTTAACTTCGCAAGCTGTGCTCTCAGCTCATCCAGGCCAATCCCCTCGCCGTCGACGCTGGCGTTTCCTTCTCCGTCAAGTGTCACCTCAAAGGTGAGTCCCGGGTCTGGCGTAGTCCTGACGCTGGTTCGTTGAACCTGAACCATGCCATCTTTGATTCGCACCTGGGCAACGGCTCGCTTTGCCACGGTCTCTGCCCCATGAAGCTCGACGATTGCTCGCTGTTCCTCGGCCTTTGCCCGCTGTACCTTGTCAGCCATTCGGCTTTCTATGGCTACCGCCTGCTCCATTTTTGCCCCTCGCACCAACAATAGCCCCGCACCGGCGACGGCAATGATTCCTAGGATTGCGACGAGCAGGACCGCCGCCACAATTACAATCACGACTCCCGACGAACTGGACTGCTGATGGTCGTGTCCCATTGCGAATTTCCTCTTGGCGGTGGCTGAGGTGATTGGTCGAGTCGATTAAGTCGCTCGGACAATAGTATTCGCTTTGAAAGACGGCATATTGGTCCCTACCGCTTATTCATCGAGAATGAGGCTTGCAAACTTTCGTTGGTCCCTTTCTCGGACTATGCGATTCTGACCGTGCTGCGTTACGCTGAGTCGGGCCAGCGATGACAATCCTCAATTGAGTATACAGAGTTGTGCATGTCACGTTCCCTTGTGGTGCACTTGTGCAGTCGGGACGCGGCCAAATGAGATCAAGCATATATCATCGTCCTGTGGTTGGTCGCCCAGATGCTGGCGTACTTGAGTCAACAGGGAGTTGCCAATTTCCGTGGGATCGCCATTGGTGGCTGCCACGATCTCGCAAATGCGATCGAAAGTAAACGGTTCGCCAGCCATATTTGTGGCTCCCTCGAACCCGTCCGTGAATAGCGTCAACGACTCGCCGGGCTGCAGTGTCACTGTTGTAGCAACGTACTCGACGTCATCCATCAGGCCGATCGGAAGGTGTGCTGCATCCTTGCCCGGCAGACTCAAGCTGCCGTCGAGATGTCGATGAATCGGATGAACATTTCCCGCATTCACAATCTTTACGTCGTGCGTGTCGGGATCTAGACTGACCATCAGAAACCTCATATACCGGTTCAAGTCGAACTGACGCATCCGTTCGTTCAGATGAGTGACGGCAGCGGCAGGATCAGAGTCCGAAGCCAGGCAGAACCTAACTTCGCCGGAGAGCTTGGCCAGCAACATTGCCGCCACAATCCCATGTCCCAGTACCACAACGTCGGCGATGACCACGACCAACCGGCCATCTGCCAAGCGAATGTAGTCGTAATAGTTCCGAGCAATATGGGTTTGGAAGTAATCGAAGAAGGTGTACCCTTCGATGACTGGTCGTGTGCTCGGTAAGAGACGTTCTTGCACTTCCTCTGCCAGCATAAAGAGACGTTTTTGCATATCCTCCGACAGCTTGAGTGCTTCGTCTAAGTCCATGTCCCCTCCCGTAAATGGCAAATCTCGAATGCCAGCGTAGTGGATGCGGAAGGCGGGGGCAAAACGTACAAACGAATTGTCCCAGCCTGGGGCAGTTCTGGGCACTAAACGACCATTGGGTTGGCTGCGTTACCAGACGGGCGAGTCATCAACGGGCAATCAGCACACAAGCGATACGGAGTTTCTGGTGGCTTCTGTACAACCGGTGCCCTGGTTGCCAGGGGAGTCTCCTGGATCTGAACAACTGGTGCCCTGGTCGTTCCGCAGCTCTCAGACGACATCCCTGTCCTCTCGCGCCTGACGCGGCGGCCAAACAGTGACACGGCGTCTTCCAATACGTATGATTTCATCACGCGGCTTCGACCCAAACTAACACAGGGGACTTGCACCCCATAAACTCACGCCCATGCCGGGCGTACCAAATCACTCAACCGGAGCGGCGGTTGGGCGCGTGTTCTGAAGTTGAAAGTTGCTGGCCGCCGCCCGTTTAGCTCAGACGTTTGGCCCGACGCGTAGTCGGTCGACGTCTCCCACATACGGCCGTTTGACGACGAAAGGTAGCTTCATGAGCGATCTTCCGACGAAACCTCCGATGTTCAGCAGTTGCCTTTTCGGCGTCCAGAACACTGATCGCAACGATTTCTGGAAAGGTCGCGCGATGGTGACGTGCAGAGTGCTTGGCTCTGCTTACACCTTGATTGCATTCGGGGCGCTTTTGGTGTTTGCATGGACGAATCCCGGTAAAGTCTCGGAACTCTGCCCCCAATTGCGGATTCTCGCGATCGCGATAGGTATCATTGTTTCTGCTGGACCACCAGCGTTCTTTTGGTTAGAAGCGAAGTCCTTCGATTGGTGGCTCAATAAGAAGATCCCGGTCGTAAAGGACCAGCAACAATTGCGAGAAACTTACAAGCTCAATGCTGAGAACGGAAAGGCGTTTTGGGCAGGCATACTTGCGGTCTATGCCGCCGTACTACTGAACTGGGCCTAACAAGTTAGGCTTTGACTTCGCGTAACCGAAGTTCAACCTTTGTTCAAGAAGCCCGGCTGAAGCTGGGGCTGGCGAGTCGCTGTCCACCAAGTGCGTCCACTGTCTGACGGCCCCCGGTTGTCAATTGGCTCGTTTGAGCACTCGTGACACCTGCATCGGATTCCACGGCTTTCCCCTACGGGTCGTGTGTCCTTGGTTGTTCAAGTCGTCGGCGATGGCTTGCAGCGAATGTCTCTCCCCCGTACGGTAAAAAAACTGAGCCGACCAAGAAAACGGCGGCAGCAATCGAGTTGAGTCGCCTCGGACTATTGATTCTCCGCCGAATCGACGTCTTCAATCAGCTTTGCGAGATCATCTGGGTGGAGCACTGAGGCGTTCTTGAGCTGTTCGGGATCCATCCCCTTTGCCTTTTTCACCAACCGACAATGTTCTTCGGTTGTTAATCGAAACGGTTCACCGGTTGCGCGCTCGTACTCCTCCGAGAGCCGCTTCGACTCGGCTCGCAGACGAGCGATTTCGGCTCGCTGGTGGTTTTCGACCCAAGCGACCAACCGTTTTTTTAGCCAATTCAACATGATGCGCCGCTCAGGCCATTTTGCGGTAGTAGTACTTCAGAATGCCGCCAAGCCGTTCGCGACATTCGATCTTGCCTGCGATTGCGCCGACCTCATCACTTGGGGCGATGATTTCGTTGTCCAACCCTTGATGATTTCTTTCTCCATGATAATGAGAAAGAAACGAAACGACGGCTCGACGAAGTGAGTTCTCGCCGAAAAAGATCATGCGCCCGAGGCACTCGGATTTGACGGTCCGATGAAAACGCTCCAACTGGGCGTTGAGATTCGGCGTCTTAGGTGGCAGTCGCAACGGCCGCACACCGGAGTCTTTCAAGACCTCTCGAAATGCGGCACTGAAATTTGAGTCGCGATCCATCAGGACGTACTTCTTGTCCGTCAGAAAACCGCCGAACGGGTCCGTTAGATTCTTCGCCATCTGTTTCATGAACGCGTCGCCCAGCGTCGTCGTGCACGCAGCTAAGTGAACGCGTCGGGTCTTCAACTCCATTGCGAAGAGAAGATAGAAGGTCACCAAGCCGCCTTTCGTCCAGACTTCGACGGTCGTAAAGTCGATTGCGGCGAGTACGTCCCAATGAGCTTTCAGGAACGTGGCCCACTTGGTCTGTCGCTTCCGATCCGGCGCCGGTTCGATGCCGTGCTGCTTGAGCACGTTGCCGACCGTCGTGTCGGAGATTCGGTAGCCGACGTTGGCCAACGCGCCTTGTATCCGGTCGTAACCCCATGTCGGGTTTTCCTTGGCGAATCGCAACGTCAAGTCGACGATGACTTGCCGAATTCGCGGTCTGCCCGCGGACTTGCGTTTTTCGCTATACTCCCACTTCTTTGCCACGAGTTGTCGGTGCCAGCGCAGGATCGTATCGGGCGTGACGATGGTCGTCAGTTCCATTAATGCCTTGCGACCGAGGGCAATGAAAGCAAAGGTTGTGTGGTACAACGAGTCGCTGAACTCGGCGCATCCGAACATCGGATGGGCCACTTTAGCGACTGACGCGGATCGCGTAGGCGGCGCCGTTCAGAACGCTGCGATCACCGACGAAACGGTGGAATCCTGAATCGGCATCGTTGATCGTTTCGACCGTTGTCGCGCAATAGACGCTGACGTACCAACGACCTGGCTTCAGTTCGCGCTGAATCGTTTTGGTCGCGCCGCTGCGGACGTCGACATGGGTCGCCTGCTTGCGAAACGCGAGCGACTTGTCGGACAGAAATAAATGCAGATCTACGTTTTGATCGGAGTACAGCTCGATCTTCACGTGGGGTCTCTCCGGCGAAACGACGAACGCAAAGTGGTGGTACTGCCGGTCGCCGATCCTGGCCCGCTCAGGCTTGTTGTCACTCCAACAGCGGTTCATCTTTCGCGGTTCACCGTATTGCAGCGTCGCCTTTAACTGAGGTAGCCCCGTGCCCGCCAGCGCATACAGAAAGCAGGCTTCAGTTAACGCCAGTTTCTCTCCGCCGCTGCTGCCTTCCGGATGAGAACCGATGTTGACGATGCGGCCCACGTTTTCATCTGGCCAGTATGCCCAGATGGCCGCCCCGCCGTCAGCTCTGTGCCCTGGATGATCGTATCGTGCCAGCACTTCGACCTCAGCCATGCCGTCCAAATCTTCGTCCACGCGCAGCCAGTTCCCATTGTTGTGATAGACATCATTGACGGCATAGTCATCACCGAAATTACGGTACCGCAGCAGCGGCGAATCGTCCGGAATCTGATGCCCGACACGCGTCTTCTTGATTCCCGTGTTGAGCGTGTTGAATGGAAAGATATGCAAATATCCCGGCCGTGGCTCGGAACGGTCGTCGACGTTCCGGCCGCTCAGGAAAGAACCCGCGCACGAACCGCAATAGCTGCCGCCGGAGCGATAGAGTTGCCGCAGCCGATCGCGGCCCGCCTGAGTCAGCGACTTGCCATGGTTGGTCGCTCCCCCGCCATTGACGTACAGCATGCGAAATCGCGGCTCACCATCCGGATACAATAAGACACCGTTTTCATCCGCCGGATTGCCAATCAACATTTGATTCTGCCAGGAAGCATCCGACCCGGCGTAATACTCATACGAAAGTCCCAGCGACTCGGCGGCGTAAAGCGTTGTGCGGCTGGTGAGGTTCTTGCCGCCGCTCATGAACACATCTTTGTAGAAGCCATCGGCCTGGCGAGCTGTCGCGCCGGTCGATTTGTGCTCGACAGACCGATCGTCACAGGCCAGTTGGATCAGCCGACGGAAAGCATCTCGCGGGCGCGTCGTTGAGTTGGTTTGGGTCAGCACCATGCCGATCACGTCGTCCACCGGATCGACCCAGACGTACGTGCCATCCGATCCGGTGTGCGAGAACACGCCGTTCGGCTCGGCAACTCTCCAACCTAATCCATAAGTCCTGGCCGCCTCGCAGTGAGCTGACTGGGGATTGGTCATCTCTCGCACGGTTGCCGGCGAGAGGATTTGCTTTCCACCGTAACTGCCCTCGTTCAACAGCATTTGGCAAAACACGGCGTAGTCCCAGGCGGTCGAAACCATGCCGCCTGAACCCCGTGGGAACGGCCAATCGGGCGGATCCCCTGGAGTCCAGCCGGCTTTCCACATGCCGTCGGCCTGACGTTTCATAACGGTTGACATGCGATCGTGGTCGGCATCGGTTTCGTGGTTGCAAGTGTCGCGCATGCCCAATGGTTCGTAGAGGCGTGTGCGCAAGTGCTCTTTGTACGAGCCCACCACGTGTTCGATGACCGCAGCCAGCGTGTTGAAACCGGCATTGCTGTAGGAGTAGGTCGTGCCCGGTTTCTCGTCGGGTGGAATCTCGGCGAATCGATTCACCTCGAGCCGCAGATCGGGGGCTTGCGGGTGATCGGAAGAACTCGTCAGCAGCGGCGTCAGGAAGAGCGGCTTGATACGAGTGCCGCTGGTGTGCGTTAGCAAATGTCGAATCGTGACCGGGCGCCAGGCATCGTTGTCAAACGCTGGTAGGCAAGTGCCCACCGGCGCGTCCAGATCCAACTTGCCTTCCTCGACGAGCAACATGATTCCCGCAGCGGTCACCGCTTTGCTGTTCGACGCCATCCGAAACAGCGAATCGGTTTGCATGGGCTGAGTGCGCTCGATGTCCCGAAAACCAAATGCCTCTTGAAGAATCACACGGCCGCGATGAGCTACCAAAACTACCGCCCCCGGAATCTCGCCATCTTCCACGGCATGTCGAACAATCGATACGGCTCGGTCCAACCGGCCGGCATCAACGCCAACGTCCGCCGGTTCCCCGTACTCGAGTTGCCGCGGACCATCCGTCGGTTCGTTTGCGAAGGCACCTCGAACAACTGCAACCGTAAACAGAATAGCCAAACCGATTCGAACCATAACTCGCAACACCAAGTGGAAATAAAGTCAAACCGCTGGTAGGCGTGGCCCGTCAGATAAGGACCGACTCTTCGAGGACACAGGAACTGCTGGTTGTCGACTGTTAAAACTTGCGGCCAAAGCCCTATTGGTTGATCATACGATACATCAATGGAAGCGAACATGCTTCATCAAAAGACAGTTTTACGGAGACTAGCTTCATGTTCCGGCACTTCCTCTCAATTGTTCTTCTGTTTGTGACGCTGCTGTGGGGTCGTGATTCCTTCGGCGAGAAGGAAGCCGCTGCGCAAGCTGCGCTTTCAACGCAACCAGCAGCGACAGCGGAAGGCAGTCTGGTTATCTGTGGCGGCGGTTTGCTGCCCAAGCGCGTGTTGGCTCGATTTGTCGAATTGGCCGGCGGCAGCGAAGGACGATTAGTCGTTATCCCGACAGCTGGCAGCGACGAGGGAGCCGTGGAGGAAGCGGAAATCATTCGGCGCTGGACCGAACTCGGCCTGGGAAGCGTCTCCGTACTCCACACCCGCGATCGAAAGGAGGCGGATTCGGCGACGTTCGTTGAACCGCTCAGCAAGGCCACCGCTGTCTGGTTCCGAGGCGGCCAACAGTCGCGACTTGCCGACTCCTACGTGGGCACTGCCACCGGACGAGCAATTGTTGAATTGTTTCGCCGAGGCGGCGTCGTTGGAGGGACCTCGGCCGGAGCCGCGATTCAGTCTCGCGTCATGATTCAGTCAGGGAATCCGATTCCGAAAATCACAACCGGCCTAGACCTGCTGCCTAGTGCTATTATCGACCAGCACTTCTTGCATCGAAATCGATTCAATCGCTTGCTCCTGGCCGTCCGCGAGCACCCCGAGTGCATGGGAATAGGGATCGACGAGGGGACGGCCATCGTTTTTCACCGGGGCAAATGTTGCGTGTTGGGAAGCTCCTACGTGACGTTTGTCACAGCCAAAGGGGAACTCTCATCCCTTTCGGTGCATACCTTTCGTTCCGGCCAGTCATTTCGCTTGCAGGAACTGGAGCGGTTGACAAACGACTGAGAAACCCCACGTTCTGGAGTAACAGGACGCAGATGTGCTCAGAGGTTTGCGCGCACATGATTAACCGTCAGTAGGCGGATGTTCCATAGTGCTATCTGACTCAGGTGTGGATTGGCCTCGCCCCCAGGCAACGTCGTGAGCACGATGCAGATGGTATCCGACGCCGGATCGGCCCAGGCCAGAGTTCCCGTGGCCCCCGTGTGCCCGAATGTTGCTTCCGAACAGCCCCGGCTGCCGGCTCCAGCCCCGACATCAAAGCCAAGACCCCGCGACGGGAGACCTTTGCGGTTGTGGTTTCTCACCATCAGTCGAGCCGTTTCGGGCCGGAGAACCGCTCCTCGCCGGTAAAGGAACTCGCCAAAGAACGTCGCCACGTCCTTCGCCGACGCGTGCACGCCGGCCCAGGGTGCTCCGAGTTTGCGCCAGTAGAGACTGTTATAATCCCAGTCCTTGGCGGATGGGTCTAACCCCGGTCTGACCTTTGTTACGGGCTGGCATCGAAGCACCTCCTCGAGCCGGAACCGCCCAAGTCCCAAGGCGGAACGCTTCATTTCGAGCGGCTGGAACAATGC
>JASLPZ010000301.1:0-8686 GCA_030744725.1 Pirellulaceae bacterium
AAAGACGACAATAAAAGATCGAACACTGCTTAACAGCGCTGAGACCGCTTCGCCCTGTCCGATTGGCGGCTTGGGATCGGCGTTGAACTCCAACCTACGAGACCGAGCGTCGCATTGAACTAC
Organism: Pirellulaceae bacterium; assembly: GCA_030744725.1. GTDB lineage: Bacteria > Planctomycetota > Planctomycetia > Pirellulales > Pirellulaceae > ARS98. Next base: position 124 of record JASLPZ010000301.1, read on the forward strand.
TTAAGTTGCCGCACATAGATATTGGCAAAATCGACCGGCGCTTCCGCGACAAGTTGCATGGTACCACTTTTGGTGGCCTTGGTCTGTTTCCCGTCAAGGGCAACTTCGCCGTTCACTTTGAGCGTCAGCAGATCACCGCGCAGCTCGCCTTCAAACCGGTTCCAACCTCGGCCCTTCACCAGCTGCTTGGCCACCGCCGCATCACTGCGATCGACTCGGATCTTCGCGCCACGAATGTCGATGGTCGGTGCGGAACCGTTGTCGTTCAGCCGGACATCAAACACAAAGCCAACGTCACCAAATGTCTCCGATGTCATCAGCGAACCGGCGGATTCCGCGGTGTACGCCAGCACCCAATCCTTCGGTCGCCAACCTTCGCCCGAGGCCTTCCAACCGGTCAAACCAATGCCGTCATACAAGCAACGGTAGTTTCGGTTGGCGCTGGCCACGTGTTGTGCCACGATCGGTGAATCCGGCAGTTCTCTAATCTTCAAATTGCGATAATGGACAATCCCACCTTCTGACTCGAGACAGATGTATCCCTTGCGTGGGCTGCAGTCCGTGCCTCGTGTCACGACTTTTCCATTAACAGCCAGGGAGATATCACCGTCACGACATTCGATACGATAGTGGTTCCATTCAGGGCTCGGCTTGGAACGGCTCTCGGTTGGAAACGCTCGGCTACCGCCACGACCATTGATCGGTGTCATGGTTGCGCCGTGAATTGGAAAAATGTCGCCGTGAGTCGTATGGCTGCGTGAGTTGCCGTAAGCGTTCTCCAAGACTTGAACTTCAATACTGCGATGAAACGGCACGCCGCGCGCGGTGATATCGTCGGCCCAGACAAACACCCCCGCATTTCCGCGTGGCTTCATGTGTCGCCACTGGAGCTCCAGAATAAAGTTCTGGTACATCTTAGTCGTTCGCAACTCGCCAATGGGCTTGCCGGAACAGATCACCATTCCGTCGCTCACCTTCCACGTCGACGGTGCCGTGTTGACCGGAACCCAGCCGTCCAGGTCTTGACCGTTGAAGAGCGGTTGAAAACCGGCTCCGGTGTCATCTGCAAACGCAGTGGTAAGGACACTGGCCAATGGTATGACAAGCGACACGGCGATCAACAGTTGGATTCTCATCGGAGGACTCTCGTGGTGAGATCGAGTTGAGGGCGAATTTCGTCAAGCGCAAGTTTAGCGTGTTCGCCAACTGCCTGCATTTGCTTTGTCGATAATCGCCGCGTTTTGAGCACAGCGGATCATCGCCCACTATAATCAAACACAAAGTCGCTCGACCGATCCGATTGTGCGCGTTCCCGATAGACTGGATATAGCGGGCAAATTGGTGTCAGGCTCGACGCGCACCGGCGTGGTCGGGGCGATCATCCAGAGCCAACCTCGAATTCGAGAACCAAATCATGAAGCAGAACACGATCTTATCGGCATCCATGTTTCTGGTCTTTCTTGCACCGCTCGTTCTCCGCGCCCAACATGACCCGCAGCGCAACGCCACGCAGGGCATCGCGGTAGGGGATTTCAAGAAAGTTAAGAAAGAGCTCGCAAAGGCAGACGAAGGTGATCCGGAAACGCAATTCGTACGGATGATGGCTGCATTGAAGCAAGGCGATGTGGCGGCGGCTGAACAGGCCGCGCAAGCGGCGCTCGATGCCGGACTACCGTTTGCCAGACTGATGGCTGGGCCTCGCAAGCTGCTTGCGCCACTCTATCAAACCGACACGTATCAAGGTTGGTCGGCCACGCAAGGCAAGCTGAAGTTATTGCACGGCCCAATGGTCGGTGCCGTCACCGAATCCAGTGCCTCGTTCTGGGTCCGGACGGCAACAGCGGCCAAGGTACAAATCAAAGTTGGCAGTCGATTGTCAAATATCGAGGCAACGAATGCGGCTACCGATTTTACGGCAGTTGCCACAGTCGAAGGACTTGCGCCGGAGACTCAACATGACTACCGCGTTTTGATTGACGGCAAGCCAGTGGCCGCTGACAACACTCGCTTCTCGACGTTCCCACAACGTGACGCGCCGGCGCAATTCGCCGTCGCTTTTGGTGGTGGTGCCGGGTACGTTCCGAAGTGGGAACGCATGTGGGATACGATCGGAGGATTCGATCCTATGGCATTGCTGATGTTGGGCGACAATGTCTACATCGACCAACCGGAACATTCGCTCTGTCAGAACTACTGTTACTATCGCCGGCAGTCTCGACCCGAATGGCAGCGGCTGGTTGCATCGACGGCGACATTTTCCATTTATGACGATCACGACTTCGGCACCAATGACTGCGTACCAGGTCCCGAGATCGAATCGCCGCCGTGGAAGAGAACGGTTTGGAACAAGTTTCGCCAAAACTGGGTCAATCCGGCGTACGGTGGCGGCCCGCGACAACCAGGATGCTGGTACGATTTCACTATCGGCGACGTTCATTTTATCCTGCTTGACGGACGCTACTATCGCGACCGGAAAGGCGGTACGATGTTGGGGCCCGTGCAAAAGGCCTGGCTGTTTGAGACACTGAAGAATTCTAGAGGAACGTTTAAGGTGCTTGCCTCTCCGGTGCCATGGACGACGGGCGTCAAGCCGGGAAGCAAAGACCCTTGGGATGGTTTTTCCGCGGAACGCGAAGAGATCTTTTCGTTCATCGAAGCGAATCATATCGAAGGTCTTTTCCTGATCGCCGCCGACAGACATCGGACCGATCTTCGAAAGACTGAGCGACCCAGCGGATACGACCTTTACGAATTCGAGAGTTCTCGTCTGACCAATCGACACACGCACGGTGTCGTGAAGACTCCCGGGTTGATTTGGGGCTATAACAAGACTTGTTCGTTTGGCTTGATGCGATTTGACACGGCTGCGATCGATCCCCGCGTGACGTTCGAGTGCATCACGATCGATGGAGACGTCATCCACCGCCACGAACTGCGGGCCAGTTCTCTTAAGCAGTAGTAAGACACGACCCATTGAAACCTGACGACGATGATCCAATCAGGATAGTAATCTCGGCATCGTTTGCGATTTCCTCGCACGTTCGCCTCCAACATTCGGGAAAGGACCGCATGAGCAGTACATTAGAGTCTAGCTTTGGGACCTGCGCGCTCGGTGCGCGCTCGGTGCGCGCATGGTGCGCCAGCGACGGGCACCGACCGCAGGTTGGTCGGGGAGCATACCAAATACGGGCACGTTCCCTATTTGGCTGCGGCGCTGCCGCATTACGACGACGCTATTCTCTCGGCATTTTCTGCGTCATGCTCGCGTTCGCTGCTGGACAGGCGTCTGCCGATGATCCCGTTACAGCCGATGTACCGACGGCCCTGCGAGACTATATAACTCGACCGGAAAAGGTGTTTGCTTGGAAGCTCTCCACGCCTCAGCAGTTCGGCGATACCAAGATCTACGACATTGCCCTGACATCCCAGCAATGGCAGGGAATCGTCTGGAAGCACAATCTGTTCATTTACGAACCGAAAGCGATGCGGCACCCAGGTCACGTGTTGCTGTTTATCACTGGCGGAAAGAACGGTAGCCGCCCAGGCTTGGGCGAGAGGGCCATGGGTCTGAAACTGGCCGAGCTTGCCGGCGCTCGCGTCGCAATGCTGCATCAGGTTCCCAATCAGCCGCTGTTGGACGGTCGCTCGGAGGACGATCTGATCACGGAGACATGGTTGCATTACCTCAAGACGGGCGACAAGACTTGGCCACTGCTTTTTCCAATGGCCAAGAGTGCGGTCAAAGCGATGGACGCGATCGAGGAGATTGCCAAACAAAAATGGGACACGCCTGTCAAAGGATTCGTCGTGACCGGCGCGTCGAAACGAGGCTGGACCAGCTGGCTCACTCCTGTGGTGGATAAACGCGTGATCGGCACCGCGCCGATTGTCATTGACGTCCTGAACTTTCGACCTCAGATGAAGCACCAACTTGCTTCCTGGGGCAAATACAGCGAACAGATCATCGACTATAGCAGTAAAGGGCTAATCAATACGGGAGACGAATCGCCGCGCGAGATGCAGCTCCGTGTGATGATGGACCCTTATACGTATCGCAAGCAGTTGGCTCTCCCTAAACTGTTGATCAACGGCACCAACGATCGCTATTGGGTCGTCGATGCCATGAACTTGTATTGGGACGATCTGGTTGGCCCGAAATACGTATTGCAAGTCCCCAACGCGGGCCACAGTTTGGGCGATGGTCGCGTGTCCGCCCTCACAACCGTGGCAGTGTTCTTTCAACACACGGCGGCAGACAAGGCGATGCCCGCCCTGTCTTGGGATTTTGGCAAAGCCCCAGATGGCTTGTCGTTGAAGATCGAGCCATCCCGCAAACCGACGGCGGCGCGGCTCTGGGTCGCGCGTTCGGAAACAACCGACTTTCGCGAATCAAATTGGCAACCGCAGCCACTGGCCGAAAACGGCAAGGCGTATGCCATGACGGTTGAGCGCCCGGAACAAGGTCATATTGCCCGTTACGGCGAACTGCAATTCGAATTCAACGGACTGCAGTTTTCGTTGTGCACGTTGATACGGCGCGATTAATCTGTGACGGACTGAGGCGCGGCGTCAGCGACTGGACCCGGTGGAATCCACGGGAGTATGATCCGTGTCGCCTGAGTGGCGCCATGATAAATGACCTGCTCGGCAGACTTCAGCACGGCATTGGCATTTTGATCGGTGGCCGTGTTGTGGTTGCGATCGTAGTTGGGGAAATCCGAACTTGTGATATCCAGGCGAATACGGTGTCCGGGCAGAAAGGCATTCGAAGTTGGATCCATGCGAATCGTATACTTGGCGACTGCGCCCGGTTTGATTAGCGCCGGTCTGTCGAGCCCATCGCGAAATCGCGCTCGCACCATCCCTAACGAAACGTCACGGGCCATGCCATCTGGGGCGACGTCGACTAGGCGTGCGAAAAAATCGGTGTCTGGTGCCGACGACGACGCATACAGTTCCACCGTTGGATTGCCAGTCACTTCAAACCGCTCCGTCAGTGGTTCGGACTGGTAAACCAAAATGTCGCGACGTTCCGCCAGCGGTCGCTGGTCCGTTGGAATGACAAACAGGGCGGGACCATGCAGAGATGGAACCGGATCCTGCGGGTCATAGGTATAACGGTCCGTCAGGGACGGAACCTCTGATTTGGTAGGGGCCTCTGATTTCGTGGGCACTCTTGATTGTGCAGGCTGTTGCGCAGTCAATCTGCCGTCGCCTGCCGGCGTGTTGGCATGGCCGTCGCTGGCAGTGTAAAAGACCCTGTTTTGTGCTCGTTCCAGCGGCCAATGCGGCTCGTCGCGCCAACGGTTTTCGCCCATCACGAAGATTCGCCAAGGCGAGCTGTCTTCGAGGCCGTCTTTCTTGCCCTTGAGCCAATGGTCGAACCAGCGAATCTGCAGGCCAACGATATCCAGTTGGGCAGTCGGTCCGAAGTCGATGTTTCCGTAACGACGACGTTTCGAATGCGACCACGGACCCACAATCGTTCGAGAACCGATTCGCGCCCGCTGCGAAGCGCTTTCGTTCATGATCGTGCGGTCGAGCAGCATGTTGCCGTTACAATGGTCGCACCAACCGATCAGATTCAGATTGGGCACAACCACTTTCCGAGCATCTTCGTGCAGTTTCCACGGATCGGAATGCGGATTCTTCAACCAAAACCGAACGGCAGCAGTTTCATCCTCGCAGGCCGTCTCGGGAAGTTCGAGCCAGGGTAAGTGATTCAACCATTTCTTGTCGTCGCCAGCATTCCACAGTTTGCGCATCTCGGACTTTGAGTTGACACCTGACCGGCCTGCGCGTCGACGCATGTCCGGCGACATACTAGTCACCCACCAATGCAGACGACGCCCTGGTCGAATGGTCCCCGGCCCCTCGAGATCGGTGTAGCGAGCGGGAATGCTGGAGGCGGCCATCGCCACGAGTGCTGGAGGACGCAGGGCCGCGAGCCGCCACTGCAGAAACGCGTTGTACGAAGCGCCGAACGTCCCCACTTTGCCCGTGGAACCCGGCAGCTTCGCGGCCCATTGGACGGTGTCAAAACCGTCTTCCGCGTCGTGGGTTTCGAAACGCACGAAAGATTCCCACTGGCCGTCTGAAGCATATCGCCCGCGAGCATCCTGCGTGACCACAATGTAGCCGGACTTCACGTAACGGTCCATTCCGCCATTCGGCTTACCGTACGGCGTGCGTAGTACGAGGACGGGATACGGCCCACCACGATCCGGTCGAAAGACGTTGGCCCGCAGCTCGACGCCGTCGCGCATCGGAACGGCGACGTTACGCTCGGTGATTACCTGCAGCGGTTCCGCGGCGGCCGCGGCGAATGTCAGCCCCAACGCAATCAGTATCGTCGCCGGCCCAAAAATGTAGGACCGTTTTGTCCCACGGACCCTGATTGCCCCTCGTATTCTGTATTTCCCACGTACTCTGTATGTCATGGTGCGTCCTCTAGAAATTCATCGAGTGCTGCAGTGAGTCGCTGCCGCACGACTTGTGAATCGGCACGACCGACGACATTGTTCATCTCGTACGGATCGCGCCGCAGATCGTACAGTTCGTCCATGCCTTCGAGTTCAATGAAGCGAATGAACTTCCAACGCCGAGTACGAATCGCCCGGTACCCCATCTTGTAGACGCGGGGGAAGACCTCATCGGTGTTGTACTGGATCAGAAATGACGTGCGCCAGTCTGCGACGCCTTCGCCTTTCAACAAAGGAACCAAGCTGCGACCGTCGCCCGGAAAATCTTCCGTGACGTCTGCCAAATCAAGCACCGTCGGTGCCAGGTCTGTGCTCAATGCGAACTCGTCTATCGTACTTCCGGCTTCGACCAACCTCGGATAGCGAATCAGCAGCGGAACGCGGATTCCTTCTTCGTATGCCAGCCGCCGCTCGACGCTCAATCCGTGCTCGCCATACCAGTAGCCATGATCACTGGTGAAAATAAAAACAGTGTTGTCCAGTGCACTTGATCGCTCGAGTTCCTTCAGCAACAAGCCAACCCCTTCGTCCACCCCGGCCAGCATACGGAGCCGATCGCGCACTGTCTCGTCGCTCGTTCCCGTGGCAGGTCCGAGCGGAGGCAATCCGTCAATCTTGCGAAGCAATGCGGGCTTTCCTTGTAACGTGTCGCTGACGTTCAGCCGCCGCGGGATCGCGGCATCAGCGTAGAGCTTCTGATGTCGCTTGGCTGGCAGGAATTGTGCCGCCTTGGGATCCGTAATGCTACCGTCGTCGCGCTGCGTCAATTCCGGATGCAGCGCCTTGTGTGCCACGTAAAGGCAAAACGGATGCCGTTTCTGCTGGCGAATAAAACTCACGGCTGCCTCGTTCAAGACATCTGTTGTGTGACCGCGATACTCGACGCGATCACCATTGACGTTCAACGTCGGGTCGAACGACGTCCCCTGCCCCTTCATGCTGACCCAATGGTCAAATCCGGGCCGCGATGTATCGTCATTGCCCATGTGCCACTTGCCGACGTAGGCGGTCTTATAGCCAGCACGCTGCAGCGTCTGTGGAAACGTCTTTAGCCGATGGCTCTGCTGGCTGCGGTTGATGTTGTCCCGGATTCCGTGGTGATGCGTTTGCAAACCGGTCAACAGGCAGGCGCGGACAGGCGAGCAAAGTGGTGTCGTGCAGAATGCGTTGCGAAATCGCGCACCTTCTCTCGCGATTCGATCGATATTCGGTGTCCGCACGAATGGATGTCCAGCACAGCCTATTTCGTCCCACCGCAAATCGTCGACCAACACGACGACAATGTTTGGACGTCGATCAGCTTCAGCACTCCAGAGAAGTGCCGGCGCCAATAGCGGCGACGAACTGATCCAAAACACGCCAACGACGATTGTGGCTGCGATCCAATGAGTCATATGTCTTGATGGTCGTTTCATTTCTCAATCTCCCAATATGATGACAGCGCAGCATAACCTAATGCGACAGGGCCGCAACCAAATAGGGAACGCGCCTGCATCATGGGCCGTGGTTTTGGCTTGCCCCGCAAAGCGGAGCGTTTTCCATGAAACAACACGTTGTGGGCCGTTCAACCGACTTCTCCCGACCGGCCCACGTTCGGAGGAGCCCACATTCAGGTCAATCGGTGAGTCGTGATTCGCCACCGTGGCACGGTCGGCAGAGTCTTTTTGGGGTCGCACGGCCGTAAGCCACACGTTGTGGGCTGGTCTCCCGACCAGCCCCACTAGAAGCTTGACTCATTATTAAAGATGAACCTGATACAAGCTTTCTAGCGCACCTGGGCGAGCAAGTCAAAGACAATCAACTTCGCGATTGGCTGATGCCGAGACCGGCAGGAGATGAAACGGTGGCGATTTCCACAAGCGATCCTGCCGCTTCGGCCATCATCGTGAGCAAAAAAAAATCTCTTACATGGATTTCTGAGCGCGCCCGGATGGTCTACATTTTCAGTTACGAATCGGTAGTCGAATCAGTGCCCCACGGTCGTCTTTACAAAACCATGAGATTCATGTGAACGGCGCTCGAAAATGCTAGCGCTTGGGCGGGGGATTCGCGTGTAATCAAGAGGAGGTAGCGTCCTTGGC
>JASLPZ010000302.1:0-8616 GCA_030744725.1 Pirellulaceae bacterium
CCCCTCATCCTATCCTTCTCCCCGAGGGGACTCGCTGCCGGCTTCGTCTCGTAGTCAAGAGCGAAAAAGTCCCGCCGGGAGAGGTCGGACGCGGTTGCGGCCGGGAGAGGGCGACTTCCATTCGTGCAAACCATCGGTGGCGCTAGACAATCACCCGCTATCTTCCTGCGGCTCGAGTGCGGCGACGATTCGGTCGACGTCATAAACACAGCCGCCCCATGCGCCGCCGCCGACGCGTTGTAAGGCAGCCCACAATCGTGTGTCGTCGGGCAGGTCAACATCGGGTGCCAAGTTTGCCGGAGACGCTCGTTGCGCAAGAATGTCGGCACCTTGTTCTGGCGAGAATTCTTCCGCGCCGTCGCCCACGAGATCCACCGTCCCTGTCAGCAGGTTGCGATCCACCACAATTCGAATGACGTCGCCGTCCCGCACTTTCCCAATCGGCCCACCCGCCAACGCTTCAGGACCGACGTGCCCGATGCAGGCTCCCGTGCTGACGCCGGAGAAACGCGCGTCTGTCAGCACAGCCACTTCGCGTCCCCATTTAATGAACTTTAACGCTGACGTGATTTGATAGATCTCCTCCATCCCGGATCCTTGCGGCCCGCGACCCATCAGGACCAGGATGTCGCCCGGTTTGATCGGAGGATCCAGCTGGCCCTTGACGGCCTCGATCGCTTCACGTTCGGTCGTGAAGACGCGCGCCGGGCCGGTCTTGCGATAGACGCCGTCGTCGTCCACGACTGCCGAATCGATGCTCGTAGCCTTGATGACCGATCCTTCGGGGCAAAGGTTGCCGGTGGGAAAGCAAACCGTACTGGTAAGACCGCGGCTTCTGGCCTCGGCAGGCGCGATAATCACATCGTCCGGATTCACGCCGTCGCGCTGTCGGAGCAGTTCGCGCAGCTGTTCGCGACGCGATGACGTTTCCCACCACTGGAGGATATCACCCAGCGGCTGGCCTGCCACGGTGTTTGTGTCAAGGTCGAGCAACCCCAGTCCACGCAAATGCAGCATGATCTCGGGAACGCCGCCAGCCAGAAACAGCTGAACGGTGGGGTGATTCGTGGGCCCATTTGGCAACACGTCGACGAACCGCGGTGTGCTGCGATTCACTTCGTTCCAATCGACAACGGTCGGTCGTTCTAGTCCAGCGGCAAAGGCGATCGCCGGTATATGCAGCAACAGGTTGGTCGAACCGCCGCAGGCCGCATGGACTACCATGGCATTGCGAATCGAAGCATCTGTCACGATGTCTCGTGTAGTGACGTTGCTGTCTGCCAGGTGCATCAATGCTTGTGAACTGCGTCGAGCAATGTCCAACCAGATTGGCTGGCCGCTGGGGGCCAGTGCCGAATGTGGCAGCGACAGGCCGAGCGCTTCGCTGACCACTTGCGACGTGGCGGCAGTGCCAAGAAACTGGCATCCGCCGCCGGGCGAACCACACGCACCACATCCCGCTGCGGACGCCTCGTCCAACGTGATCTCGCCGTGCGCGTATCGGGCGCCAATCGACTGGACCTTGCCTGTATCCTCGCCGTCACGCGCTGGCAGCGTTACGCCGCCCGGGACGATAACGCACGGCAAGTCGTGCATTGCCGCGATCGCCAACAACGTCGCCGGCAGTCCCTTGTCGCACGTTGCCACGCCCAAAACTCCGCGACGCATCGGCAGTGAACGGATCAGTCGGCGCATCACGATGGCCGCGTCGTTGCGATAGGGCAAGCTGTCGAACATCCCAGTCGATCCCTGCGTTCTCCCGTCGCAGGGGTCACTGCAAAAAGCGGCAAAGGGCACGCCACCGGCCCGCTTGATTTCCCTAGCCGCGGCCTCGACCAACAGTCCGACCTCCCAATGGCCTGTGTGATAGCCAAGCGCAATTGGCTGGCCGTTAGGGGCGCGAACGCCGCCTTGCGTGCTGACCAACAAGTACTGTGGCCCCAACATATCTTCGGGTTTCCAGCCCATGGCAGCATTCTGGGTCATTCCAAACAGGTGGCCGCTCGGCCAGCTGCGCAGCATCTCATCGGTTAACGGCAGCGAGCCTTGTGGCCCGTCGCCCACCGTCTGAATGTCGAAGAGCGCAGGATCAGAGGTGTCCAGCAAATCGGCAATCGACTTGCGGTTATTCGTCATGAGATTGTTCTTTCGTTTTGCGAGCCACAAAGCGTTCGATCACTGCGGCCAATAATACAGGTAAGGCAACGGAAACGCCCATGGCTAACGGCAGCCATTGATGCTGTTCGGCATAGTCACCAAATGTCGAATACGCCCAGGCGATCCCCAGGTTGCTGAGCACAACTGCGGGAAGGAACTGCTTCCACGGGAGACGATGAACGCCCATCAACAACACACTTGCTTCGGCCAGCACGGGGACTCCCCGCGCCAGAATCAGAACGGCGATACCATACGAGGCGCTCAACTGCTTCATGCGGTCAAGTTCTTCTTCGCGAGAAAACCACAGTGCGAACGGTCGACCCCAGCGACGTGCCAGCGAAAAACCGGCCATCGCTCCCAGCGTGAGTCCGACCCAGGAAGCCAGGGTACCGGCCATCCAGCCGAGTTGCCAGCCGCCAAGTGTGCTGATCATGCTGGACGGAATTGGTAAGAAAATATCGGTCGCCAACAACCCCACAATCAGTCCTGCCGTAGCCGGTTTTGACGAAGGTTGTTCGAGCCAATTCGTGACCAACGCCCTCAAATGCTCGCCAAAAAACAAGAACGGGAGGACCGGGACGAGCAACACCATGCTGATCAGGAAGGCCGAGCGGAGCAGAGAGTTCACGGGAGTTGGATTCCTGAAATTGCCATCCGGTCGTTACAGGATTCCCTGTTGGGTACATCCGATTTGGCTGAAACGTGGACCATTGTCGCACCCCACCCGTCACGGCGAACGATTGTATGCTATGTTTCAGATGGCGTTCGTTCAACTCCGATTTCCCAAGAGGTGGTTGCACTTTGCGTATTTCTTTCGGTGGTTCCGGCTTTGAGGTTGCGGCGCGACGCAACTTCAATCGTGCGTCGGATCAAGTTGCTGCGTCGAGCGAGAGGCTGTCCACCATGCAGCGAATCCGACGCGCCAGCGACGATCCAGCACAGATGATGGCGGCTACGGAGCTGCGTGCCGAGTTAACCGCCATCGAGAAGGGAATGGCCGCTTCGCAGCGCAGTCGCGGAATGTTGCACGTTGCCGACAGCGGGCTGGCCGAGGCGTCGAGGCTGCTGGACCGGATTCAGGGCAACCTGGTCGCGGGTGTAGGCGATACGGTTTCGCCGCAAGAGCGCGAGGCGCTGCAGATGGAGATTGATGCTTCACTGGAAGCACTCGATCGATTGGGAAACACTTCGTACGCGGGTCGCAGACTATATGATGGCGACTCGGTTGAGTTGTTGGTGGGATCGGACCCTGGACAAACAGCGACTGTGGATCTCCCGGAAGTCGATAGCGCCGCGCTGGGTAACGAGAGCGGTACATTGTCCGATTTGCGCAGCGGTGGCGCGGCGAGTTTGGCGAGCGGCAACGGCGAATTGGCCGCTGAAATCCTCGATGCAGCCCGCCAGGAAGTTCTGGCCGCACGTGTCGAAGTGGGGACGTTCGAGAAATACACATTGGATTCGACTGAGGCTGCCCTGGCCGGGATGGCGGAAAATATCAGCAGTGCCTACAGTCAAATTGCCGATACCGACGTCGCGTCCGAAACGTCGTCGCTCGTGCGTTCGCAGATCTTGGCCGAAACGTCAATCTTGGCGATGAAGTTTACCAACTTTGCGAGTGAAGCCGCCGCGGGCTTGTTGAGCGATCTCGTCCAGAGATTTCGTTGAGACGCTTTTGTCAATCTCGGATCAGTAGATGTCGATGCTTTTGACGCTGTCTCCGCCAGACGATTTCGCGCCGTCTAAGCAGCGTTGTGCAGAGTCGATCAAATCGCGTGTGGGGAAGTTGTTCGGCGGCATCGAAAGCGTAGCCAACCCCGCACTGATGGAGCGCATGGATCCGCTCTTGGAGGCGTGAATGGCTGACCAACGCCGAACTCCCTGGACCAGATTTCGGATCAGTGTGATGCCTTGTTGTCGGTCGCAATTCTCCAGAATTACGGCAAAACGGGCATCGTCGGCTTCGAGCAAATGGCCCTCGCCGGCCAACAGGACCAGTAGTGTCGAGCGCAACTGATCGACGGTCTGGAATACGCCTTCCAAGCCACACGTGAGAAACAACGATTCGTAGTCATCCAGTTCGATCAAGGCTAAGCTAATCGGGCAACGTGATTTGCGGCACTTTGCGATTGCGCCGGTGACGTGACCGAAGATACCCGGATCGTTGGTTGCTTTCTTGGCTGCGGTTCCGTGCGGCGCGCGTCGTGGGGATTCAGACTCCACTTCAGCCGCTCGCACTACAAGGTGCGGATCGGGCGCGGATTGCTGATCTGGTACGGCAGCCAGGTGCTGTACGGCTCCAGTGAGGGCAAGCGATGCGTCTTGCATCGCTGGGGCATGGTTGGTCGACCACACTGCTTCGGTCACTTCATCGGCGGCACCTGCCAGCTGAGCGTGTGCTTGCATGAGGATATTGCGATAGTCAACGGGTGTCAGTGGAACGGAGAGGTTTTCGGCCAGAGGCTGCACGTTGTTTTCAAGTGAATCGATCAGCTCGTCGATCTGCTCGATCGTCAAGTCGTGATACTGCTTACCGACATGCAGCAGACCATTGAGTAGCTCGCCGCGATCCTGCGAGAGAAACACCGCGACGATTTCGGAAAGATGCAGGATTTGTGGCAAGGCTTGTTCGTCGTCTGGAAGTTGCATTAACCGCTTGACATCGAACGGCTGGGAAACGGCGTGAACTAGTGACTCGGACAGCCCCCATGCCTCGAGCAAACGCGCACTCAGGATGACGTGATCGAAGCCTAGCGTTGAGCTTTCTAACGCGGCCAGATCGCCGCCGCCCGACCAGACTCGATCGAGAAAGGCCACATAGGGCCGACCCAAGTCTTGGATCAAGGCCAGCATTCCAACGTCCTGCAACAGGCCGGCAATAAACGCTTCGTCACCGGGCATCTTCCATACCATCTCACTGATTTCACGTGCCGCCACCGCTTTGACGAGCGCGTGCCGCCAGTAGTTTTTCAAGACGTCCAAATCCAGGTTCGACAGCAATTCGTCGGGGAGACTGAATCCGAGCACCATGAGCTTGAGCCGCGTGCTGCCAATCAGTGTGAGGGCCTGGTTGAGATCGCGAACTTTCGACGGTAGCCCGAACAACGAGCTGTTGGCGACGCGGAGGATCTTGGTGGTCAGCGCAGGGTCGTTCTGAATGCATTCTTTCAGCGCCACCACATCAATCGTGGGTCGATTTGTCAGCTCGACCACCTGCATCGCGACCGCCGGCAGCGTATACATTCGCCGCGCTCGCTTGGCGAGTTGATCGAGGACATTCAGCGGGGATGCATCTGAATTCATAGCGGATTACGTTGATGCCACGTCGCGTTCGAAAATTGCCACGTAAAGCGAAGACAACACGACCAGACTGACCTCCATGGATGCCGCGGTCTGCACTCAAAACCTAGCTCACGGAATGGCTGTGGTGCTGCGGACCGCGAAGAATCCGTACCGGTGACGCGATCGCTACCATGGATTTTGATGGCAAGGTCGACAAAGTCGGTAGGATGGTCTTAAGTGTTGTTGTCGGACGTCTCATGGGTTACCTTCGAAGGGAGCCGGGCACACTCATTGTGCATCCGTTTAGCCGTTGTTCGCTCCGCGAACATTACGTCATGCTCGTAGAGCGAACAACGGCAATGAGCGTGTCTGCTTCTTTCAATCACAAGCACCCGCCGAACTGTGTTTCCGTACGAGACAAGATCGTGGATGTAACCATCAAGAAAGTCAGCCACAGCAACGGTGGTGAGCGATTCTTGCTCGTCGATTCAGTTACACGAAGAGTCCTTACGACCCACGACACGTCCGAACAGGCGCTGCGCCGGTTTTTCGCAAAACGCAGCGCGGATAGCGTGTTGATCGACGAATGCTTCGAACGAGCTCGCCAGCGGTATGCTGAGACCACGCAGTCCCAACCGTCAGTCGATCACGCTGCCGATACGGCGGGGGACGATCTGCTTGCTGGGTTGGGATTGGACGACGATTTTGAATGATGTGGCGTGGTCCATTTATGCCACCAGTGCTAGCGCATCGTTGCCATCTGCCGAGACGGATCGTTGTTTTCGGATACCTTGAATCTGCTCTTGAACCGAACCGACGTTCTTCTAAACTCCCCCAGATTTCTGAGACCAGTTCAATGGGGTCTCCGTGCGAGCATCGTTGGCTTGCCGTATTTGATCGATCGCATTTTCTCGATGCCATCAATCGTGGATTCGTTTTACGGCGGCGACAATCACCATTCTGGATAATGAACGGGAGCGACTCATGAAGCGTGGATTCAAAGCGCAAGCGTGTGGCCTTGAGCAGATCTTGTTGTTTGCGGTTCTGATTGTCGCCGGACTGCTGCCGGCCGTTCGTTCTGTTTGGGGCGAAGATAAAACGGCTTCGCCGTCGCAGCCACCGTTGTCGTTGGCAGCGGCGCCGCGTGCGGACGGTGACGTTGCGTTCGATGTCGACCAGATTCATGCACAGCTCAGGTTTCTTTCCGTACCCACCGAACTCGTCGAATCGACGATTTCTGATTGGACCCTCGCACCCTTCGATCAAGCACAGCTTGCCGCGGCCGATCCGTTCGGCACGATGAACCAGCCGTTGCGCCCCCAAACGAAGTCGAGAAGCACATTGCACGGCCAAGTGACGGCTGGAACGGAAATGCGCATCCCCAGCACACATAAGATCTTGAACAGTCGGGAAGCCGAGCTGTTGTTGAGCAGGTTGGAAGAAGACGAGCGAACGAAATCGATATTCAGCCCCCAATTGGCATTCGTTGACGGGATAACGGCCACTGCGGTTGTCGGCGAGAAGACGCCGTTTGTCGTGGGTTGGAACAACGATTTTCCCCAGACGCGGGTCGTCCCGAAGGGCAAGATGGTCCGCCTTCGAACGGTACTTGATGACGACAAAATGTGGCTCGACTACGAGATCATCGTTTCACGGATTCTCGACGTCACAACGCGATCGATTCGAGTTGCGAATCGCCCGCACCCGGTCAAGCTTGCCGTGCCAAACGTGCAGACGACCAAAGCCAGCGCGACTATCCAATTGCCGGTTGGTGGGACCGTACTCATCGGAGGCCTGCCTGCCGAAAGCGAGGACGGGATCCCACGCCAGCTGCTTGTGCTATTACGGGCTGACCGAATGAGGGGATTCCAATCGAAAAAAACGGCGAAATCCAATCCTCCGAAACTTCAGCGAAAAGTGGGCGTAGATTTGCTGGAATCACCGTCCGCATCCCAACGCCCAGCGGCCGAGCAGAAGAAGCGAAATCCGTTCTCACTGATTTCTCGGATTCTCAACCGGGCTCCGAAGCAAACAGCCGATCCGGTGGACGTGCCCGCTCGCGGTGGAGGTCAGTAGTCAGGACGTGCCGGCACTAGCCATAAACTGGCTGACTCGAAAGGCACGCGTTAAGGCAGTTCCAGATTGCCCTTGCACTCCATCTTGTAGACAATGGATGGATGCACGGTACTCAGTGGCTGAAGATCGGAGTGTGGCTGGCGGTTGTAACGCTTGGAGATGTCGGCCGCACGTCGGCGTCTGACGGCGATGTTCCCCCGCGTGACTTGCCGGCTCAAGATTTTTTTGAGCGGCATGTGCGTCCGATCTTGGTGGTGAAATGTCTGGCGTGCCATGGGCAGCGCAAACAAGAGTCCGGGTTGCGTCTCGATTCACGCGCAGCGCTGTTGGAGGGTGGAGACCGGGGTCCGGTCGTTGATCTGAAGCGGATCGATCGCAGCCTGTTGTTGCGTGCGATTCGACACGATGGCGAACTCGAGATGCCTCCTGCCGGAAAGCTAGGTAAGGCTGAGCTCGACGCCTTCCAACAGTGGTTTGCGATGGGCCTTCCTTGGCCTGATCGTGTTCATTTGGCCGAGGGTCAATCAGAGGCGGCGGGCGATCATTGGGCCTTTCAACCGATGCTTCATCCCCGGCCACCAGACGTGCATCACACGGATTGGGCGCGCACACCAATCGATCATTTTATCGTGGAGAAGCAAGAGCAGGCCGGATTGCAACCCGCACCGCGGGCCAGTCGTCAGACGTTGATTCGCCGTGCCACATTTGACCTGCTCGGTCTGCCACCGACACCTGACGAGGTCGCCACATTCGTCGCAGACGATACGCCCGACGCCTTCGATCGATTGATCGATCGTCTCTTGGCGGATCCGCGTTACGGTCAGCGATGGGGCCGGCATTGGCTGGACGTCGCTCGGTACGCCGACAATAAGGGCTACGTATTCTTTGAGGACAAGAACTACCCCTGGGCCTACACGTATCGCGACTATGTTGTTGGAGCGTGGAATGACGATCTGCCGTTCGATCGTTTCATTTTGGAGCAGCTTGCCGCCGACCAGCTTGGTACGACATCCTCTGCCAATTCACGCGAACACAGTGCTTTGGCCGCGATGGGCTTTCTTACCTTAGGCGGCCACTTCATGAACAACGCACACGACATCATTG
>JASLPZ010000303.1:0-8611 GCA_030744725.1 Pirellulaceae bacterium
CTCATGTTTCCAAAAAACCATCTACATCTGACTGCGACATGGGTCTTGTTGGCTTCGTTTTGCACGACCCTCGTAGCCCAACAACCGCCAAGGATTCGACCACTAGCGCCAGGTGTGCTGACGGTCATTCCCGTAGAAACTGAGCCTGAAGAGACATTTAGCGGCCCCGTACCGATTGTCGAAGTGGTGCAGGGGATCCCGAATCTGACTTGGACTCCGAACTTTGACGCCAAGAGCAACACGCTGGAAGAGAAGGCCAAACGGGCGATTTTCCGCCGGCCGGTTTGGAATTTGGAGTTCGCATTCAAACCGCTCCGCATGTTGGAAGTTGATATTCCGCAGCCGACGGGGAAAATGCAGCGCAAACTGATTTGGTACATGGTATATCGGGTCAAGAACAAGGGATATGCGTTGAATCCGCAGCCTAAAGGGGGGAATGATGTCCATGGCCCCCACACGACCCAGTTGGTGAATTTTGCAACACGGCGGTTTTTTCCGCATTTCGTACTGCGGAGCCAGGATTTCGACAAGGAGTATCTCGACCAGATCATTCCAGCCGCCCAGGCTGCCATTCAAAAGCGAGAAAAGCCGGGCGTTCGGATCCAAAACTCGGTCGAAATGACAAAAATCAAGATTCCGCTAAGCGACGATCGGGTCGATCGTAGCGTGTGGGGCGTGGTCACCTGGGAAGATGTCGATCCGCGAATCGACTATTTCTCTATTTATATTCGGGGCCTCACCAACGCCTTCATTTTTGCGGACACGCCCGGTGCCTATCAGCCTGGAGATGCACCAGGAAAAGGCCGCGTTTTTCGCTTCAAGACCTTACAGCTGAATTTCTGGCGGCCCGGTGACACCAGTTTTGAGCATGAGGGCGAGATCAGATTCGGTGTCCCGATTGACTCGGATCCGATCGTCCAACAGGAGATGTTGGATCGATTCGGCCTCGAGCAACGCCTTGATTATCGCTGGATTTATCGCTAAAGTCATGGATTCGTATTGTGATTTGGAAGCGATCCACAGATTCAGTTGATAACGAGGTTCAGCAATGGCCCATAAGAAGGGACAAGGTTCCAGCCGCAACGGGCGGGATTCGACTGCCCAGCGACGCGGTGTCAAGAAGTTTGGTGGCGAAGCCGTTCTGGCGGGTAATATCCTGGTCCGACAGGTAGGTAACCGCTTTCATCCGGGCCTTAACGTCGGCCAAGGCAACGACTACACTTTGTATGCTTTGGTTGAGGGACATGTGATGTTTGACCGCAAGGGTCGTCGGATCAACGTCGTTCCCAAACCGTAAAGCACTCGCCGAATTCAGATACAACTTGACGAGGGACGGCTCACTAGGGCTGTCCTTTTTTTATGTACGCTGACCAGATCAAACCTGATCTAAGCTCTCTAGTGAAACCAGATGTTCATTGATCGGGTCGAGATCAAAGTGGAAGCCGGGAATGGTGGCGACGGTTGCGTGAGCTTCCGCCGCCTGCGATATGTCCCCAGAGGCGGCCCAGATGGCGGCGATGGCGGCCAGGGCGGTAGCGTGACCGTTGGGGCTATGAATGGCGTCAACAATCTAGCCGGCTTGGCGCAACAGAAATTCTGGCACGCGACGGATGGGCAAAATGGGATGGGTGCCAACAAGACAGGTCGTAGCGGCAAGGACTTGTTAATTCAAGTGCCACCGGGGACCATCGTTATGGATGCCGAAAAAGGCTTCGTGATTAAGGATCTCGTGTTCGATGGTGAACAGATCATTGCCGCGCGGGGCGGCCGAGGCGGGAAGGGAAATGCCCGTTTCAAATCTTCCACCAATCGCGCCCCTCGCGATTCAACTCCCGGCAAACCAGGTGAAGCTCGGAAGTTGATTTTGGAACTGCAAGTCATCGCGGACGTCGGGCTGATTGGAAAGCCGAACGCTGGAAAGAGCACCCTACTCAGTCGGCTTTCCCATGCGCGACCGGAAATTGCCGACTACGCCTTCACAACCAAATTCCCCAACTTGGGTCTGGTTCAGATCGACTTGGACCGCTCCTTTGTCATGGCCGATATACCTGGGTTGATTGAAGGTGCTCATGCTGGCGTTGGGCTCGGTCACGAATTCCTGCGTCATGTCGAGCGGGCGGGAATCTTGGTCCACTTGGTCGAACCTTGCCCACAGGATGAAACCGATCCAATCCAGAATTATCGCGCCATCCGCGCCGAACTGACACAATACAATCCGCAGTTTTCCGAGCGACCTGAACTGATCGTGGTCACAAAAGCCGAGTTGCCCGGCGCGGCCAAACTCCGAGATAGTCTAAAGCAAGAGATCGGGCGTGACGTCTTCCTGATTTCGGCAGTTACGGGTCAAGGGTTGAGCGAACTCACCAGTTCGATTTCCCGAAGACTTGAAGCGACACCATGAACGACCCACTCGTAGCAGTAGGCATTGGGAATACCACGATCACCTTCGGCGTCCACGACTCTCTGGGTGAAGCGGAATGCGGTAATCCTGCCGAAAACAAAGTCCACTGGAAATGGTCACAACTAATCACTGTTGAAACGGCCGGCTTTGATCCTGCCGCAGTCGCATTGAACATACCTGCATCCGCATCCTGGTGCGTTGCCAGCGTGCATCGTCCAAGCGAGCAACGGCTGGCCGCTTGGGTCCGAGAATCGAACACCGGCGCATCGTACCGCGATCTGATCGCTGGTGATTTGCCGATCAAGGTATGCGTCGAACAACCCAACCGAGTCGGCATGGATCGACTGGCGGCGGCGGTGGCCGTCAATCAACTTCGCGATCCGCTTGCACCCGCCGTCATTGTTGACGCTGGCACGGCGATCACGGTGGACCTGGTGAGCCAGCAGGGTGACTTCCTGGGAGGTGCGATCCTGCCCGGGATGCAACTCGTCTCGCAAGCATTGTCGGCCAAGACGGACCAGTTGCCACAGGTCGATCCCTGTTTTCGACAATCCGCGCCCAACGCCCTGGGCAGGTCGACCGATGGTGCGATCCAAAGCGGGTTGTTTTGGGGCAGTGTCGGAGCGATTCGTGAACTGGTTGAACGAATCGGTGCATCGGCCAACGGCTCGCCGCAACTGTTTCTGACTGGGGGCGACGCAGAACGCCTGGCTCCCTTCATCTCGAAAGACGCCGTGTTCGTCCGAGATCTGGTAATTGGAGGGATCTTGACGGCGGCCGCTGCGTGAGCCGATTGGATCCGTAGGCTTTACACGTTTGGCCGTTGTCGGTGCCGTGAACCAATCGATGAAAACTCGACCGTCGCCATCTGAACCAGCGCACCACACGACGGTGACGCGACTAACGCCCGCGGGTCGAGGTGCGATAGCCACGTTGGCCATCGAGGGTGCCGGTGCCATGGAGGCAGTCGGAGAACTCTTTCGACCGATCACTGGCAAGCCGCTCGCCGCCAGTCCTGTCGATCGCATTCGATTCGGCATCTGGCATCACGACACCGGCGATCAGGAGGAGATCGTCGTTTGCCGCCGAGCGGCGAGCAACGTCGAGATTCACTGTCATGGTGGAGATGCGGCCGCGGCTGCGATCATCGCCGCGTTGGTGTCGCGGGGTGTCGTTCTCGGCGATGAGGCAACGTGGTTGCACCGACGACATCGGGACCCGCAATTGGAATTCGTGTGGCGCAGGTTGTCCGAAGCGCGTACCCAGCGTACAGCAGGGATTCTGTTGGATCAATTGCATGGTGCCTGGCCGAAGGCGTTACGTCAAATCGCGGAGTCTTTGGAAGTCAACGGTCGAGATCTGGCCAGTGGGCATTTGCAACACTTGATCGACCTGGTACCACTTGGCCGTCACCTGACCATACCGTGGAAGATCGTCGTCGTTGGCCTTCCCAATGTTGGCAAGAGCAGCCTCGTCAATACGATGCTGGGGTTTTCGCGGTGCATCGTCTTCGATCAGCCAGGCACGACGCGTGACATCGTCGCTACGCACACGGCTCTTGATGGTTGGCCGATCGAACTGATGGATACGGCGGGAATCCGCGATGGTCAAAACGCGATCGAAGCCACTGGAGTTGAACTGGCGTTGTCGGAAGTTGCAGCCGCCGACTTAGTCGTGCATGTATGCGATGCAACTCGTCCAGACGCGAGCCTCGTTGATCCAGCAATTGCCAGACACCCCAACGTGCTGACGGTGGAGAACAAGTCAGACCTCGTGGATAAACCCATGCAATCCTCGGACATCCGGACGAGTGCTGTCACTGGGGCGGGTGTCGATCGTTTGATTGAGTTGATTGTGCATCGTTTGGTTCCGAACTCGCCAACTGCCGGCGATGCGGTACCCATCGGCAACGTGCAGATTCAGTTGCTGGCCGATGTGCAAGCTAGCATCAACCGTGGCGACATTCAGCGGGCAGTGGCGATTCTCGCACAACATCATGGCGGCTAGCAGTTTGCGACCGGCAAAAAATACCATTTTTGCTGTCAACTCGCCTGGACTCCTGCCGCATTGTTGTTACACTACTCGCCGTTTTTTCCACAATTTCGCCTTATTCAATGCGCCGAACTGAAGTCAAGGGCAACACGGTGCGAGAGGTACGGACATGCGTTTCGCCATGAATCGTCAAGAAGCGGCCTGGGCCATTGTGTGGGGAACTGTTCTCCTCTGCACGCTCATTTCGAGAGATGTTCAGGCTTGGCAAGACTCGCCGCCCGCCGTCTTGAAATCGCAAACCATCGGTGCACCCGTCATGCGGAAACTCCTCGTGGCCGATGATGATCAGGACAAGGAGGCTTCAAAAGTCACGGAGGAAGAAACGCCACAACAACCGCAGGAGATTCGCGCGTCGAGCTTTCAGGGTGTGACACCAGGGGAGACCACGACAGCGGATTTGATTGAAATGCTCGGCGAACCCAAGAGTCGTCAGGAGCAAGATGGCGAAGAAGTCTTCACGTACCAGGTCGGACCGTTTCCAAATGTGGAAGTGATTGTCAACGACGACACAATCGCGTCGATCATCATTTTTCTTGACAAGCTGGCCCCACCACAGGAAGTTGCGAAGGAACTCAAACTGGAGGGGTTCGAGGCGGTACTGATCCGCAGCGATTCTGGAACTGTCATGGGGCAGATCTACCCAGAACGGGGCGTGATGTTCAGCTTTGATCCCGATGCCGCGGAACGGATGGTTGGCCAATTGGTCTTGGAGCAGATTTCCGCCGAACCGTTTCTGATGCGTGTCCAGCAGGATCGCAAACACCAATATGAGAAGAATCTGACGGATCTGGCATATGCGGATCAATACGCTCCAAACACTTCGGAAATCCATTGGATGAAAGCCCAGATTCTGGAGGCGATTGGCAATTACGGTCGCGCACTCTCGGCCATTGAAGAAAGCATCAGCTTGGCACCCCAAGATTCGAGACTCTTGACGACACGTGCCAAAATTCATTTCGAACTTGATGATCACGAGGCGGCGATCGCCGATGCGAAGACGGTTATTGCGGATGAATTGACACCACCTGAATATAGGGCTCGAGCAAATTGCTTGTTGGCGGATTTCATGGCAAACGGACCGGACCACCAATACAACGAAGCTTTGAAAATCCACCAGGAAGCGCTGCAAATGGGAGTGCAATTGGCAACAACCGATCGAACAGATGTGCGCCGCTATGCCAAGCGTGTCCTCGTCGACGCGTATTTCGGCGTTGCCAATGATATTGCGCGCGGCAAATGGCAGAACAAACAGAAGACCATGCTGAAATGGCTAAAGGGTGCTTCGGAAATCGCCTACGGTATGCTGGAATTTGACGAAGGCGAATCCACCCTTCGTTTGCAGATTATCCAAAAGACATTGCTCGCGTATGCCGGTCTGAAGATCAACGCAGACGCTAAGAAAGCCGTTAGCCAGCTGCTTGACGAGCTCGACAAGTCCGCTGGAGAATCTACGGATTCCCGTTATCAGAATGAACTGCGTTGGATCGCCGTCGAGACGTTGTACGAGGCCATCGAGATCTCCCGCGTGCGGGGAGATCACAAACAAGTCGTACAATTCGCGGGCAATGCCGAAAAACTGATCAACCAATTGGATCGACAACGTGATCCGACGCCTCATTCAAACTACTTGATTGGCAAGATCTACTTCTACGCTGGGCTCGCGAAATCCGTTGGTCAGAAGGACCATCAAAAGGCGGTTCGGTATTACGAAAAATGTCTCCCCTATTTTTCCATGGACTTTCCGGTCAGAAACCGCTCTGAAAGCGGCTTACACGGCGAACGCCTCGTGAGTATGGGTGTCTCTTATTGGCAAACAAATGCTAAGGATGAAGCCGTGAATCTGACCCAACACGGTCTCGAAATCATGCTCACTGCCGAACGCGAAGGGCGATTGGAAGAGGCAGCACTGGCCGTTCCTTTTGGAAACCTGGCAACAATGTACGAAGCGTTGGACGACCCAGATCGGGCTCGTCGCTATGCCTCGCGTGCCGCTGAAATCGAATCCCGTTAGTCTCTTGGCAGTACTGCAATCACGCGCCAGCGGGTTTCTCTCAACTGCCTCCATGCGTATGATTCAGAGCCGAAACGTGTTCCGTGTCTTGCAGGGAAAGGACGTTACGTGCTCGCTCGGCTGCTGATCCTATTCATCCTGGTTCCGTTGGTCGAACTGATTTTGCTCATGTTCGTGGCCGACTGGACGCACCCATGGATCGCGATCTCGTTAGTGATCGTGACCGGCATTGTCGGCACATTGCTGGCCCGTTCCCAAGGCACCAAGACCTACAGACGCATCCACAGTTCCATGTCGCAAGGCCAGATTCCCACGGACGCCTTGATCGATGCCGCGATGATTCTTGTTGCCGGTGCGTTGCTCCTGACGCCAGGAATTCTGACTGACGCGTTCGGGCTATCGCTGTTAGTACCACCGTGTCGCCGGTGGTATCGGCGGCGCCTGGTCAGCTGGTTCCGCTCGCGATTTACATTCCAAACGGAATCGTCGGACGGCCCTTTACAGAAAGACTCGGAAGTCATCGATTCCTACATTGTGTCTCCGAAGACGTCGACAGTCGAATCCGGCTCTGACAAATCAGCTTGACTGGCAGGCGCAAACAAACCGCACCACCGTTGCTTCGCCCAAAGCAGTCGCCGTAGTGGCGTAAGCTTCCAGCTTGCGATTTATGGACACCTACCCAAAGCAAGCGGGATGCCTTCCCACTATTGCGCTGTGGCTAAGCACCAACCACAAGCTGACCAAGAACTCACCATCGTCAGTGTTCTTCCTCCCCCTTCGGCATCACCAAGCGGATACCTCTTACCTCGAATTCTCCACCGCGCAGTTGCGGCGAACGCAACTCCATGGATTGCTCGCCAGTCCGTGTGACTGCCAAGAAATATTCGTCGGTCACAAACTCGCCCGTACCGCGCACCTGGCAGGTTTTCTCATCTCCATCGATCGCAATCTTGAAACTGCCTGCGTCCGCCTCGGTCGCCGCACGATACGTGACCAGGACTCGAAAAGCTCCCTTCGGCGGCAACTTGACAATCTTACACTTCCAGACTGCCGAATCGTCGACGGATGTCCAGCCAGTGAGAAAATCGGTGATCTCGACCGTTTCCATATGAACTGAGTTGCCGTTCAAAACTGCGACTGGCGGCGTGAAGTTCACGCTTCCATCGGTCTCTTGAAAGACGACCACGGGCTCGTTGATTGGAATGGATGACTCCCCGTCGCCAACATCCGCTTCTTCGATCCGCTCGCCATCCTCAATGGTAACCCACGGATCGATGGTCTGAAGACGACGGTGCGCGTCAACGACTTGCCCAATGACGTACGTCCCGGCGACAATCACCACAACCGCCAGAGCGAGCACAGCCAAACCGACAGACGCGCCAGCGGATTTCTTCGCGTTCCATACTTCCGCCACGCCTTCATCGTCGATTTCAATCGCCATCGTGGCTCGCGGCTCCTGTTGTTCGGGCGAATCTGATTGAAGTATCACGGACGGTGCTGGTTGCGGCGGTGATTCTGCTGGGGCCGGCGGCGCGGTCGCCGAGGCGAGTCCTTCCAACATTGCGTCGTAGGCCATCCGGGACGGCGCGTTGATCAAGCAGAGTTTGGCGGCGGCGACCTCGTTCAACAGTTGTTGCGTCAATCGACCTCGCGGCCCTGTTTGATACGAACGGAGCAAGGCCATCCGCCGGTCAGCCGCCACCGCAATCGCCGCTGGATCTGAGGTGAATCGTGCAATGCCCAGCAGGCAATAGTGGTCGACCGGTCGGTCATGCACAAGAATGCCCAACCACTGCGAATACGGATCAAATTCTTTCGGCATGGTCAAGCGGTGTGGGGCGATGCTGATGGCAAATCCGCCACGAGCGGATCGGCAAGCAGGCGGGGTGCGCGAATCCCGACGGGCGGCACCGGTCGTGAAGAAATAATAGTCGGGAAGACCCTGGAAAATCCTCCCAACTTTCATTCTAGTCAGCCCATGCCATCAGGCGAAGGGTCGATTTTCTCACCCGCGATTTGGACAGCAATATAGCCGTTTACGAACGAGACAATTGGGCGTTTGAAACCCGACATTTTCGCGACAGCCGTCCTTGCCACCGTCAGAGGGCGGATGCCGATTCACTGGAGCGGCTTTTCGCCGTTTGGAC